>CAMCTC010000142.1 GCA_945878355.1 Bordetella parapertussis | reverse complement strand
TCAAGCTCAACCTGGTCAGTGGTTTCACCTCGACGGCCATTGGCAATTGGGCCAAAGCCAGTCTGGAGCCGGGTACCTTGGTGGTCAGCGATGGGCTGGGCTGCTTCGCGGCGGTGACCGATGCTGGATGTAGCCACATGCCGCTTGTCCTCGGTGCTCTCAAGCCCCGCGATCTGCCTCAGTTCAAGTGGGTCAACACAGTGCTCGGCAACTTGAAGACCACGCTGGCCGGTGCTTTTCATTCTTTGAAGTACAACAAGTACGCAAGCCATTACTTGGCCGCCTTCGCCTACCGGTTCAACCGCCGATTCGACCTGCGAACGCTCATAGCGCGACTCATCGTCGACGTCTCGCGATGCGGGCCGATCCCGGAAAAGCTCGTCAGAGCGCAGGCTGAGGCACATTTCTAATCAGGAGGCCTCATGGATCTGCGGCGGCAGATAGCGTGCGAGTTGTTTGGAGAGCTCTTCCAGCGTCTTGCGCTTTTCCTCGACCTCCTGCGTCTGGGCCTTGAGGCTGCGGTTGAGCTTGATCAGCCGCTGCTCCTGCCGATCGGAGTGACGGGTCAGGTCCGCATTCTCATTGAACAACCTGGAGAATCGCTCGAAAAGTCTCAACGAAAAATCAAGAATTTCCGCCGAATCGGCGCGCTCAAAGTCGTCACTTAGGCGTTATCCTGCGTGATCAATATCATGCCCGAGTTGTCGCTGTGGTCGCTACCATGCCAAATCAGATTCTTAACACCCTCCATGAAGACCGAGAAAACCGTCTTCGATCGTTTGAGATCCTCTTGTGAAATCATTCTGCTCTTGAGCAGATCGGCGAGCGCGAGCATCAAACTGTCTGACACGGCACCGTTATAGGCCATCACGACTTTATGTTTTCTCAGATTATTTCTGAGTTCGATGGCATCAGGCAATTCCATTGAATTTCCTTTCGAGGAAGAAAACGAGCAACCATCTCAAACAAGATACCGCCCGCCACGGCCGAATGGTCACTAAAAAATTTCACGGCCGATAATTTTTCGTCGGATCAGAGCCTGAACACCCAAGCCGTCACATCGTCGCGCCGCCTGTTGTTGCCTTGCCAGCGCAAGAAACCAGCTTTCATCGCCGCCGCGACCTCACTGGCGCTGGCGTTGGCCTGCGCTGCCAGCAGCGATTCGCGCCTGCAGTAGCCACGCGGCACCTTGGTGAGGTGGTGCCGACCCATGCCGGCTTACACAAGCGAACTGCAAGCGCCACTGAAAATAGAATAACAAGTTAAATCGATCAATTCATCGGTAAAACCTTGGGGCGAATCTCGACCCGCGAAGTCTGTCAGGCTGGGCCGCGCCGGTCGACCGGTTGGTGACAGCTGTCGCTGTCCGGGCTCGATAGACTGAGCGCTTTCGCGCAATCAACATCTCGATGAAGATCTTTCACGGCTGGAAAATGGTCGGCGCCGCAGCCGGCATCCAGATGCTGCACGCAGCGCTGCTGCACCAGGCTTTCGGCGCTTATTTCGCCGTGCTGATCGAAGAAAAGGGCTGGAGCAAGACCTCGCTGTCGGCCGCTTCTGCGATGCAGTCGATGGAGTCCGCAATCATCGGCCCGCTGCTGGGCTGGGCGATCGACCGCTTCGGCCCTCAAACGATGATCCGGGTCGGCATCCTGACCTTCGGCCTCGGGCTGATGCTGTTCAGCCAGATCGACACGCTGCCCGGCTTGTATGGCGCGGTGCTGGTCATCGCATTGGGTGCGAGCATGTCGGGCTACTTCCCGCTCAACATTGCCATCATCCACTGGTTCGAGCGCAAGCGCGCCAGGGCGCTGTCGATGTCTGGGCTGGGCTTGGCACTGGGCGGCATCCTGGTGCCGGCGGTCGCCTGGTCTATCCATCACATGGGCTGGCGGCCCACTGTCTTCGGCTCGGGCTTGCTGATGATCGCGGTCGGTTGGCCGCTGGCCACCGTCTTCAAGCGCAGTCCGCAAGACATTGGTGAGACGGTCGACGGCCTGCCGCCGGCCCAGGCCGGTGTGGCCCTTCAAGGAGGCGACGACAGTTCGTCGCAGCGTGAATTCACCGCCCGTGAGGCACTGCGCACCAGCGCTTTCTGGCTGTTGGCGCTGGGCCATGGCTTCGCGCTGTTGGTGGTCACCGCGGTCAATGTGCATGCCATCACCCACATGCGCGAGTCGCTAGGCTACTCGGTGGCGCAAGCCTCGCTGTACATCATGATGATGACTCTCTCGCAGCTGGCCGGGGTGTTGATCGGCGGTGCCGTGGGCGACCGCTACAGCAAGCGCTGGATCTGCGCTGCGTGCATGTTGATGCACGCCACTGGGCTGCTGATGCTGACCTACGCCACCGGTGCACTGATGTTGACGGCTTTCGCCGTGCTGCACGGCCTGGCCTGGGGCCTGCGCGGGCCTTTCATGCAAGCGATCCGGGCCGACTACTTCGGACGCCGGTCGATCGGCATCATCCTGGGCCTGTCGTCGCTGATCATCTCTATCGGCCAGATTGGCGGGCCATTGGTGGCCGGGATGTTTGCCGACGCCACCGGCAACTACCGCGCCGGCTTCACGGTGCTGGCGGTGATTGCGGGCTTGGGCTCGACGCTGTTCATCCTGGCACGCAAACCGGCTTGAACGCGACGAGTTCGCCAGAACCTCAACCCGCCGTCTGGCCGTACACAGGCTTGCGTTTTTCCAAGAAGGCGTGGATGCCTTCCTGAAAGTCGCCGCCTCGGGTGCACAGCACCTGGTTGCGGTCTTCCATCGCGATGGCCGCGCGCAGGCCGGGGGCGTCGATGTTTTGGTTCAGGCAGTCCTTGGTCAGGCGCAATGCCAGCGGCGTGGCGTTGAGCATGTCGTCGGCCATCGCTTGGGCCTCGACCTGCAGCGCTGGCATCGCATCGACACGGCTGACCAAACCCAGTTGGTAGGCGCGCTGCGCGTCCATGAAGCGGCCGGTCAGCAAGTACTCCGCAGCCACCGACGCGCCCACCATGCGCGGCAGAAAGTAGCTCGACCCCATGTCGCAGCCCGACACGCCGATCCTGATGAACGCGGCGTTGAAGCGCGCGTCGGGCGTCGCGAGCCGGATGTCGCTGGCCAGCGCAAGCCCGAAGCCGCCGCCGCTGGCCGAACCCTGGACAATGCTGATCACCGGCTGCGGGCATTCGCGCATCGCGATCATGATGTCGCGGATGCTGTGCTGGCCGTCAAAGCTGGCCTGCACGTCGCGTGGCGCAGCGCCGACACGGTCCTTCAAGTCCAGACCAGCGCAATACGCGCGGCCGGCGCCTTGCAGCACCACCACCCGGATCTCATGGCGCTTGTGCAGGCCTTGAAAATAGTGGCGCAGCGCGTCGACCAAGCCGGTGTTCATCGCGTTCAAGCGCGCGGGCCGGTTCATCGTCAACCAAGCCACGCCGCCTCGCTCGTCGATCAGCAGGTCTTGGTTGGTGGCGTCGGTCATGGGGCTCTCCAAAAGTGGGTGGGGTCGTTCAAAGCGCGCGCGAAATCACTTCTTTCATGATCTCGCTGGTGCCGCCGTAGATGCGTTGCACCCGCGCGTCGGCATACATCCTGGCGATCATGTATTCGTTCATGAAGCCGTAGCCGCCAAACAGCTGCAGGCATTCGTCGAGCACCCGGCCTTGGGTCTCACTGCCCCAGAGCTTGGCCATCGACGCGGTCGCGGTGTCGAGCTTGCCGACGAGCAGCAACTCGACACAGCGGTCGATGAAAGCGCGGCCGACCTGGATCTGCGTGGCCACCTCGGCGAGCTTGAATCGTGTGTTCTGCAGGTCGGCGATCGGCTTGCCAAAAGCCTTGCGCTCGCGCACATAGTCCAGCGTCGCCTCGTAAGCGCCTTCCATGCAGGCCAGTGCGGTCACGCCGATGATCAGCCGCTCGTACGGCAGGTCGCCCATCAGCTGGTAGAAGCCCTGGCCGACCTGGCCGCCCAACAGGTTGGCAGCCGGCACGGTGACGTTGTCGAAGAACAGCTCGGAGGTGTCCTGCGACTTCATGCCCATCTTGTCGAGCACGCGGCCGACCCTGAAACCCTCGCAGTTCTCGGTCTCGACGATCAGGATCGAGGTGCCGCGGGCGCCCTGGGTCGGGTCGGTCTTGCACACCACCAGCACCACGCCGGCCAGCAAACCGTTGGTGATGAAGGTCTTGCTGCCGTTGATGACGAAGTGATCGCCCTGCTTCTCGGCCCGGGTGCGGATGCCTTGCAGGTCGCTGCCAGTGCCGGGCTCGGTCATCGCGATCGCGCCGACGATCTCGCCGCGCGCCATGCGCGGCAGGTAGCGCTGGCGCTGCTCTTCGGTGCCGTGGTTCAAAAAGTAATGCGCCACGATGGTGTGCACCGAATTGCCCCAACCGCTCAAACCGCGGCGCGAGCATTCTTCGTAGATCACCGCCTCGTGCCGGAAATCGCCGCCACCACCGCCCCAGGTCTCTGGGATGTCGGTGCACAGCAGGCCCAGCTCACCGGCCTTGCGCCACAAGTCCTTGCCGACATTGCCCAGCTTTCGGGCTGCCTCGTCACCGGGCTGCAGCTCCTGCTCGACAAATCGCGAGCAGGTGTCGCGCCAGCGGTCCAGGTCTTCGTCGGCCCAGCTGCGGGTGAAAGTCAATGCCATGGTGCTCTCCTTGAAATCTCAAAACCAGCGGCCGCCGCAAGGCAGCGATGCCGCTATTGTCCTGACACCGATGCGTTGACGGCACGCAGGTCGGCCACGCGACGCAGGAAGACGTCAGCACCGCCCCCCTGGGCCTCGATCAGCGTCAGGCGCTTGAACAGATGGCCGACGACCAACTCGTCGGTCATGCCCATGCCGCCGTGCAACTGCACCGCGCCCTGGCCGACCGACCGGCAGGCCCGCGCCACCGCCACCTGGGCCGAGGCCACCGCCTGCTGGCGCTGCGCGGCGGGGCCGTCGATCTGCGCCAGCGTTGCGCCGACCAGCGCATTGGCCTGCAGCAGCGCCATGTGCATGTCGGCGAGTCGGTGCTGTATGACCTGGAAGCTCGCGATCGCCACCTTGAACTGGTGGCGTTGGCGCACATAGTCCAGCGTGTCGCGCAGCAAGCGCTGCATCACGCCGATGCTCTCGGCGCCAGTGGCCAGCAGCGCTTCATCGCTGACTTTGGCGATCAGCGGCAGCAAGTCGGTCCCGGACTCGCCCAGCAAAGTCTCGACCGGGGTGGAATCGAAACCCAGCTCGGCCGCCCAACCGCCGTCGGCCAGCCGCAGGTCGCGCCTGCTGATGCCTGGCGCGTCGGGCCTGACCAGCGCAAGCCGCAGCACACCGGCGCCGTCGCGCGCACTCACCAGCCAATGCGTCGCATAGGGCGCTGCGCGCACCATCGCCTTGCGCCCGCTCAGCACGGTGGCACCGGCCTGGCTGCGCAGCGTGCTGCGCACCTGCGCCAGATCGTGCCTCGCCTCGGGCTCGATCGTCGCGAGCACCGGTCGCACCGCGCCGTCGACCACACCGCCCAGCAACTGGCGCGGCAGCTCGCCTGGCAGGCGTTGCAGCAGCCCAGCGCCCAGCACCAGGCAGGCCAAGTAGGGTTCGGGCAGCAAGGCCTCGCCCAGCGATTGCATGATCAGCATGTGATCGGCCAGCCCACCGCCCAGCCCACCAACGGCCTCAGGCAGCGCAGCGCCCAGCAGCCCGAGCTCGCTGGCCAGGCCTTGCCACAGCGGCGCGAGCGCTTCGGGTGTGCGCAACAGCGCTTCACGCCGGTCGAAGGGGGCGGTCGTTCCCAGCCAGCGGGCCAGGCTGTCACGCAGCAGCGACTGGGTGTCGCTGAGTTCGAACATCGTGTTCATCGTCGTCCTCAGTTCGCCAGCAAGTGCTGGGCGATGATGTTGCGTTGCACCTCGTTGGTGCCGGCGTAGATCGACGCGGCGCGGTCGTTGAGGTAGGCGCCCATCGCGAACACCGCGTCCTCGGGCAAAGCGAGCGCGGTGTCGTCGCCAGCGCAGTCGGCAGGCGCGAGCCGGGCCGCGACATAGGGCCCGGCGATCAGCACGCCGATCTCGGTCAGCAGCTGTTTGAGCTCGCTGCCCAGCAGCTTGCCGATTGATGGCGCAATCGGCTGTTCGTCGCCGCGGATGCGACCGGCCAGCACCTGCTGTTCCAGCGCCTGCAGCGCGTCGATGCGGCACTGCGCATCGGCCAACCGGCGCAGCAAATCGCCGCGCTCGGCATCGTCCTTGGGGCGGCCGGCAAACGCCTGGTCCAGCGCCTGGTATAAGCGCGCCAGCCGGGCCCGCAACATCGGCGAATAGCTGCCGCCCCGCTCGTGCACCAGCAGGTATTTGGCGATGGTCCAGCCGCGGTTCTCCTCGCCCAGCAGCGCCGATGCCGGCACGTGCACATCGTCGAAAAACACCTGGTTGAGCTCGTGGTCGCCCGAGATGCTGATGATCGGCCGGATCGTGATGCCCGGCAACTTGATGTCGAACAGCAAGAAGCTGATGCCTTGCTGAGGCTTGCCCGACCTGTCGGTTCGCACCAGGCAGAACATCTTGTTTGCCCACTGCGCGTGCGTGGTCCAGATCTTGGTGCCGTTGATCACGTACTCGTCGCCATGAGGCCCTGCTTGGCGCACTGCTCGGCATTGCAGCGAGGCCAGGTCAGACCCCGACCCCGGCTCGCTATAGCCCTGGGCCCAGTAGTCATCGCCCGACCGTATGCCGGGCAGCCAGCGCTCTTTTTGCTCGGGCGTGCCGAAGGCCATCACCACCGGCGCGACCATTCGCGTACCCTGCCCCGCCAGCGCCGGCGCGTTGGCCGCCGCCAGCTCACTGGCAAAGATGTCGTGCTGGCGCACGCTCCAGCCGCAGCCACCCCACTCCACCGGCCAACTCGGCACGCTCCAGCCGCGCTCGGCCAGAATCCGAAACCAAGGATGGCCGTCGGGGTAAGGGGCGAACACCCCGGAGGCGCGGCGCCCCACCTGTCGCAGCTCGGGCGTGAGTTTGGCCGCCAAAAACTGCCGCACCTCTTCGCGGAAGGCGGTGTCCGCCGGGTCGGGCTCATGCATGGCAAGTTCTCCTGTAATGCGTTGTCAGCAGTGTTTCAGATCGCCCGCGGCGCATGAATCGTCGAAAGCGACGATGTGGCCTTCGGCCCGGGCTCGGCTCCATTTCGAGGGGCATGCGTTCGCCGTGCCAGACGACATCGGCAGGCTCTACGTCGTGCCCCAGCCGGGCAGTGCGCTCGCCGCCAACGAGATTCGTGATTGGCGCACCGCGCAGCTGGCGGACGACAAAGTGCCGCGCCAGATCGTGCTGCGCGAGGCCGCTGCCGCTGACGCCGGTTTCAAACCCGCCGGCTGAACTCGGCCAGGTCGAAACCCACGGTGACGCCGCCGTCTGGCCAGGCCACCACCGGGCGCTTGATCACGCTGGGCTGCGCCCGCATCAGTGCGCTGGCACTGGCAGCGTCCACCACGGCATGGCGGCTGGCCTCGTCGAGCTTGCGCCAGGTCGTGCCCTGGCGGTTGATCAAGCGCTCCCAGCCGACCGCAGCGATCCAGGCCGCCAGCGCTGACTCGGGAACGCCGGCCTTCTTGAAGTCGTGAAACACCGCAGCTGTGCCTTGCCCGACCAGCCAGGCGCGGGCGCGCTTGACGGTGTCGCAGTTGGGGATGCCGTACAGGGTCAGGGCTTGGGTCATGCGGTGTGAAATTTCAATCGTGTTTCAAGAAATGAGCCCGCGTCATCGCGCATGGGTGCTGGGCCCGTCGCAGGCGAAGTCGGTCATCACCGCGCCACCGTCACGCACCAAGCCTTCAGCGCTGAGGGTGACTCGAAACCACAGGCAGTCGTTGGTCTCATAGCGCCAAGACCAGGTCTCGCGGTTCTGCCATTCGCCCTGCCGTGCAGCAGGCCGGCCCAGCAAGCGCAGCAAGGCTTCGCGCGGCATCTTGTCAACGACGCGGGCAAAGTGGGCAGCGTCGAGCACCTGCTCGATCCCCAGCACCAGACCATTGGCGTCCAGGTCGACCATCCAGGTCACACGACCCGCCGGGCCGCGCGCGAACTCCAGCCGCTGCGCGCCACCATCGATCGCATAGCGGCCGGTGGGCTGACCCATCGCCGCCAACACCTCGGCCTGGCTTTGTCCGGCGCGAACCCGCTGGGGATTCAGCGTGCTGCAGCCACTGGCCAGCAAGGCGCACAGCAGCAGCGCGCTGGCCCAAGACCAGCAATTGGGGCGAAGCGCTTGAGGCGATGGCATCGCGTTCTCTCGCGCAGGCGTCATGCCGGCAACATGGCCATCGAGCGCACCTCGCCGAACTCGCGCCTGAGCTTGACCCAGGTCTCGCCGCCGTCCAGGCTGCGAAAGATCTGCCCCAGGTTCGTCACCGTGAAGACGATGTTCGGGTCGTTGCTGTGCGAGGCCACGCACCAAGGGGTGCTGTTGATGTCGCCTGGCAGGCCCACGTCCTGCCAGGTGTCGCCGTGGTCACGTGAGCGCAGCAGCCGGCCGGTGGACCCGGGTGGCCCATTGCCGTTGGTCAGGAACAGGACATGGTCACCGTCGGCCCGGGCCTTGATCGTGCGGGTGTACTGCCAGGGCGAGTCCAGCGGCTGCAGCGCCCAGGTCTCACCCGCGTCCGCGCTGCGGTGCAAGCCCTTGTTGGTGGTTGCAAACACCGTCGACTTGCCGCCCTGGCCGACCACCGCCACACCGTGGACATCGCCAGACACCAGGCCTTGGTCCAGACGGGCCCAGGTCTTGCCGCCGTCGCGGCTGCGGTGCACCGCGTCGATCTCAACCCCGGCCCACAGCGTGTCCTTGACCGCCGGGTCGAACAGCACCTGCGTGACGCGCGGCACGCCGACAAAAATGCACTGGTCGGCCAGCGTCACGTTCAAATCCCGCCAGGTGGCACCAGCGTCGTCCGATCGGTACAGCGCGGCCGGATGGGTGCCGGCGACGATCACGTCCGGGTTGTGGGGGTCCTGGGCTAGCGCCCAGGTGCAGTCTTTGTCGAAGGGCCCGGGCAGATGCGTCCACAGCCGCGCGGCTTCCGACCACCGGTAGACGCCCGAGTCGGTACCGGCCAGCACCTCGCCGGGTCGGCCCGGGTGCGCTGACAAGGCCCACACCCGCGACTCCAGGTACAGGCCTGATTCGCTGTAAGGCCGGTCCCAGGTCTCACCGAGGTCGCGGCTGAACCAGACCGAGGTGCCGGCGGTGCCGACGCAGAGCGTGAAAGCAGTCATGTGATCCTCTTGATCAAGCGCGGCGCTGCGGCCACTCAGATGCTCAGGTCGAGCAGGTTGTAATCCTTGATGTCGGCTTTGGACGCGTCATTCCATCGATAGGTTTCGCCGGCAGCGGCATGCGGCTGGTACACGAAAGACGCCTCATCGGGAAAGCGCTGGCGCCGCGCATCGATGCCCCAGCCGATCAAATGGGCGCGCTTATGTATTCGCTGCTCATCGTAGACGCCGGCAGCAGCGTGGACAGTGCCTTGGGTCTCGACCCCCAGCACCGAGCGCCGACGGTGAAAGCCGAAGTTCAGCGTCACGCGCCAGTCGCGACTGGTGTTGGCGAAAGACCCATGCACCGCCTGCCGGTTGGTGATCGCCACGTCGCCCGGCTTGCAGACGATGGGCACCGCGTCGGGCAGGCGCTCTGAGCCCGCTGCAGCCGCCATCGCCTTGATGTCGGCCTTGCCCCTCTTGTGCGAACCCGGTACCACCCACACCCCGTTGGCCGGCGTGCAACCGTAGAGCTGGGCCATGAAGTTGAAGCCGTGCGTGCCCTCGTCCCAGTCGGCGCTGTTCCAGTGGGTGATGCCGTCCTGGTGCCAGGCCACCGAGGCGCCGAGGCCGGGTTCTTTGATGAAAAAAGCCTCGTTGAACGGGACGAAATCGTCGCCATTGACCGCCGCGGCCATCGCCAGCAAATGCGGGTGGCCGTAGACGCGCAGCGCCGCAGGCGAGAACTGCAGCGAGCCCAGGATCAGGTAGACGATCTCCTTGGGCGCACCGGCGGCGGCTTGGGGCTCGAACATCTTCAGCGGATGGCGGCCATTGGCGAGTTGGGTGCCACCGACCGGGTCGCCCAGCGGTCGGGACCACTGCAGGGTCGGCGCCTTGCAGTCAGCGCCCAAGGCCGGACGGCCTTGGCGGTCATGCGGCGAGCGGCGTTCGCTGGGCAGTCGGTCGAGGATGTCACGGAAATCAGCCTCGATGTCGACGAGTTCATCGGCGGCGAGCACGCCTTCGAAGACATAAAAGCCGCAGCGCCAATAGGCCGCGAGGATGTCCGGGTGCACCCTGCCATCGGCAGAAAAGCGCATAGGGCCTCGGTTGCCAAGCGCAAACGCTCGCTTCTCGCCATCGGCCAGGTAGACCTGCATCGCGGCCTGCTGGTCACCGTAATCGGACATCGCTGCGCTCATGGGCTGGCTCTCACGGACAAGGACTCCGGCCACATCATGCCAGCCATCGCGGTTTGGGGCTGAGCAGGGCTTGTTTCAATCCGCGTAGAGAGGCCGGGAGACCGGCAAGGCATTCAAGAGCCAGACGCCGGTGCTGAGCGAGGTCATCGTCCAGTCCTGAGGATTGCCAGAAGACACCTTGCAAACGACGACGGCGCAAGAGACTTCACAGGACGCCCGTTGACAATATCTCATATTGTCAGCACAATAAAATATGCGGTACGAATTCGATCATGCCAAGCAAG
>CAMCTC010000141.1 GCA_945878355.1 Bordetella parapertussis | reverse complement strand
TCGTCAATCGAAGTCGCTCCGGGACACGCCTGCGTCAGGCCAGGGCGACCCCTTCGTCAGCTGAGACATCGGTCAGCCCTTCTGCCGCCAATCTTGCAAAACCGCTTCCTCGCCAGCGTTTAGAAGCGGATTTGCACCGTCGCTAACAGCCGATACCAGCCGGTTGATGCTGACGCCTTGTTCGGCCGCCTCAAGCAAATGTTTGGCTTTGCCACTCTGCTTGATTCCCACGGGGGGCGGCCGGCTTCGGCCGGCCTTGGGGCGCTCAGTGCCAAGTGTGCGCTGCACCGGTCCATCCCCTACCTCGACAGCCAAGTTGCCTTGGTTCGAGGTGCCGCGGTGAAAGAAAAGCAGTTGCCGCGGCAGGTCGCGCTCAACCTGGAAGTCAAGCGCCTGGCGGCGGAGCGCGCGGACTTGATAGCCAGTCTGGGTGACTGGCCTCAGGCGCACCGGGGCCATGACCATGGCCGTATCGTGGGGAAACCCGCACAGAAACTTGACCAGAAGAGCAAACTATTTTGTATATTCCCGCATATTTTCGGCAAATTCCAGCCGAATGTCTGCAGGGAACCCAACATGCTTCTTGAATTTCGGGTCCGCAACTTTCGATCCATCCGCGATGAGCAGGTGCTGAGCTTGGTGGCCTCGACCGCTACGGAGCTGGCTGAAACGCACCTGGCCGAGACCGGCCTGAAGGCGTCGCCGGCGGTTGTCCTCAGCGCCGTGGTGTACGGCCCCAACGCCAGTGGCAAGTCGACGCTGCTGCTCGCGCTGAACTACATGCGGGCCGTGGTGGCCGAGTCGGCCACTGGCATCCAGCTTGGGCAGGTCTTCAACGTCCAGCCCTTCAAGCTCGATGAAGCCTTCGGCAAGGGGCCCACGAGCTTCGAACTGACCTTCATGCTCGAAGACGTGCGCTACCAGTACGCCTTCGCGATGACGCCACAACGCATCGTCAGCGAGTCGCTGTTGGTCTACCGCACCGCCAAGCCGACACAGTGGTTCAGCCGGCAGCTGGCCGATGATGGCGAAAGTTACGACTACGAGTTCAGCACCTACCTCACCGGCTCGCGCAAGCTGTGGCAGGACAGCACGCGGCCCAACGCGCTGTTTCTGTCGACCGCGGCCCAGCTCAACAGCGCCCTGTTGGGCCCGGTCTTTCGCTCGATCGTCAGCAGCATCGTCTACCTGCCGGCCGGCACCAAGCTGAACTACGACCTCACCACCGCGATGCTCGCCACCGACGAAGGGCGCACCGCCGTGCGCGACTTCATGTTGGCGGCCGACATCAGCATCGCCGACGTGCAAGCCGTGGCTCGCAAGGGGTTCCGTGAACAGCTGCTCTTTCATGCGGGCGGCGTGGCGCATGCCGGCCGCGAGGAGGGCGAGTTTCTCGTGCCCGTCTTCCAGCACGCCACGCCCAATGGCGCGGCCAGCTTCGAGTTGCACGAGGAATCCGACGGCACGCAGCGCCTGTACGGCCTGTTGGCCCCGCTGCTCGACGTCCTGAAGGATGGCCGCACTCTAGTGGTTGACGAGCTCGACGACAGTCTTCACACCCTGCTGGTGCGCCGGTTGATCTCGATGTTTCACGACCCGGCGCTGAATCGCCACAAGGCGCAGCTGATCTTCAGCACGCACGACACCTCGTTGCTCGACCACACGCTGTTCCGGCGCGACCAGATCTGGTTCACCGAGAAGGACGAAGACCAGGCCACCCGCCTGTACCCGCTGACCGACTTCAGCCCGCGCAAGCACGAGGCCTGGGAGCGAGGTTACCTGACCGGGCGTTACGGCGCCGTGCCCTTCTTTGGCGAACTGCCCGACATCCTGCAGCACACGCCAGCGCCGCGCAGCCCGGCGGAGTCTCAGCGCGGCCAGGCGGCCACAGTTTGAACACGGCGCGGGCTGAGAAAATGGCGTCTACCCATTTCCGAAAGGCGTGAAGCCATGAACATCAATGCGTCCATCATCGACCAGCGCCTAACGGGTGTTTTGGACGAAATTCGCAGTTCAGCGCAGGCCCAACTGAATCTGACGGATGCGACTCGGCTGAAGTCGCTCGCCTTTGCCTACCTGTGTGCCAAGACCGTGCTCGATCTTGACGTCGACGAAGCTTTTGATTGTCTGACGGATGGGAGTGGTGATTTCGGCGTCGATGCCATGCACGTAACGGAGGAGGTTGACGGGGAATTTGTGGTCACCCTTTTTCAGGGCAAGTACAAGAGCAAGCTTGAAGGTAACTCGAACTTCGAGGAGAACGGTGTGTTGGCATTGATCAATGCCATTCGCCATATATTTGATCCAGCCGCCGAGCTTGGGCGTATCAATGATCGGCTGAAGTTCAAGGTGGAGGCTGCGCGTTCGCTCATTCGCGACGGTTTTATACCCAGCGTGCGCGCCATTGCCTGCAACAACGGCCTGAAGTGGAATGCTTCGGCCCAAGATGCGATCGACCGGGCGGGCTTCGGTGATCAGGTTACCTGGGAGCATGTCAACCATGATGTCTTGATCGGTATTTTGCAGCGCATGAAGCCGGTGGACGATACGCTGCGGTTCCAGGGTCGAGCCATCGTGGAGGACATGAATTTCAGCCGGGTCTGTATCGGGCGCATGCCCGTCACAGAGTTGGCGAACCTGATGAGCACGCACGGCGAAAAACTGCTGGAACGAAATATCCGACGCTACCTTGGTTTGCACGGAAATCGTGTGAACGAGGGAATTCGCAGCACCTTGCAATCAGAAAATCCGCAGAATTTCTACTTCTTCAACAATGGCTTGACTTTGGTGTGCAGCGATTTCTCATACAACGCATTGCAAGCTGGTGATTATCAAGTCCGTGTCGAGAACTTGCAAATTGTCAACGGCGGTCAGACCTGCATGACGATCTTCAAGACGCTGGAGGCCATGAAG
Organism: Bordetella parapertussis; assembly: GCA_945878355.1. Lineage (GTDB taxonomy): Bacteria > Pseudomonadota > Gammaproteobacteria > Burkholderiales > Burkholderiaceae_C > Pseudaquabacterium. The sequence goes on along the minus strand of CAMCTC010000141.1, from coordinate 7,953 downwards.
GCGGCAGGCAAACCCCTGCCGACCGAGGCCAGCGTTCTGGTGCGCCTCTACAAGTTGCCGAAAGACAACGAAGACATCGTGCTGCGCATCACCCATGCGACGAACAGTCAGAACCCCGTGGACTTGAAAGACCTGCGGTCCAATGACGAAGTTCAGCAGCGCTTGGAAAACAGCATTCAAGCCTTGGGTTTTAGCTATCGGCGCAAACGGACCGACGGGGCTCCGAAGCCCATGGACATTACTTCTGGCGCGGCGGCCGAAGCCATTTTGGCCGTTTGGCGTGTGGCGCCGCATCAGGCCAAGTTTCTGACCCGAGAGCACTTTGGAAAATTATACAAAGAGATATTTCAAGCGGGTTTGAATGGGTCGCAAGCCATAACTGCCGTACTTCTGTATCGAATTGCCGAAAATCATCGCAGGCGGCCGACCGGAGTCGATCCACTGTTTGTGCGCTATGCCTCTTGCTTCATCGCCATGCAGATGGGGCGGCGTTTGCTGAAGGCGCTTCAACTGCCGCTTGAAAAGCTTGATCACACCGTTTTCACCAGAATTCAAGGTTTGATTGAAACCCAAGGCGAGCACTATTTCTCGGCTTCGGTCAAAGATGTTGGGCTTGCGCTCAACGCTCTTTATGGCGTGCAGGACATCTCGATGCAGCAGTTATCAGCGACCTTCAGGCGCGGCGACCTGATCGAGCGCTTGAAAGGCTTGAACATTGACGGCGAAGCTGCTTCTTGAGCCCCCGGCCGCTGGCCGGCCAGGCGTGGTCATTTTTCGCAGATCAATTCAATGCCCTGGCGCCGAGCATCGCCGTTGCCGCGCCCGTGCTGCGGAGCCCAAGCTCAACATCACCTGGGACAGGGACCGCAGCAAGGACGTGGAAAGCGCGCCGTGGTTCAAGGTGTTTCAGGGCGAGTTCGTCAATGACCACCACCTGACGCGGGCTGAGAAAATCGTCGCGGTCAAAAGGAGTTGAGATGCTGAAGGAGTTGAAGCTGAACAAGGTCGGGCCATGCGAGGCGCTGGAAGCGCATTTCGCACCGCGGCTGAACCTGATCACCGGGGACAACGGGCTGGGCAAGAGTTTCTTGCTCGACATCGCTTGGTGGGCTTTGACGCGGCGTTGGCCTCGCGACCTGAACAAAGCGCTGGTCAGCGGCTATGGCGCGCGCCCCACCTCGGCCAAGGAGGGCAGCATCGAGTTCTCGGTGGAGGGCAAGGCCAACAAGGATGTGCGCTACCGCAGCACTTTCTCCCCCTCTGACGAGGCCTGGACCGGCAAGGCCGGACGGCCGTACAACCCCGGCCTGGTGCTTTATGCGATGGCCGACGGTGGTTTTGCACTTTGGGACCCGGCGCGCAATTATTGGAAGCAGAAGGGCAATACCGACGTTCAGGAGCGAATACCGGCCTACGTTTTCGGTCCGCATGAGGTGTGGGACGGCTTGTATGACCCTGAGCGCGGCCAACTGTGCAACGGTTTGGTCAACGACTGGGCTGGCTGGCAAAAGGAGAACGGGCCTGCCTTCCAGATGCTGTGCGATGTGCTGCGTCGGCTGTCACCGCCCGGGCAGGCCGAGCTAAAGCCTGGCCCGTTTGCCAGGATCAGCCTGGACGACGTTCGCGACATCCCGACCTTGGTGACGCCTTATGGCAAGCCCGTGCCCGTGCTGCATGCCTCGTCGGGCGTGCGCCGCGTGGTGGCGCTGGCCTACCTGCTGGTCTGGGCTTGGCAGGAACACCAGAAAGCCAGTGCCTTGCTGGAGCAGGCCATCACGCCGCAAGTGGTGTTCCTGATCGACGAGATCGAGGCCCATCTTCATCCGCGCTGGCAGCGCTCGATCGTGTCGGCGCTGCTGGACGTGACGCAGGCCCTGGCCCAAACCCATGCCCAGGTGCAACTCATCGTCGCCACTCATTCGCCGCTGGTGCTGGCCGCTGTGGAACCGCAGTTCAATGGCGACCTAGACGCCTGGTTCGACTTGGACATGGTCAAGAACGAGGAGGGCACGGCCGAGCAGGTGCTGTTCCAGCGCAGGCACTATGTGCGCCTGGGCGATGTGTCGCGTTGGTTGGTCAGTGAGGCCTTCGACCTGGGCGCGCCGACCTCGCTGCAAGCTGAACAGGCCCTGCATGACGCACGAGAGGCCATGGGCTGTCTCGGCCGCGGGCAGGCCGTGGCTGCGGACCGGCTTGCGAAGATCGAGCAGGCATTGCACGCCTCACTGGCAGACATCGATCCGTTCTGGGCCCTGTGGCGCTACGCACTTGCGCCGGCGGAGACCGCGAAATGATGCCTGTGGCGCCCCAGCCCGAGCCGGCGTCGTTCCAGGCGAAGGTGCGCGCGCCGGGGTAGCGATGGTTGTTCAAGACGCTGTACCCGACCCGGGCATTGAACCTGCCCGTGCCCTTGGGCACGAAGTTCCCTGCACACTGGACCAAATGCCTGCCCGAGTTCCATGCCGCTTACGGGGGCATTTGCGCCTATCTCGGGACCCATATCGAACTGGCAACAGGTGCCGCGTCGGTCGACCATTTCGCGCCCAAGTCCCGCGCATCGGGGGCTGCTTACGAGTGGGACAACTACCGCTTGGCCTGTCTTGACATGAATGCGCGCAAGAACCACTTCACCGACCTGCTGGACCCGTTCACTCTGCCGCCCAGGGTGTTCTTGCTGGTGCTGACCACCGGCGAGATGTGTCTCAACCCTGCGCTGACCGACCCGGTCCTGACCGACGCGGCCCGCAGGACGGTGGCCCGCTTGCAGTTGGACAGTGCGGTGAAACGTGAGATGCGGTCGCGCTTGTTTGCCGAATACAAGGCGGGCACCAGGCCAGGGCCATTGATTCGCCGCTACCACCCCTATGTCTGGTCTGAAATCGAGCGGCAAGGGCAATCTTGAGTGCTTGCTGGCCTGGCGTGCGATGAGCCGCTCAGGCGACAAGGTCAACAGGCTTTTTCAGAAGAGGGTCAGCGCATGGGTTTGCTGTCCATCACCAAACTCGATCATCGGTCCATCGAATTGGGTGATCACACTCAGCCAGCTACCGCAACGCCCGCGTCAAGGCCAGCAAGGATGAGATCGCCCGTGCACTGCAAGGCAACTGGCGCCAACCAGCCAGGAGCACTTATTCGTCCTGGCGCAGTCCCTGGCGATGTACGACGACATTCAGCGCCACCTGGGCGAGTGCGACACCAAGCCGCACGACCTGATGGCAGCGCTAGGGCCGACCAACGTCGAGATCGGGCGGGCTCCCCGCCCCGGCTCCAAAGCACGCGTCGAGTTCAATCAGCGCCAACTGCTGGCCAACTGGGCTGGCGTGGACCTCACGCGCATCAACGGGCTGGGCGCCGACACGGTGCTCAAGCTACTCACCGAGATCGGACCCGACTTGAGCCGCTTCGCCAGTGTCAAGCACTTCTGCTCCTGGCTGGGCCTGTGCCCTGGCACCAAGATCAGCGGCGGTAAGGTGCTGTCCTCAGGCACCAAGCGCGCCGCGAACCGGGCGCGTCAAGCCCTGAAGCTGGCGGCGCAGAGCCTGTGGCACAGCCAGTCTGCACTCGGCGCGTTCTACCGGCGGCTGCAGGCCCGAATGGACACTGCCAAGGCCAACACCGCCACCGCCCACAAGTTCGACCGAATGGTCTACTTCATGCTCACCCGCGGCGAAGCCTTCGTCGATCAGGGCCAGCAGCACTATGAACAACAGCAGCGCGAGCGCTCCGTGGCGGCCCTCAAACGCCGCGCAGCTTCACTCGGCTTCAGCCTCACGCCGGCCGCCACCCCTGCTCAGGCGGCGTCAGTCTGATTTGTTTCTCAGGAGGTGCCGCGCTGCACTGCAAACTTATTTGTGGACCAATAATGTCGACAAGTGAGCCGCAAACGGCGTTGTTGCTCACTCTTGAGCCACAAATTCGTGAGCCGAATAGTCGTGCGCCACAGAGACCCAAGTCGAAAAAAGTCCGCGACACCAAGAATGACGGAGCATGAAATGAAAGCAACCCGCCGGGTCAAACCCGAAGGCATCCCGCGCATCGAGTCACTGCATGTCGAGAACTACCGTGCCTTGCGCCGGGTGGATCTCGACAAGCTGACGCCGATGACGGTGCTGCTGGGGCCCAATGGCAGCGGCAAGTCCACCGTCTTCGACGTCTTCAACTTTCTGTCGGAATGCTTCCAGTTTGGCCTGCGCCATGCCTGGGACCGGCGCGGGCGCGGCAAAGAGCTGAAGACGCGTGGTTCTACCGGGCCTATCGTGTTCGAGCTGAAGTACCGTGAGCGCCCTGGCACGCCAGTGATCACCTACCACCTCGCCATCGACGAAGGCGCCAAGGGCCCCGAGGTGGTTGAAGAGTGGCTGCAGTGGCGGCGCGGCACCCGGGGCCAACCGTTTCGGTTCCTGGAGTTCCGGCGCGGCATCGGCAAGGCCGCGAGTGGTGACGCACCGGATTCTGATGACGTGCGGGTAGACACTAACCTGCGCACGCCCGATCTGATCGCGGTGAACACGCTGGGGCAGTTCACCGAGCACCCACGGGTGGCCGCGTTGCGCGACTTCATCACCGACTGGTATGTGTCCTGCCTGGCGATAGACCAGACCCGCAACCAGCCCGAGGCCGGGCCGCAAGAGCGTTTGAGCAAGGGCGGTGAAAACCTGGCCAATGTCATTCAATACCTGAAAGAGCAGCACCCCGAGCGGCTGGAGAAAATCTTCTCGGTGCTGCGCGAGCGCATTCCGCGGCTGGAGCGGGTGGAGGCCGAGCCCATGGCTGATGGCCGCTTGCTGCTGCAGATCAAGGACGAGCCATTCGACCAGCCGGTGCTGTCCAAATATGTCTCCGACGGCACGATGAAAATGCTGGCCTACCTGACGGTGCTCTACGACCCGGAGCCGCCGTGCTTCATCGGCATCGAGGAGCCCGAGAACTTCTTGCACCCCCGGCTGTTGCCCGAGTTGGCCGAGGAATGCCGCGCCGCGTCTGAGCGCTCGCAGCTGTTCATCACCAGCCATTCACCGTTCCTGCTGAACGCGATGCGGGCAGATGAGGTGAGGGTGCTATACCGCGATGCGCAGGGCTTCACCCAGGCGGTGCGCGCCTGCGACATCCAGGGCATTCCTGAATTCATTGAGGCGGGCGCTTCACTGGGGCATTTGTGGATGGAAGGGCATTTCGGCCTGGGCGACCCGTTGATCAACCACGGCGCACCGCGCGCCAGGGCCGGCGCCAAAGCGCAGGGGGGCGGCTGATGCTGGACAAGCTGATCGTGCTGGTGGAAGAGCCGTCGATGGAGATGGCTTTGGAGCAGCTCTTGCCCAGGATGCTGGCCGGGGCGGATTTCCAGATCATCCGCTTCCAATGCAAGGATGACTTGCTGAAGAACTTGCCCGACCGTCTGCGCGGCTACAGCCAGTGGCTGCCCGCCAACTGGGCCATCCTGGTCTTGGTCGACCGGGACGACGATGACTGCCGGGTGCTGAAACAGGCGATGGAAAAAATGGCCGCCGATGCCCGGCTGCTGAGCAAGACCTTGGCCGGCCATGGCCAGCCGTTCCAGGTGGCCAACCGCATTGCTGTCGAAGAGTTGGAAGCCTGGTTCTTTGGTGACTGGACGGCGGTTCAGACGGCCTATCCGCGAGTGTCGGCATCGCAGGTGAGCAAGCAGGGCTTTCGGGACCCGGACGCGGTGCTGGGCGGCACCTGGGAAGCCTTGGAGCGGGTTCTGAAGAAAGCCGGCTACTTCAAGACCGGCCTGCGCAAGATGGAATGCGCCAAGCAGGTGGCCCAGCACATGGAGCCGGCGCGCAATGCGTCGCGGAGCTTTCAGGCTTTTGCCGGCGCGGTGGCCAGTGCCGCCGCCTGGGCTTGATGACCGGCCCACACCGAACTGAGGGCCAACACACCAAGGCGATCGAGGGCGTTCTTGAGGAAGACTTTCGCGACCGCATCCTGCCCTTCGACCGCCAAGCTGCCAGCACCTATGCCGCCATCGCCGCCGTGCGCCGTGCGGCTGGCCGCCCCATCAGCCAGTTCGATTGCCAGATCGCCGCGATCGCCCGCGCTCATGGCGCCAGCGTGGCCACCCGCAACACCGGCGACTTCGAGGGCTGCGGCGTCCAATTGATGGACCCTTGGTCCCATGTTGATGTTCATGGTTTGGCACCCAGGCGTTCGATGCGCTGAATTTTCTGAAATTGTTGTGGTCTCCGGCCCAGCAGGCGCACCCCATGAGCCTGTGGCCAGCGACGATGAGCTTGTGAACCGTTTTCAGACGGCCGCAACCGGCATCGTCATCGTGCGCTTCTGGCGCCCGCTGACGATTGCCGGGGTGACTTTTTTGGCCTCTCTCCCGAAGATCAGGATCACCTGGCGTATCGCCAGGATGGCGTGTTGGCTCCGGCTTCGCACGCTTCTCGCAGAGAGCGTGCTCTCTGCACGACCTCATCACGCGGGGTGCGCGCTTTCGGAAGTGCAGAGAGCACGCTCTCTGCGCCAAGCATCCGTTTCCCCGATGCCGAAGTGACTTGGGCGAGAGGCCTCTTTTTTTGCTGGCGCGAAAAATCCGAGGGTGGTGAAGACCCAAACAAAACGCCTACAAGGTACGAACGGCGCGTGGGCGAGATTTGAATGATTGGCAACAGGCTACCGCTTCTAGATATACCGCGCCGGGGTAGGTCGGTACACGTTTACGCATCATTGAATCCTAGCCGGTAAGTTGAGCGGCAACTGCGTTGCCCTGCATACTCAAGCCGCTTCACGCTTGGTTCGTTCCGGTCATGGCCTTGATGTCTTTCATCAAGAGGAACAGGTGAAACGGGTCAGATGGGCTGGGCTCAAACTCCCAATTCAAGTACCACTGCCGTGCCGACTCGGCCTTGGCATGCACCAGCAGTGCACGAATGCCGGCAATGTCGGCCGCCTGGGCGGTGCGCAGTAGCGCATCCTTGAGCAGTGCTTTGCCGAGCCCTGCGCCTTGGTGCTGAAGATCCACGGCAAGCCTGGCCAAAATCATCACCGGAACTGGGTGTTGTGGAATGCCTTTGGTCACACGTGGGGCTGCCTTTGAGGGCTCAATGCTGCCAACGGCCAAACTGTAAAACCCGACCACCGAACCGGAATGGCAACTCACGTAGGTCTGCGCACTGTTGGATTTTTGGTTGACAAGTGCGAAGCGCTGCAAGAATTGGTTCAGTGCGGCTTGACCACAATCAAAGGACTCGACGGCGTCCGAACCGGCCAGTTTGCGAACTGGCTCGTAAGCCTGCGAACTCAACCAAGCAATCCCGGTTCAGACAACAGCTTCTTGAGCCTGGGCTTGGCGATGACGGGTTGGTCCAGTGCAGCCTGAAAGGCCAACCACTGCGCGTCGCTCAGTTCAAATCGAGTGCGGTCAGCCAATGTTTGGTTGGCGGCGATGATGCCGGCGTCAAGCAAAAATTCGCTCACATTTTTGTGCGCCACACGCGCCGCTTCCTGCAGCAACTGCTTCACAGGCGCGCTGGCGCGAACGTCGATGCGCTCGGACTTGGAATGACTAACAGCGGTCATGGTCGACCTTTTTTGAAAAGTTGCGCGATCATATCGTCCGGACAACGTACTGACAATCGTTTTTGACGACTGTTCTCGTCATCCGCCAACACCTCCAGCGCCGCGTTCAAGATGCTGTTGGCCTCGTTTTCTTGACTGTATTTGAAATGCATCGAACAATGCGTTGAACTATTCTTCTTGGCGCTCTGATGAACATCCATCATCTGCCTGCAACATCGAACTCGGCTCAGGAGATCGAGCGGCTTCTACGAGGCGTTCCACAGACGGCGGCCCAGCTGATGACCGCGACCGGACTCAGCCAACCAGCCATCTCACGAACTATGCGCGGGCTGTCCGCATCGGTGACATCCTTTCGCGTCAAGGGCGATAGAACGCCGATGTACGCGCTGCTGCGCCAACTGCCAT
>CAMCTC010000140.1 GCA_945878355.1 Bordetella parapertussis | reverse complement strand
GCAAGGACTTCAGGCCGCGACGCGCTCGGGCAGTTTCATGTCCAACACAATCTCAGACCAGGGCACGCTGACCTGACCATCTGCCGCACGCTCGACCGCCATCCACTCGACGAGTTGGCCGATGTCGCTGTGGACGTTCTTGTAATGCCGCCCCAGGCGCCGTGCCAGATCGGCCACGGTCAGCGGGCCAGACTGGCGCAGCGCGGCCATCAGTTCCCAGCGCTTGGGCGTGAAGACAGCCAGCATCTGCGGGACCTCGGCAAAGCTCACGCCGAAATATGGTGCCGACGGACTTCCCGCTGCGGCGGCCTTCATCGCCGCGGCAGCGCGCTCACCCGCCTCGTGCAAGGTCTCTCCAACCTTGACGTTCAGTACACGCCCGCCTGGGTTCATGACAGTTTCTCCACATCACCAAGAAAGTCGGCGATCAATCGATCGATGTCGACGAAGACATAGACCATTTGTTGACCCAGCAAGTGCTTGTGATCGCCCTTGCCTCGCTCGTTGTCGTAGCCGACGAGTCGCTCGCCGCCGCGAACGAACACCAACCGGTATTTGAATGCATGCGCCGCAGGCGGTACCGGTCTCGGCACCCGCCACACCACCATCTCAACCACGCCGCCGGCGTGTGCATTGCGGCTTCTAAGCAGCAGTTCAGCGTCCGACATCGGCTCTCAAGCAAATGTGGCTTTGCCACTTTGCTTGATCCCCACGGGGGGCGGCCGGCTTCGGCCGGTCTTGGGGCGCTCAATATGCCATGTCGATAGGGCGTGTCAAGCCATATTTCGGCGAACCGCGCAGCGCCATCCGGCCAGCCAGCGCCGGCCGCTTGCTAAGCTGCGCGCTGACCCAACGGACCCATCGACGATGAATCCCATGAAAAGTAAGCTCGCCCACTGGACCCTGGCCTGCCTGGCGCTGGTCGCCCCATCGGTCTGGGCCGCAGAGATCCGGCTGCGCATCCTCGAGACCACCGACGTGCACATGACGCTGCTGGCCTACGACTACTACCAGGACAAACCCAGCGACGACTTTGGCTTGGCCAAGACCATCAGCTTGATCAAGGCCGCCCGGGCCCAGGTGCCCAACTCGATGCTGTTCGACAACGGCGACCTGCTGCAGGGCAACCCGCTGGGCGACTGGGTCGCGCGCGTCAAGCCGCTGCAGCCAGGCCAGATCCACCCGGCCTACAAAGTGCTCAACGCGATCGGCGTGGACGCCGCCAACATCGGCAACCATGAGTTCAACTACGGCCTGCCGTTCCTGCGCCAGGCCATCGCCGGCGCCAATTTCCCCTATGTCAGCGCCAACGTTCACCTCGACGCCGGTCGCAACGATCCGGCCAACGACGCCCACGCTTTCACGCCTTATGTGATCCTGGACCGCAGCTTCAGCGACGAGACCGGCGCCAAGCATGCAGTCAAGGTCGGCGTGATCGGTTTCGTGCCGCCGCAAATCATGGTCTGGGACAAGCAGAACCTGGAAGGCAAGATCACGGTGCGCGACATCCAGGAGACCGCCCGCCGCTTGGTGCCCGAGATGCGGGCCAAGGGCGCGCAGATCGTCATCGCGATCCCGCACTCGGGTTTCGAACGCGGCGAGACGCCGCGCTTTGCCGAAAATTCAGTGGCCCGACTGGCCGAGGTGCCGGGCATCGACGCGATCCTGTTCGGCCACTCGCACGGCGAGTTTCCGGGCGCTTTCTTCGCCAATTACCCCAAGGTGGACATCGCCAAAGGCACGATCAACGGCGTGCCGGCGGTGATGCCCGGGCGCTGGGGTGACCACCTCGGGGTGATAGACCTCAAGCTCGACAACGCGTCGGGCGCCTGGAAGGTCGCCGACAGCCGGGCCGAGATCCGACCGATCACCGACCGCGCCAGCCGCAAGCCGCTGGTGGCTGCCGATCCGATGGTCGCCGAACTGATCGCCGCCGAGCATGCCGCGACACTGGCTTATGTGCGCGGCGATGTCGCCAGCACCCGCACGCCGATCACCAGCTACTTTGCCCAGGTGACCGACGATCCGTCGGTGCAAGTGATCGCCCAGGCCCAGCTCGCCTACGCCAGGCGCGCGGTGCAGGGCACCGAGTACGAGAGCCTGCCGCTGCTGTCGGCGGCATCGCCGTTCAAAGCCGGTGGCCGCATGGGCTGGAACTACTACACCGACATCCCCGCGGGGCGCTTGAGCGTGCGAAACGTTGCCGACCTGTACGTCTACCCCAACACCGTCAAGGTCGTGAAGATCACCGGCGCAGCAGTGCGCGAATGGCTGGAGATGTCGGCCGGCCAGTTCAACCGCATCGACCCGCAGGGCGCGCCCGAGCAAAACCTGGTCAGCGACAGCTTCAAGACTTACAACTTCGACAGCTTCGAGGGCGTGAGCTACCGCATCGACGTCACCCAGCCGGCGCGCTACAGCCTCGACGGCAAGCTGGTCGCGCCCGACGCCCACCGCATCCATGACTTGCGCTACCAAGGCCAGCCCATCGCGTTGTCGACGCCGTTTCTGGTCGTCACCAACAACTACCGGGCGTCGGGCGGGGGCCGGTTTCCGGGGCTGGACGGCAAGAGCATCGTGGTCGACTCGCCCGACGAGACCCGCGAGGCCTTGGTGCGTTACCTGCGCGAGGCCGGCACGCTAGACGCCAGCGCCGACAACAACTGGCGCATCCAGGCTGTGCCGGGGGTCAAGCTGCGGTTCCTGTCGGGCGCTAGCGCCATCGCCCATCTGGCGCGCTACCCGCAGGTTCGGCTCGTCAAGGACAACGGCGACGGCTCGGCGCTGTTCGAGCTGATGCCTTGAATCCCTGACAAGGCGCCAGCGCTCAATCGACCTCGGGCGCGATCTGCTCGGCGTAGTCGTAGAGCGCACCCAGGATGGCCTGGCCGCGATCGTCGGCAGACTCGCTCAACACATCGATGCGCTCGAAAAACTGCGCCAGCGTCGCACCGCCGCCCACGCCGTCGTGCAGGCGCTCGCTGCGGTGCTGCTGCCAGCGCGCCTGCTCAGCGTCGTCCAGCGTGCTGGCGAAGTTGCGGGCACGGTAGCGAAACAGCAGTTCGTCGAGCCTGCGGTCGTCGAAAGCCGGGCGCTTGGCGGCGAGCTGCTCGGCGCTGAGGCCACGCAGACGGTCCAGCGTTCGGCGGTCGGCCGCGCCGATGAAGCCACCGTACAAGTCCTCGTCGACATCGGGCGGCTGCGTGGGCGCGCCGCGATCGAACACCCGGCCCCAGGGCAGCGCCGCCAGCGCGGCAGCGTTGTCACGCGCCCAGCTGGCGCGTGCCAGGCCACCGGCGATGTCCAGCCCCCAGCGCTCAGCCATCGGGCCAGCCAAGGTCTTCAGGTTGGCGATCACCACCGGGCTCTTGTTGGCATGGATGGACTTGACCGGCAAGCGGGCCATGCCCTCGGGCATCTCGTCGGTCTTGGTGAACATTCGCTGGCGCATCGTGTCGGCGTTCAGCGACAACAGCTCGGCCGGGTCGAAGGCCAGGTCCCAGACGATCAGCTCGTTCTTGTTGGTCGGGTGCAAGGCCAGCGGCCAGACCATGGCCATGCAGCCGCGCTCAGCCGGGTACATGCCCGAGATGTGCAGCAGCGGCCGGCAACCGGCCTGGCCAGGCAAGGGACCGATCTCCTGCCAGACCGCCTCTTTCTTGCGCAGCTTGAGGCAGAAGTCGAACAGCTTGGGCTGGCGCTCGCGAACCAGTCGCGCCAGCGCGATCGTCGCGCGCACATCGGACAGCGCGTCGTGGGCGGCCTCGTGCGCCAGGCCGTTGGCGGCGGTCAGCTGCTCGAGCCTGAACGAGGGCCGGCCATCGGGGTGGCAGGGCCACTCGATGCCCTCAGGCCGCAGCGCGTAGGCGCAGCGCAGCACATCGAGCAGGTCCCAGCGGCCGCAGGCGTTCTGCCACTCACGGCCATAGGGGTCGATCAGGTTGCGCCAGAACAAGTGGCGCGTGACCTCGTCGTCAAAACGGATCGTGTTGTAGCCCACGCCGACGGTGCCAGGCTCGCCCAGCGCGGCCAGCACCTGCTCAGCAAATCGGTGTTCGGGAACACCGCGCTCCAGACAGGTTTGCGGCGTGATGCCGGTCAGCAAGCAGCTCTCGGGGTCGGGCAGTTGGTCGGGCGCGGGCTGGCAGTACAGCATCACCGGCTCGCCGACCTCGTTGAGTTCGGCATCGGTGCGGATGCCGGCAAACTGCGCCGGGCGGTCGCGCCGCGGCACGCGGCCGAAGGTCTCGTAGTCGTGCCAGAAAAAGCTGAAGTCGTTCATGCGGGGCATCCTTGGGAGTCACGACGATACGTCAGATCGCCGGGTCATCGCCGGGTCATCGCTGGGTCATCGCTGGGTCATTCCCCAGGTCATTCGGCATGGGCTGGCCGCAGGTAGCTGGCAAAGCGCGGCACGCCGCCGGCCGTCAAGCCGCGATAGGTGTAGGTGACGCGCTGGCCGATCGCCGGCGGCTGCTGCCGGTCGGCGTCGGAAAAACCGGTACCGATCGCCAGCACTTGTCCGGTGTCGGTGCGCACCTGCAGCGCACCGAGTTGGCCGGCGTAACGGCCTTGGCCCGGCAGGTGAGCCAGCACCAGCGCCTCGGCGTCGTGCAGCGGTTTGTGCTTCCACAGCCAGCGGCTGCGGCCGCTGGCCTGGGGCGCATCGGCATGGTGCAACACCAGGCCCTCGCCGCCCGCGGCGACCACCTCGTCGAGCCGCTGCTGCAGCGCGTCGCGGCTGACGACCGCTTGCTGCGACACCGCCTGCAGCGCGGGCCAGCCGACCTGCGCGCACAGCGATTGCAGCGTGGCGGCGCGTTCGGCGAAGCGACCGCCCGAGGCAGGCAACTCGAAGACCTGGTACTGCAGCGCTTGCCAGCCGGCATCGTCGACCTGTTGGCGCCGCACCAAGCCCGACAGCGCCTCGAAACGGCCACGGCCCAGCCAAAGCTCGCCGTCCAGCGGCTGGGCCGGCAGCCTGGCGCTGAACCAAGGCGGCGCGCTGATCAAGCGGCCGCTGCGAAAACGCAGCGCCCGGCCGTCCCACAGGGCGCGAACACCGTCGAACTTCTCACTGACCAGAAAGCCTGCGGGGTCGCCGTCGACAGGCCACTCACGCGCGAGCAGCGGTGTCACCGCCGCTCTGGCGAACGCCGGGCTGCCCAGCAGCGCACCCAGCGCGGTGATGCAGAACTGGCGGCGGCCAGGCTTGATCAGGGGCTGGACCGTGCGGTTCAAGGCGATGGACATGGCGGGTCTCCGGCTGCAGGGGGAGCACAGCCTAGACCCGCGGCCTGCCGCTGACGATCCCTTGGAGTGACCTGCGCCCTGGCGCCGGTAGCCTAGCGGCGCTGCGCTCAAGCCTCAAGCCTCAGTCGTCGGCGCTGAAGCCTATCGCCTTGACCAGCGGGCCCCAGCGCTCGTTGTCGGCCTTGAGCGCCGCAGCCAACTCGGCCGACGTCGACGAGGTCGATTACATCCCCATCCGGCCCAGGCCTTCGATCGTGTCGGGCAAGGCCAACGCCAGAGCTCAGGCCCTGGCTGGCAGTGCAAGCGCAGCGCCTGGCCGGCGCATGCGCCACAGCAGGAACAGCGAGACGGTCAGGTTCAGCGAATTCCAGGCTGCGCCGTTGATGAAAGCCGCGTGGTAGCTGCCCGTCAGGTCGAACACCTTGCCCGACATCCAGCCGCCCAGCGCCATGCCAAGCAGCGAGCACATGATCACCGTGCCGACTCTGGCGCCGGCCTCGGCCGGCGGGAAATGCTCGCGGACGATGATCGCGTAGCTCGGCACCAGCCCACCTTGGAACAGGCCGAACAGCGCCGAGACCAGGTAGAGCGACACCAGGCTGTCGAAGGGGATGAACAGCAGCAGCGACAGGCCTTGCAGCACCGAGCCCAGCAGCAAGGTGCGAACCCCGCCGATGCGGTCGCAGATCGCGCCTGAGATCAGCCGGCTGACGATGCCGCAAGCCAGCATCAGCGACAGCATCTCGGCGCCGCGCGCAGCGCCGAATCCGAGGTCGCCGCAGTAAGCGACGATGTGGACTTGAGGCATTGCCATCGCGACGCAACAAGCGACGGCAGCCACACACAGCAGGCCCTGGGCTTGGGCCAGGCTCAGCCCGAAAGGCCGGTCTGAAGGCACCGGTGCGCCGTCGCGGGCTGGCGCGGTCTGCGGCGCTGGCGACTTCGCGCGCATCGCCATCGCGAGCAAGACCATCGCGGTGAAGCTGAACAGACCCAGCCCGACGTAGGTCGGCCGCCAGCCCACGGTCTCGACGAAGTGCTGCACCACCGGCGGCCAGATCGCACCAGCCAGGTAGTTGCCGCTGGCACACACCGCCACCGCAACGCCGCGCCGCTTGACGAACCACAGCGAGGTATCGGCCACCAGCGGCACAAAAGTCGCGCTGATGCCGAAAAGGCCCAACAGCAGCCCGTGCACGATCGCAAAACCGGTGATGCTGCCGACCCAGCCACAGGCGGCAAACCCAAGCCCCAGACTGACCGCGCCGATCAGGATCACGGTCACGATGCCAAAGCGGTCGGCCAAGCGGCCCATCAGCACGCAGCCGATGCCGAAACCGATCATCAGCAGCGTGTAAGGCAGCGAGGCCTCGGCCCGGGTCACGCCAAAGTCGGCCTGGACCACCGGCAGCGTGACCGAGACCACGTACATGCCGGCCGAGCCTATGGTCATCAGCAGCAGCGTGATGGCCAGTCGCATCCAGGCCTGGGCACTGTCGGGTTGGGGCAGGTTGTCAGAGGTCACCGCAAAGCATAGGCGGCGCCGGCGTGACCAGCAGGTCGCTTGAGCGACAGGCTGCGCTGGCACACTCGCTGATCCAATCCCAGCCCTGCCCTGCCCTGCCCACCATGCCCGCCATGCCCGAAACATGCCCAGTCTCGCCCCGGTTCACAAGCCAGCACGGCCGCGCGACAAGCAGCGCTTGCCGCGCTTTGCCGGGCCTTGAGCGCCCCAAGGCCGGCCGAAGCCGGCCGCCCCCCGTGGGGATCAAGCAAAGTGGCAAAGCCACATTTGCTCAGGAGCGCCCCAAGGCCGGCCAAAGCCGGCCGCCCCCCGTGGGGATCAAGCCCAAAGCCACATTTGCTTGAGGACGCACCATGAAGGTCGTGGTGATCGGCGGCGGTGCGGTCGGATCGGCGGTGGCGCTGTTTCTCAAACGCCTGGGCGGCGCCGGTGTGGCCGTGCAGGTGATCGAGCCAGACCCGACGCTGCGCCAGGCCTCGTCGGCGCTGTCAGCCGGGTCGATACGCCAGCAATTCAGCAACGCGGTCAACGTGCAGATGTCGCGCTTCGGCCACGAGTTGCTGACCCAGGCCGATGAGTGGCTGGGGGTGGACGGCGCGCCGGTAGCCCTTGGTTTCGTCCCTGGCGCTTACCTGTTCTGCGCCACCGACGCCGAGGCGCTGCTCGCCAACCACCGCGTGCAACAGGCCGAGGGCGTGGCGGTGGCGCTGCTGACACCGGCCGAATTGGGCCAGCGCTTTGCTTGGCTGCGCGGCGACGACCTGGCGCTGGCCAGCCTAGGCTTGGCCGGCGAGGGCTGGTTCGACGGTGAGGCTTGGGCGCGCGCGATGGCGCACAAGGCGCGTTCGCTGGGCGCGCAGTGGCGTCGGGCGAAGGTCGTGGGCCTGGAACGCTGCGGCGCGCGGCTGCAGGCCGCTGTTCTGGACGACGGCAGCCGGGTCGAGGCCGATGCCTTCGTCAACGCCGCAGGGCCTTGGGCCGGCACAGTAGGCCGATTGGCCGGACTCGAGGTACCGGTGCACGCGAGGCGGCGAACGGTGTTCGCGCTGCGCTGCCCGACCGCGCTGCCGCAAACACCGCTGGTGGTCGACCCCTCGGGCGTCTGGTTCCGCACCGAAGGCGCCGGCTTCATCGCCGGTTGGTCACCCGGCCCGGATGACGAGGATCCCGACGACCTGCCGCTGGAGCCCGACCTGGCGCAGTTCGAGCAAAGGCTCTGGCCGGCGCTGGCGCACCGGGTGCCGGCTTTCGAGGCCTTGCGGGTCAGCCGGGCCTGGGCCGGCTACTACGAGGTCCACGCTATGGACCACAACGCGATCATCGGCCCGCACCCGGACTGCCCCAACCTGCTACTGGCCAACGGCTTTTCGGGCCACGGCCTGCAACATGCACCGGCAGCAGGCCGCGGCGTGGCTGAGTGGATCCTGCACGGCCGCTACCAGTGCATCGACTTGTCCGCGCTGGGTTGCGAGCGCGTGCTCGCGCAGCGACCCTTGGTCGAGCAAGCGATCATCTGACCCAGCCCTCTCGACCAGGGCGCTGGCTCAGGCTCGCGGCAACGACCCGCCCAGTTCGTCAATCGACCCACCTTGCTGCGCCAGCAGCGCTTCGAGCGCGGGCAGCAGTGGCCCCAAGCGCTCTTCGAGCGCATCGCGCACCGTGTCAACCAACACCTGGGTGCTGCGCTCGATCTCGATGTTGAGCGCATCGCCTTCGCGCTTGTCGCCGAAGGTCGTCATGCGCAGCGTCTCGGGAATCAGCCAGACCTCGAACCAGCGCTCGCGCCGGTCGGCCTCGGCAATCGTCAGGCTCGCGCCATTGATCGCGACATAGCCCTTGGCGAAGACATAGCGCATGTGGCTGGCCGGCACGCCGATGCGCAACACATGGTTGTTCTCTGGGCGTCGCAGCGAAATCAGCTGGCCCTGGCAATCGACATGGCCGCTGATCGGGTGGCCGCCGATCTCGGCGCCGTCACGAGCAGCGCGCTCGACATTGAGCCGGCTGCCGGGCAGCAGCGCGCCCAGCGTGGTCAAGCCCAGGCTTTGCTGCATCACGTCGAATCTGGCCCGCCCTGGCCCGGGCAGCGCAGTGACGGTCAGGCACACACCGTCGCAGGCCACGCTCGCGCCGATCTCGAGACCCTGGTCAAAACCGGGGGCGAACGCCAGCTCGAAGCTGCGCAGACCGGTTAGGTCGGTGATCGCGGCGACCTGGGCCACGCCTTGAACAATGCCAGTGAACATCAGGCTGCAGCCTCTTCTTGCCTATCGAAGCGGCCAGCTTACCAGCGCGCCGCAGTGCCGGTCCGGCCTCACAACACCTCGAAGCGCCAGACATCGCCGGCGACGACGACGCGGCCGGCGGTCGGGTGCGCGAAGTGCGTGCCCAGCACGATAGGCCGGTCGCGCGCGCAGCAGTCCAGGAAATGGCGCCGCGTCGCGCGCGCGAGTTCGCCGTCGCTGTCGAAATTGACGACCCGGTCGGGCTCGCTGCATTGGATCGGGTGGTGCATCAGGTCGCCGGTGATCACCGCGTGCTGGCCTTCGGACTGGATCCGCACGCTGACATGGCCCGGCGTGTGCCCGGGCGTGGGCTCGAGCCAGACCTCGTCGGTCAGGCGGTGGTCGGTCTCGACCAGATCGGCCAGGCCAGCGCTCAAGATGGGCCGCACCGAGTCGCCCAGGATGTCGTCGGGCTCGGCATCACCATCAGCCTGCAAGGGCTGCTGCGACCAGTGTTCCCACTCCTTGCGGGCGAACAGGTAGCGCGCGTTGGCAAAGGTCGGCACCCATTGGCCGCCGACCCAGCGGGTATTCCAGCCGACATGGTCGACGTGCAAGTGGGTGCACAACACGGTGTCGATCGTTTCTGGCGCAAAGCCGGCGTCGGTCATGTTCTGCAGAAACGGGTTGTTGAGCTGGTTCCAGCCCGGGTTCTCGCGCTTCTTGTCGTTGCCGACACAGGTGTCGACGACGATGCGCCGACCCGCAGACTCGATCACGAAGCAGTGGATCGACGACAGCAGTCGGTCCCGGTCATTGGCAAAGTGCGGCTTGAGCCAGGCATGGCGCGCGACCAGGTCGGCCGGCGGATCTTTGAAAAGAAACTTCGGCGAGGTCGGCACCGGCCCCATTTCGACGACCTGAGACACACGGACCTTGCCGATCTGCCAGCTGTTCATGAGGTGAGACTCCAAAGGATCAAGAGGTTTGAACGCGTTTCAAACAGTATCGCCGTTTCAAGATCGACCCGTTCGTTTCAGCGCGGCGGCAGACCGCTGTGCTGGGTCAGCAGCGCACCACGGCGCAGCTTTGCCGCCCGAACCCGGCTTGCTCACTCGGGAACAGTACCGCGACAGATGACCTGCGATGACTGCCTCTCAAAGACGCGGCTGTTGAAGGCAGCCTGCTGCATTGAGGCGTTCGGCCTCAGGGAGAGCGTTATGCACGGCCTTCTTTGCGGCCGAGACCTTGGGCGATGAAGGTAAGCACCAAGGTATTGAGCGAAACGCCTTCGGTCTTTGCGCGAGTCGTCAGCTGCGCATGAATCGTCTTTGGGACACGAGCCACGAACTTTCCGGATGCAATCCCACCGCTGTTGGGCGCGGGTACCGGCAAGGTCTTTGCTCTGAGGGCTGCAATCGTTTCCTTGAGCGCGTCTTGTCCGTTCCTCAGTGCTTGCTCGACGGTCTCGCCGTCAGAGATGCAGTCCGCGAAGTCCGGATAGGAGATGAGAAACCCGCCCCCTTCGTCTGGCGTCAGGGGGCGGATTTCGAAGGGGTAGTCGGCTAGCTTGCTCATGGGTCATGCTCCGTCGATGAGTTCGAGGAATTTTTTTTAGGTAAATCGGCTTGATCGGGCGACGGGCAGGCACGGGGAGCGTCTTGCCATCGGATCGCACGAAGACGCAATGACTGCTGCCATCGTGTCGCCAGTCGACCCCCTTCTGCTGCGCTACGGTTTGAAGTTGCGCGATCTGCCAGTCCAAGGGGTTGCGAGGCATCGCAGCCAAGAGCTTGGTGGCAATGTTCATCGTCGATATGATACTGCCGGCAACATCACAACGCAAGCGCTGAGCGATGGTGGCAATGTGGCGGAACCGCGTGTCCCGAGGCCATGCTGAACGTCTGCGCGCCCATGGACGCACCGATTTCAGATGGGCTGAGTGCGACTTTGCCTCCGGTATCCCGTCTTGCTCACTCGGTGACCCGACACCGGCTCTTCGCATCCCCCTCTTCTCATCCCCCTCTTCTCATCCCCG
>CAMCTC010000139.1 GCA_945878355.1 Bordetella parapertussis | reverse complement strand
GCGCCATGCAGGCCGCCCTGCAGGGCGGCCTGCATGGCAGGGCACACAACAGCCGATCAGCCCGGTAACTGCCTCACAGAAAGATCAGCCCAAAATCAAATCCGACACCTCACCGGCGAATAGACGCGGGTCTTGACCGGCGTTCACACTGGTTGCCCACCAGCAGCGTGGGCCGGTCGCGACCCTCGCCCAGAAACACCCGCTGCGGCTGCCCCACCCGCAACGGCTCGGACGGCGGCGACAGCACGCGCAGCACCTCTTCCAGCACCTGGAACTGCGGCTTACGGCCTTCCTGCCAGTTGACCCAGTCACGCTCCAGGCCTTCGCAGACGCGCTGGCCTTGGATGTCCAGGCCGTCCCACACCTGCGGCGCCTGAAAGTGGTGGGCCGCCGGACGGCCGGGGTCGGTGCGCCAGTAGTTGCGCGCCGGGTCCCACACCGAAAAACCGCCGTCGATGCGGATGTAGACCACGATGCCCGGCATAGGCGGGCGCTTGGCCTCCAGCGGCCAGGACTCGTCGGCGCGGCGGAAGGTGGACGCAACCGTGACGGCCTGCTTGCCAGCCCCCTTGACGCCGTATTCGATCGTCGCTTTCTTGGCAGACGGCGACGGCATGGCCACCGCGCTGGCCCAGGTGCGCGTCAGCGCCCACCAGGCCAGATCGAGCAGGAAGCTCTTGCCCAGGCCGTTGTCGCCGGCAATCAGGTTGATGCGCTCGGCGCAATCGACGCGCACGTCGGGGGCGAGGCCGACGTTCTTCAGGTGCAGGTACTGCAGCATGGGTAGGGGCAACGGTTGAGCAGGTGGGTGGATTCTGGCTGCAGGAGGGAGAGGCTGCTCACGCGCCGGTCGCGCCTTGGTCGGTCAACAGCGCGTTGATCTGCACGTACAAGGGCGGCAAGTCGTTCTGGATCGTGGCCCATATCAGGTCCCAGTCCACCGCAAAGTAGCCGTGCGACACGCGGTTGCGCATGCCGACCATCACCGCCCAAGGCACCTGGACCTGCGCGGCGGCAAAGTCGGCATGGTGGCGCTGGACGTTGCACGCCGCCTCGCCGATGACTTCGATGTTGCGCAGCACCGCGTCCTGGGTCTTGTCGTCGGCGGCAAAGTCGGCGGCCGACAGGCCCGCCACATAGCGCTGGATGCGCTGGATCGCCTGCGCGATGTGTTGCAGGTAGTCCGGCAGGCGCTGCGGCGCGGCCGGGCTCATACGGGCTGGGCCTCGGCCACCACTTGCTGGCGGAACTTTTCGGGCAGCCCCTTGGGCGTGAGCACGTCCACGTTGACGTTCAAAAGCGCCGCCAGCTCCAGCTCGATGCGCGCAATGTCCATCAGCGACGTGCCCGGGGTCGGGTCGACCAGCAGATCGAGGTCGCTGGCCTCGGTATCGGTGCCATGCAACACCGAGCCGAACACCCGCACATTCGTCACGCGGTGGCGCAGGGCAATGGCGCGGATCGCGTCGCGGTGCTGGTTCAGGGCATGGGTGGGGCGCATGGGCGATTGTTGCGGGGGCGACTGGGCGCTATCCAGACTACAACTGGCCGGTGAAGGCGCGGTGTTGGAGCGAGGCGAACAGCGCGTCGAGTTCGGCCAGCGCGGCGCGGTGGGTGGATTTGAGGGATTCGACGGCTTGGATGCGGGTGGCGAAGGTCTGTTGACTGTCAATTGTCGGCACCAGAATCTCGACCGGATAGATTCTTGATGCCGACACGAGCGGTTGACCAGATTGACTAGCGACGCGGTTGAGATTCGCCCGCTGGAGGGCGAACGCCAGGTATTCGAACTGAAGCGATTCATCAAATCTGGAGACGTACAGGGCGTTGTCCGTGACCCAGCTTTCGTTCGGTGTCGTGTGTACGCAGCCGCAATAGGCACCGACTCGGCCGATGACGATCTGTGGCCGCTCAAACATCGAGACGTTGTGAAAGCCGTTTACTCCGTTGCCACCAAAGACCGGGATCTTGCCTTCGGGAGACATCGCTGACGCTGGCAGGAAGTCGCCACTTTTGACTTGGATCAGGTCACCCAAAGGCCTCTTCGCAAGCGCCTTCGAGTTTGTAACCTGATCCCCAAACATCTCGATGAAGATGGACTGCGTGAGGCCGTCCAGTTGCGCCAAGGCTTCCCGGCGCTTGGCTCTGCGCATCGGCTTGGTCGAGGATGGCGGCGATGCGGCGTTGTTCGGGGAGGCGTGGGAGGGGGATCGACAGGTGCGCCAAGAAGTCCTCAGGCACACGCCTTTGGCCGCCGCTCCCTGTCATGCGCCGCTCGCCTTCAACGCGAATTCGCGCTTGCCGCAGGAAGTAATGCAGATATCGGCCGTCGAGCTTCCCCGAAGTTGGGCGCACGACGTGGAATTCGGTCGAGCCGAAGCCGTACTGGCGTGGCAACAATGCTTGCGCAATCTTGCCGTTCTCAAAACATGGCGTGATCTTGGCGACCAAGACATCGCCGGTTTCAAAGTAGGTGTACCCCTTGCGGACCTCAGAATAAGGGCGGTCCACCGCCAGGGTGACCCTTGCTTCTTCAGCAGATACCGACGCCATCGGCACGAACGAGACCGGCGCCCCCTCGCTCAGCGCGTTCAGAAGTCGCGGGTTCAACGACGCCACTTGTGCGAGCGGAACGGAGCAGGCGGCAGCCGTCACAGCAGCATCCCCCGGATCGCCCTCATCCCAAGGTGACTCACCAACCTTCGATCCACCCTCAATGCGCCAGCGCAATTTGCACCACCTGATCACTCAGTCAGATTCCATGGCGGCGCATGCGGTCCAAGGCCTGCGGAATGTCGACGGCAAAGCCCTGGTTGCGGGCCTTCAGCAGGATGCCGATGGAGCCCGTCAAATGCAGGTTGCACAGGCGCGCAATGCGCCGCCCGGCCGTCTCGTCGATGCAGACCAGGGGCAACTGCAAGTTCATGGCGGTCTGGATGACCGCTGCCTCGCCTTTGTCCAGTGAGTTGTGCAGGAAGGGCTGCAACACCACCGGCTGTGCCTGCACCTCCAGCCAATCTGCAGCCGCACTGAACACGTCGACCCCGAAGGCCTTGGGGCCGCCTGCGCGAAGCTCCTGGGCCACCTCCAGCGGCACCACCACCCGCTCAAACAAGAACCGCAACACGGCCAAATCACCAGTGGCCACCGTCAGGGCGATCAAGGGCGTGGTGTTGGTCACCAGGCTGCGGCCACCGGGATCAGGCATTGCGGATGTCCTCAGCGATCTCGTCGGCGGGCAGATCGATCACCGGCACCCCGAAACGCTGCAGTTGCGCCAAAAAGGTCAGCCGGTCCATGCCGATCAAGCTGGCCGCCATGCCGGACGAGAGCCGCTTCATCTCGAACAGCTTGGCGGCCATGGCCAGCTTGGCTTCGGCGGCAAAATCTTCCGGTGCGCTGTGCGTCGCGTCCAAAAAATGGCTGGGCACGTCCACCACGATCTTCAGCATCGCTGGCTCCTTCAGGTCAGGGTTCACAGGCGTCGGCTGGGGCTTGCAGCATCGTTTCCAGCTCGGCCATGCCCTGCTGGATTGTCTGCTCCAACGCCGCCAGCCGGGCCAGGATCACGGCCGGCGGATCGTGTGCCACCGCGTCGTGCACCACCTCCTTGTAGCGGTTGATCGACAGGTCATAACCATTGCCCGCGATCTCCGCCTCGGGCACGCAAAAACTCTGATCGGTTCGCGCTCGCCGAAGCTCGGCACCGCTCTTCTGCCGCCAGCGCGCCAGCACATCCGGCAGGTTGTTCTTGGCGTGCTCGGCCTCGCTCAAGCCCTGCGCCGGGTTCACGCCCAGCAAGCCTTCGGCCAGCAGCGGCGCCCGCTTGTCGTCCAGGCTCCAGCCATCGGCGCGCATGTCGTAGAACCACACGTGGTCGGTGCCGCCAGAATTGGTTTTGGTGAAGAACAGGATGGCGGTCGACACCCCCGCGTAGGGCTTGAACACGCCCGAGGGCAGCGACACCACGGCGTCGAGTTGGTGCTCGTCAACGATCAAGCGGCGCAGCTCTTTGTGGGCGTTGCTGCTGGCGAACAGCACACCGTCGGGCACGATCACCGCCGCCCGGCCGCCGGGCTTGAGCAGGCGGAGGAACAGCGCCAGAAACAGCAGCTCGGTCTTTTTGGTCTTGACAATGGCCAGCAGGTCTTTGGCGGTGTTTTCGTAATCCAGGCTGCCGGCAAACGGCGGGTTGGCGTGGATCAGCGTGTAGGCCTCTTCATCGTCGGCGTGGTCTTGCGCCAGCGAATCCTTGTAGCGGATGTCGGGGTTGTCCACCCCGTGCAGCGCCAGATTCATGCTGCCGATGCGCAGCATGGTGTTGTCGAAGTCGTAGCCGTGGAACATGCCGTGGTGGAAGTGCTCACGCAGCTTGGCATCACGGAAGATCTCGGGGTGCTTGTCGCGCAGGTACTCACCCGCCACCACCAGGAAGCCGCAGGTGCCGGCGGCCGGGCACACATCACGTCTTTCGGCGTGGGCGCGGTCATCTCCACCATCAGCCGGATGATGTGGCGCGGCGTGCGGAACTGGCCGTTCTGGCCGGCGCTGGCAATCTTGCCCAGCATGTATTCATAGAGGTCGCCCTTGGTGTCGCGGTCGTCCATCGGCACCTGGTCGATCATGTCCACCACCTTGGCCAGCAGCGCGGGCGTGGGGATGGTGAAGCGCGCGTCCTTCATGTGGTGCGCAAAAGTGCTGCCGTCGCCGCCCAGGCTGCGCATGAAGGGGAACACATGCTCGCCGACCACGGTGTACATCTCGGCCGGCGCGAAGTTCTTGAAGCGAGACCAGCGCAGGTCGGCGTAGTCACGGCCCTTGGCGTCGGCGCCATACGGGTAGACACGGCGCTCGATGGGCTTGCCCAGGCGGATCGCCTTGTTCTCTTCCAGCGTGTGCAGGTCGTCGAGCCGGCGCTGGAACAGCAGGTAGGTGATCTGCTCGATCACCTCGATCGGGTTGGCAATGCCGCCGGACCAGAAGGCATTCCAGATGGCATCGACCTGGCCGCGGAGTTCGCCTGTGAGCATGGTGGGTGTGGTGGGGTGGATGTGAGAGGTGATGCGCGACGCTCAGCGCTGGAGACATGGTATCGCCAAGGGTGGCTGACCTTGCTGGCCAAAGGCGGGCAGGCGTTTGGTCAGGCCCAGAGAATGCAGTCACTACCGGAATGTCGCCATCGCCAAGATGGGCAACGATGCAGCGCTGACGACTGGCCCAACGTGAAGCGCTGGTGGCAGGCTGGCGCTGATATCCGTGCCGCACCGACCCGCCGCCGCAAGGCGGTTTTTTTGCGCCATTCGCTGTCTCGGTCGCGCCCGCTAGAGCAAGCGAAGAAGCAAACCGATGGCCCGCAAACCCGCGCCAACACACGACTTCGAGCCTTGAATGCTCAAGAGGGCCGCAGAGAACAGAGAGAGAGAGAAAAACGGCGGAAAGCACGCCTGGAACGGCGACTTCCGGAGGGCCATGCTCAAGAGGACAAGGCCGGAAACCGCGCAAACACAGGGGGAACGGGCAAAAAAATTCCCAACCGGATAGGGGTTGGGATTTCACATTATGGTGGTGGGCCCGTAACCCGCGCCAAACCTAGCTAACTCGGCGCTTCACAACCGGCGCAAACCCGTGCCGAACGGTGCGGATCAGCCCCTTTCTTGCGCGGAATCGTAGCAGCTTGACCGGATCACTGCCGCGATGCCTGCCGCCAGGATTGCCGCCAGTTCGATTCCATATTTGTCAATCGAACCCACGTCCGCACCAGCCCGCTACTGGATGCGGTGAATGGCTATGCGCCTTCGCGGAGACCATTAAGGATGCGTTCGGCATCTGTCCAGGGCAGGCGCCGCTTGCCTTCTTTCATCAACGCAAGTGCGGCAATGGCTTCGTCCACGCTGAGCAGATGGTTCTCGACCATCGTTCGGAGCAGCCAGACGGTGCCCATGACTGTCACATCTTCCGCCTGGGCCGCAGCCTTGAGGCCTTGATCGCCTGTCAGAAGCGGGCAGCCTTCCTGCTTGGCAAGCGCCAAGGCCAGGTAGTCGTTTGGACTAGGCTCAGTACCGTACTTGCCGGGCAACTCCGACGCATACCTGACGTACTCCCCCGTGACCTCCAAGATCCGTAAGCCTTGGGCCTCCAGCCCTGGGGTCCCGGGCTCGATCTCTTCCCAGTACAGGATGTCAGGCATCGCGAACTGCATCGGAAGCTGGAACAGCCGCTCCATGAGCCGCCCAGCCTCCATGTCGATCAGGATGTTCGCATCACTGATGAGTAGCAGCATCCACCGACTCCAGCTGACGCTCCTTGTGGAAGCGCATCATGGGGATGCCAAGAAGCTCCGCGGCCTTGGACTCGGAGACGTACTGCTCCCCCAAGGCTCGATAGACGAGCTGCTCGAACAGTCGAGGATGTTCACGCGGCACCGGCTCGCCAGGCTCGTTCTTGCGCCACCCTTTCGAGGAGAACCGCTTCCAGAGAGCAAGGTGGGCGGCGTCAGGGAGAACACCACACTGCTTTGCCCGCTGGAGCCAGCCGGCCATGCTCAAGCCGAACTCGTGCTTCAGGGCAAAGAGCTCTTGCCACTCAATTCCACGCCGAGCTTGGCCCAGCAGCTGTACGACCGCAGCCTTTGGCGCCAGGAACGCGCCGGCAAACCGATCACAGGCCTTCTCTTCGTTGATACCAGCGGCCAGACGACCAGACAGCAGTAGGTGCCCCAGTTCATGCGCGAGCGTGAATCGCTGTCGATCACCTGGCCATCGGGACGACACGGCGACGATGGGGTATGTCCGTCCATCGGACGTTCGCGCAGTCGCGGTTAGCCCCGAGAACCCTGGATTCGCTTCGTCAACAACGATGACCAACAGACCCAAGGTCTCCAGGGTGTCTGTCAGATCGCCGATCGGATTGAGGCCCAGCTTCCAGGCTTCTCGCACCTGGTCTGCAAAATTCTCCAGTTCGTCGAGATCGTTGACCTGGTGAGGTAGGCCCTCAGGTGCCTCGAATCGCAGGATGGGCGACTCGGGGAAGAACCCAAGAAGCTCAACGCGCTTCTCGATGAGCTCAACCGCCTTGATCTTCAGCGCCTCTTGAGCCGTCTTACCGAAGGTGGCAAGACGCCGGAATTCCGGCTCGAGTAGCTCCACCTCGCGGGTACGGAAGAAGTATTCAACACGTGTCCCGCAAGCACGAGCCAGCTTCAGGAGCTGCGAAGAAGGCGGAGTCAGGATCCCCTTCTCGTACTTCTGGATCGCCGTATGAGTGACGCCGACCTTCTCACCCAGGGCGTCGAGGGTGAGCCCCGCGGCCAGACGGGCCTGCCGAATGCGGTCCCCGATCATGACCCCTCCGATGTTTGGTTTAAAAGAGACGTTATTTTACAGGTTTTTTAAACCACGAGGAAGGGCTTCTGGACTGTCGCCACGCAGCCGGCGTCAGGCTGCACCTGGCTTGCCTCCCTCCGCCAAGACCGTCAGAGCCAGTCCGCTGCCGTCAGCTGTCAGGAGAAGAACCGTCCCGTCCGAGCTTCGGGGTGATCGGATGTCCGTCGGGACCTCCGACGTAGGCCAAAGCGACACGCCTGCGCTCCTTGTCCATGCTCCTGACTCGGACCTCCAGGACATCCCCCTTTGATGGCTGCAGCCCATCCGGAAAGTCGCTGGTATGAAGCAGTCCATCAAGCCCGATTGGCAACCGGACAAATGCGCCGTAGTCCACGACATTGGCCACAACCCCTCTGTGCGCGGTTCCCACAAAGGCGGACTCATCAACCCGATCGATAGGATGACCCTCAACCTGCATAAGGCTCAGCAGCAGCTTTTTGTGCTCCTGATCGAATCCAACAACTCGAAGTCGGATCACCTTCCCGATGACAAGCGAGTCGCGAGCCGATCGATCGCCGCGCGACCAGCTGAGCTCACCATCTGCGAGCCAGCCCGACGATCCGTCGGGCATCCCGATAACGGCCCCTCCGGTACCGACCCAAACGACGGCTCCCTCCACGACGGCCCCCACAGGACATTGAGTCTCGATGACCGACCCGTCAGCGCCGTGCTCCTCCGTCTGCCGAAGACTCAGCAGGAGGCGCCGGTACTGATGCGCATAGCCGACGACCTGCACCTGCATCTGCTGTCCAACCATCAGTGACTCCCGGACGGATCGGTCGCCTTGCGGCAACGTCAGCTCGGAATCTGGAAGCCAGCCTGATGCTCCCTCCGGCATCGCGAGCACAGATCCCCCGACACCTCGCCAAACAATCGATCCGCTGACCATCGATCCGACCGCATGCCGCTGCTGGACTGCAGACCAGATTGCGTCAGCGACATCAGGCAGCTGCAGCACTATCGAATGAGGACCGGCGTAGAGCTCACCGACGACACGCAACACTTCGACGGTGACTCGCGCGCCCACCCGATGGTCGGGCCCCGTGTTCTTCGGCATCAAGCCGATCTCGACGCCGAAGCAGAAGGCGAAGAAGGGAGGCCAGCGATGACTGAGACGCTGAAGCGGCGCCTGCGCTGCGCGGTCTACACCCGCAAGTCGACCGACGAGGGCATGGACCAGGAATACAACTCGATCGACGCCCAGCGCGATGCCGGCCACGCCTACATCGCCAGCCAGCGGGCCGAGGGATGGATCCCGGTCACAGACGACTATGACGACCCCGCGTACTCGGGCGGACACATGGAGCGCCCGACGATCAAGCGCCTCCTGGCCGACATCGATGCTGGCAAGATCGACGTGGTGGTGGTCTACAAGATCGACCGCCTGACTCGCAGCCTGGCCGACTTCTCGAAGATGGTCGAGGTGTTCGAGCGCCGCGGCGTGTCGTTCGTGTCGGTGACGCAGCAGTTCAACACGACGACCTCGATGGGTCGGCTGATGCTGAACGTCCTGCTGTCATTCGCGCAGTTCGAGCGCGAGGTCACCGGCGAGCGCATCCGCGACAAGTTCGCCGCCAGCAAACGCAAGGGCATCTGGATGGGCGGCATTCCGACACTCGGCTACGACGTCAAGAACCGGCGCTTGGTGCCCAACGAAGCCGAGGCGAAGCTGGTCCGCCACATCTTCCGGCGATTCGTCGAACTCGGGTCACACGCTGCTCGTCAAGGAACTGACGCTGGACGGAGCCACTTCGAAGTCCTGGACCACGCAGGATGGCCGGGTGCGCGACGGCAAGCCGATCGACAAGACGCTGATCTACAAGCTGATCCACAACCGGACCTACCTGGGCGAGCTGAAGCACCGCGATGAGTGGGTTCAGGGCGAGCACCCAGCGATCATCAGCCGGGACGTCTGGGGCGAGGTGCACACTATCCTGGCGACCAATGGCCGGGTCCGTGGTAACACCACGCGTGCCACGGTGCCACAGTTGCTCAAGGGCCTGGTCTTCGGCAGCGATGGGCGAGCGATGTCGCCACACCACGTCATCAAGCCCAACGGTCGCCGCTACAGGTACTACGTGCCACAACGCGATGCCAAGGAGCACGCGGGGGCGTCGGGCCTGCCGCAGCTGCCGGCCGCGGAGTTGGAGTCGGCGGTGCTGGACCAGTTGCGCTCGACGCTGCGGGCGCCGGAGATGCTGGCCGACGTACTGCCTCGTGCACGTCAGCTGGATCCGACGCTGGACGAGGCCAAGGTCTCCGTCGCCATGCTGCGGCTCGATGCGATATAGGACCAGCTCTTCCCGGCCGAGCAGACGCGGATCGTCAAGCTGATGGTCGAGAAGGTCATCATCTCGCCCAACAACCTGGAGGTCCAGCTGCGAGCCAACGGGGTCGAACGCGTGGCGCTGGAGTTGCTGCCCGCGGCTGAGCGCCTGCCAGAGGAAGAAGCAGCATGAGCGAGACGAGCATCCAGAGGACCGGCGAGACGACAGTCATCGCTGCCAGCGACGGGCGGGTGACGCTGTCGGTGCCGATCCGGATCAAACGCCGCAGCGGGCGCAAGCTGGTCACGTTACCGATCGACCCGGTTGACGGGCGAACCAACCAAGATCAGACCCTGGGACACGGCCACCACGCCGTTGCAGCTGGCACTGGCCAGAGGTCACCGATGGCTGGCGATGCTGGTGTCGGGTGAGGCCAATTCACTGAGAGAGATCGCCACGCGCGAGGGTATCGACAACAGCTATGTCAGCCGGATGGTCAACCTGACCACACTGGCGCCAGATATCGTGGCCGCCATCCTAGACGATGCCATGCCCAACCACGTCACGCTGTTTGACCTGGCGGTCGACCCGCCCGCGCTGTGGGATGAGCAAAGGATGCGGGCGGGCATAGCGAGCCCCAACGATGTCGTCGCTACTCCGGATCGCGGATGAAGATCACCTCCTTGTCTGCACCCGCAGCCACATGATCAAACTCATCGGTCAGGCTCACGTAGTCCGATACCTGCAGCGACGCCGAAACCTCGTCCCTCTCTTCCATGTCTTCCGGAATGCAGTCATCCGGCAGGGGAATGATCGCGATGACATCGACGTCACCGAGGTCAGCTCTGTCCGAGAGGTAGCTGCCGAAGACTTCGAGTCGCTCGACGAACACTCGCGCTCCGGTCCTGGCATTGATCGCCGTGGCTGCAGCAACTAGCTCTCTGACGATGCGATCTGCTTCCCCCCTGGGAATCCGTGGCCTGACCCGTTCTTGGGCCAGTGCCATGCCGCGCGCGAGAGGTATTAGCCGGTCAGCATCCAAGAAGACCCCTCCCACCAGCTCTTCCAGGAGAGCTTGGGCACGAGCCACCCAAAACGCACGGACCTCAGCGACGAGCCAACGCGTACAGCGGGGCTCACGGATAACAGGCTGTGGCGCTCGGCCACCAGCCACTTCCGTGTGCCACCAAGATATCGACATGCTGCCCGTAGCGGCGGCGGTTGGCCCATCGACTAGTGCGACGTCGGCTAAAGATTGCGGCGTGATTTGCCGGGTCATGGCCCGGCGGTTGAAAGACTCTGGTTCGTGAAGGTGTGTGGTAAGTAGACCCAGGGGATTTCACCCTGAGCCTCTCGCAGAACCGTGCGTAAACCTCTCGGTTTACACGGCTCCCGTTATCCAACCTTACGCTCCATGGGTCCGCCAATAGACGAAAAGTCCAGGAAGCTGATCCTTCATCTTG
>CAMCTC010000138.1 GCA_945878355.1 Bordetella parapertussis | reverse complement strand
GGCGATCGCTGCCTGGTCGGCGCATCAGGAGCCGCGCGCTGCGGCCGCGCTGCTGCAGTCGCTGGGTGTGCCGGCAGCGCCGCTGCTGCATGCCCAGGAGCTGTTCGACAACGCCCATTTCGCGTCGGCCGATTTCTACATCGACCTGGTTCGCGAGTTCTCCGGCCCGCAGCGGCAGGTGGGCGTGGCGATCATCCAGGATGGCCGCAGGCTGGGTGCCCGCGCGCCCGCACCGCTGCTGGGCGAGCACAGCGCGCAAGTGCTCAGAGACCATGCCGGGGTCGACGCAGCGCGGTTCAAAGCGCTGGTCGGTGAAGGCGTTGTGAGCTTCACGCCTGCGCCGTCGCGCAACGTCGTCGCAGCCTCGAAGTAGTTGCCCGAACTTCTGCCCAAACTGCGGCCCCGCGCTTCAGCTCGACTGCGATCCGCGGTGTGCCCAGCCGGTCAGGCGGCGTTCGAGCACCGAGAACAGCTCGTACATCGCCATCGCCATCGCGCCGACCACCACCAGGCCGGCGAAGGCCAGGCCCATCTGCATCGCGCTGCCGGCTGACACCAGCAAGTAGCCTATGCCTTCGTTGCTGGCCGTCATCTCGCTGACCGTGGTGCCGACAAACGCCAGCGTGATCGCCACCTTCAGCGAGCCGAAGAAATAAGGCATCGATCTCGGCAGGCCCACCTTGACCAGCACGTCCCAGCGCTTGGCTCCCAGCACCCGCAGCACGTCCTCGAGCTCGGGCTCGAGCGTGGCCAGACCGGTGGCGATGTTCACGGTGATCGGGAAGAACGAGATCAGGAAAGCGGTGAGCATCGCCGGTCCGGCGCCGATGCCGAACCACACCACCAGGATGGGCACGAAAGCCGCCTTGGGCAGCGCGTTGAAACCGGTCATCAGCGGGTAGATCGCGGCGTAGGCCAGGCGCGAGCTGCCGATCAGAAAGCCCAGCAGCACGCCGACGACGATCGCGATGCCGAAACCGGCCATCGTCACCCAATAGGTGCGCCAGGCGTGCTTGGCGATCTCGCCTTTGAACTCCAGCAACTGCTGCCAGATTCGCAGCGGGCTGGGGAAGATGAACTCGCTGACATTGAACGCCGAGCAGATGCCTTGCCACAGCAGCAGCATCGCCAGCAGCAGAATCCAGGGTGACCAGCGCTGCATGGTTTGCCGGCTCATCGCACTGGCTCCGTGGTGTTGACCGCGGGCTTGCGCCCTGCGCCGATGTGGCCGCGCAGCTCATGCACGATGTCGGTGAACTGCGGCGTGTAGGTGATCTCCAGGTCGCGCGGACGCGGCAGGTCGATCTCGCGCCGCACCACGATCCGGCCCGGGCTGCGGCTCATCACGTACACCGTGTCGGCCAGGAACACGCTCTCGCGCAGGTCATGCGTGACCAGGATGACGTTGAACTGCTGCGCCGCCTGCAGGTCGCGCAGCGCACACCACAGCTCCTCGCGGGTGAAGGCGTCCAGCGCGCCGAAAGGCTCGTCGAGCAGCAGCAACTGGGGCTCGTGCACCAGCGCGCGGCAGATGCTGGCGCGCTGCTGCATGCCGCCTGAGAGCTGCCAGGGGAACTTGTCCTCGTAGCCGGCCAGGCCGACGCTTTGCAGCAAGCGACGCGCCTTGTCCTCGTACTCGGCGCGCTTTTGCTTGAAGCTGGATCGGTAAGGCTCGACGATCTCCAGCGGCAGCATCACGTTGGCCACCGTGGTGCGCCAGGGCAGCAGGCTGGGCGCCTGGAAAGCCATGCCGGTGATCTTCAGCGGACCTTTGACCTCCTGGCCGCCGATGGTCACCGTGCCTTTGCTGGGACGCTTGAGCCCGGTGGCGAGCTTCATGAACGTGCTCTTGCCGCAGCCCGAGGGGCCGACGATGGCGATGAACTCGCCCTTGTTGACCTTCAGGCTGATGTCTTCTACGGCGAACTGGGATTGCGCCAGCAACTCGTCGCTGTACGCCAGCCAGACCCGGTCGAAGTCCACGAATGCTGTCATGTTGGCTCTATCGTCTGCGGTGGTCCAAGCCTGTGTTGGCGGGCGATGGCACTCACTTCTTGGCGGGCCGCTTGGCAGCGGCGAAGATGTCGCGATCGGCGGCGCTGGGCAGAAAGCTGGCGTTCCAGATCGCATCGGGGTTGACGCGGCTCTTGGTCGCGTAAGCGTCGGCCACCTGGCTGGCCATCAGCGCCAGTCTGGGTCCTGACACCGCGCCAAAGCCTTCGGTCTTGGCGTCTGGCGTGGCGATCGCTGAATCGATCGCCAGCCGCAGCCTGCGCTCCTCCAACTCGGCGTTGATGATGCCGTCGCGCTCCTTGACCACTGCGGTGGCGGCCTTGGGGTCGGCGATCACCTGGCGCGCGCCTTTGGCGAATGCGCGCAGAAAGGCTTTGACGGCCTCGGGGTTCTTCTTGATGAACTCCTCGCTGGCGATGATCGCGTTGCCGTAGAGCTTGACGCCGAACTGTGGAAACAACTGCACCGCCAGGTCTTCGGCCTTGACCCCGCGTGCCTCCAGATTGAGCAGGCTGGTGAAGTAGAAACCCGTGATCGCGTCGACATCGCCGCGTACCAGCATGGTCTCGCGCAACGGCGGGTCCATGCTGATCCAGTTCACCGCACCGATGCCGTTGGCCTTCTGGAAGATCGGAAACCCGCGTCGCCCGGCGTCGAACACCGGCGCGCCGAGCTTCTTGCCGGTCAGGTCGGCTGGGGTCTTGATGCCGGTTTTCTTCAGCGAGAACACCGCCGCAGGGGTGTTGTTGTAGACCATCATCACAGCGACCGGTTTGTTGGGCGCCGTCGGGTTGTTGGCGTGGAACTCCATCAGCGCTGCCAGGTCGGCAAAGCCCATGTCGTAAGCGCCAGAGGCAACGCGATTGACCGCGTTGCCCGAGCCGTTGCCAGCGTCGACCGCCACATTCAGCTTTTCGGCCTTGAACAGGCCTTGTGCGACCGGCAGCAAGAAGAAAGCACTTGGCCCCTCAAAGCGCCAGTCGAGCTGGAACTTGACGGGCGTCTCCTGGGCCATGGCCGGCAGAGCGGTCAGCAGCGCGGCGGCCAAAGTAGCGCCGAACAGGGCGCGGCGGCCACGGCATGGGTTGAGAAAAGTCGTGTTCATGGCAAGTCCTGTTGATGGATGTTGAGCGGCTTCGCGCAGGGGAAATCACTGCCCCAACGCGCATGCAAGATTCGTGCTCAGCAGTTTCGGTGCGGCCGATCGCCTGCTGTTCGCGCAGGCCTTGCCGACCCTCAGGCGCCGGCAGCGATTTGTCGCAAAGCCCGCTCGAACAGCTCGACCGGCTGGCCACCCGAGATCAGGTGCTGGTCGTTGATGATCACTGCGGGTACCGAGCTGATGCCTTGCTGGTGGTAGAAAGACTGGGCCTGCCTGACGTCGGCCGTATACAGGTCGCTGGTCAGCACGGCGCGCGCACCCGCTTCGTCCAGCCCGGCGGCGACGGCTGCTTGCAGCAACACCTCGGTATCGCTGGGGTTCTGGCCATCGGTGAAATAGGCTTTGAGCAAGCCATGCTTGAGGGCACTCTGCGCTGCCGGACCTTGCAGCCCGGCCCAGTGCAGCAGGCGGTGGGCATCGAAGGTGTTGTAGATCCGGCTGCGTTTGCCGACGCCGAACTCGAAGCCCACACTGGCGCCGCGCTGGCGTATCGCCTCGCTGTTGGCGGCAATCTGCGCCGCGTCGATGCCGTATTTCTGGCCCAGGTGTTCGACGATGTCCTGGCCTTCGGCCTTCATCCCCGGGTTCAGTTCGAAGGGCTGGAAGTGCAGCGTGGCCTGGATCTGCGGGCCGATGCGGGCCAAGGCCTGCTCCAGCGCGTTCAGGCCGATTGCGCACCAGGGGCAGGAGACGTCTGAGACGAAATCGATCTTCATCGTGGGCTTTCAGTGGCGGCGCCGTCGTGGTGCCTGAGCAGTTGAGGGCTGGAGTCTAGCCAAGGGCGCGATAAACCTGTGCTCGCGGCCAATGGCCCAGGCGAAGCGCCCGTCTAGGCGCTGCCGCCGCACGCGTTCTGGCCAGAAATGACTGGCCGCCGATCCGTGCGGTTAAATTAGCGCCATGAACCGCCACTGGCATTGGACCCTCGGCAACAAGCTGGCCTTGGTCACCACGCCTTTTCTGTTGCTGGCAATGGCTTGTATCGCTGCCTTGCTGTGGATGTCTTGGCAGCTCGAGGGTGGCGCCGCGGCAGTCAACGAAGCCGGGCGCATGCGCATGCAGGCTTATCGACTGGTGTTGTCGGTGGGCACGGGCCAGACCCAGGCGGTGCCTCGGCAAGTGGCCGAATTCGAGAGCAGCTTGCAGTTGCTGCGCCAGGGCGATCGCGATCGGCCGCTGTTCGTGCCGCAGGACGATGCGGTGGCGCAGCGCTTTGCGGCGGTCGAGCGCGAATGGGCGATTTTTCGCACCCGCTTTGCCGAGGCGACGCCGCCGGCCATGGCTGCCAGCCTGGGCGAGGACGCGGCGCGCTTTGCGTCGAACATCGACGGCTTCGTGGTCGGCATCGAGGCCTGCTTGACGCGCTTGACCTCGCTGATGCATTTGTTGCAAGTGGCGATGATGGGCTGGGCCCTGGTGGGTGCGGCGCTGCTGGTCTACACCGGTTACTTGTTCGTGCTCGAGCCCGTGGGTTTGCTCAAGCAAGCGATCGGCCGCATCCAATCCGGAGACCTGGGCGCGCGGGTCGACAGCCGCACGACCGATGAGTTCGGTACCTTGGCCAGCGGCTTCAACAGCATGGCCGAGCAGTTGCAAGCGATGTACCGAAGCCTCGAGGCCCGGGTGCAAGAGAAAACCGCGCTGCTGGAGGAAAAGCACGAACGCCTGGAGAGCCTGTACGAGGTGACCAAACTCGTGACCCGTGCCACCACTCTGGAATCGCTGGCCCAGGGTTTCACCGAAAGCGTCGCGCGCATCGCGCATGCCGACGGTGTGGCGCTGCGCTGGTCCGACGAGAGCAACCAGCGCTACCTGATGCTGGCCTCGCACGGTTTGCCGTCGTCGATGACCGATGCCGAGCATTGCCTGATGGCGGGCGATTGCCACTGCGGCTCTCCACAGGTGGCGCCCGGTGCGCGCGTGATCCCGATCCGCACGATGCAGCCTGCCCGAATGGGCCACTGCGCCCAGGCTGGTTTCGAGACCGTGGTGTCGGTGCCGATCCGCTTGCACGAGCGCTTGATGGGCGAGGTCGACCTGTTCTTCCACGCCCAGATCGATATCTCGGATGCCGAGCGTGCGCTGCTCGAAGCGCTGACCGTGCAGCTCGCGGGGGCGATGGAAAACCTGCGGCTCAACGCGCTAGACATGGAAGCCGCGGTGTCGCAGGAGCGCAGCTTCCTGGCTCGTGAACTGCACGACTCTATCGCCCAATCGCTGGCTTTTCTGAAGATCCAGGTCCAGTTGATGCGCGACGCGATCGCCAGCGGCGACCCGCAGCAGGTCGACCATGTGCTGGGTGAGATCGATGTCGGGGTGCGCGAGAGCTATGGCGACGTGCGCGAGTTGTTGATGCATTTCAGAACCCGTGCGAATGCCGAGGACATCGAGCCTGCGCTGCTGACGACGCTGCGCAAGTTCGAGCACCAGACCGGTCTCAAAGCCACGTTGAAGATGCAAGGTCAGGGTTTGCCGCTGGCACCTGACACCCAGATCCAGGTGCTGCACATTGTTCAGGAAGCCTTGTCCAACGTCCGCAAGCATGCGAGGGCAGGCCAGGTCTGGCTCGACGTGACGCAGCAGCCGCAGTGGCGCTTCGAGGTGCGTGACGACGGACTGGGATTTGACGGCGCGGGTCAATCGCTGGACGAAACCCATGTCGGACTGCGCATCATGGCCGAGCGTGCTGAGCGTCTGGGCGCGCAGCTCGAGTTGATGTCCAAGCCTGGACGCGGGACCACGGTCGTGCTGACGCTGCCGCGGACCCAAGCCGCACAAGCCGCACAAGCCGCACAAGCGCTGGCCGCTTGAGATGCCTGACACCTTGCCTCGAATCCGTATTCTGGTGGTCGATGACCACACGCTGTTCCGCCGCGGGCTGACCGCGCTGCTGCAGCGCGACCCACAGTTCGAGATCGTCGGCGATGCCGGCGACGCCAGCGAAGCGCAGCGCCGTGCCCAGGGATTGCAGCCCGACCTGATCCTGCTCGACAACCACTTGCCAGGCGTCAATGGCGTGGACGCGCTGCCCGCATTGATCGAGGCCGCACCGCAGGCCAGGATCCTGATGCTGACCGTCAGCGAGGACGAGCAAGACCTCGCGGCAGCGCTGCGCGGCGGCGCCTGCGGCTACCTGCTCAAGACGATCGAAGGCGACGCGCTGTCGGCGGCGATCCGGCGCGCGATGCGCGGCGAGAGCGTGGTGGCCGAGGAGATGACCGGCAAGCTGGTGGCCGCTTTCCGCCAGGCGGCTGTGAATGGGCCCGACCTGGCTGTCAAACCTGTCGCAGCGCCGGTTGGGCTGGCGTCCTTGTCTCCGCGCGAGTCCGACATCCTGCGTGGCATCGCGCAAGGCCAGGCCAACAAGGAGATTGCGCGCTCGCTGGGCATCGCCGAGACGACAGTGAAGATCCATGTTCAGCACATCCTGCGCAAGCTCGACGTGAGCTCCCGTGTGCACGCCGCGGTGATCGCGGTCGAGAACGGACTCGGTTGATCCGCTAGCCCGTGGGCGAAGAATTCGCCGGGATGGCGATGGACAAGCGCTTGATGCAACGCAAGTGCTGGCCGGTTTGAAGCCGGCCTAGTTCTTCAGGACGAGGCGGGTCCGCCTCAGCATCATCCTTCTGCTGCCGCGCTGCAAGCCGTCTGAAGGATGGCGCCGTGCATCGCCAATTCCTAAAGTGGCCGCATGAATCACTTGCGGACATTGCCATGAGCAAGAAGAGCCAGGCGCTGGCGGTGCTGCTGGTCAGCACGCTGGCTTTCACCGTCTGTTTCATGGTCTGGATGATGTTTGGCGTGATCGGCATTCCGATCAAGAAGACGCTAGGCTTGAATGCCACCGAGTTCGGCCTGCTGACGGCCACGCCGGTGCTCACCGGCTCGTTGATCCGTGTTCCGCTGGGCATCTGGACCGACAAGTACGGTGGCCGCATCGTGATGAGCCTGCTGATGGCGGCCACGGTGCCGGCGATATGGCTGATGAGTTACGCCACCGCTTACTGGCACTTCCTGGTTATCGGCCTGTTCGTCGGCTTGGCGGGCGGCTCGTTCTCGGTCGGCACACCGTATGTCGCGCGCTGGTTTCCCAAAGGCCGACAGGGCTTTGCGATGGGGGTGTACGGTGCCGGCAACTCGGGTGCCGCGGTCAACAAGTTCATCGCACCTGCGCTGGTGGTGGGCTTTGGATGGACTCTGGTGCCGCAGGTCTATGCCGCGGTGATGCTGGGCACCTTGCTGTTGTTCTGGATGTTCTCGGCCAGCGACCCAGCCCACCTGGTGTCAAGCCAGACCCGTTTCACCGACCAACTCAAGGCCTTGAAAGATCCCAAGGTCATCAAGTACTGCCAGTACTACAGCATCGTGTTCGGTGGCTACGTCGGCTTGAGCTTGTGGATGGTGCAGTACTACATCGGCGAGTTCGGCCTCGACATCCGCAGTGCGGCACTGCTGGCGGCCTGCTTCTCGTTGCCCGGTGGTGTGTTGCGCGCGGTAGGGGGTTGGCTGTCCGACAAGTACGGCGCGCATGCAGTGACCTGGTGGGTGATGTGGGTCAGCTGGGTCTGCCTGTTCTTGCTGAGCTATCCGCAGACCGACTTCACGGTGCTCACCGTCAACGGACCGAGGACTTTTCACGTCGGGCTCAACGTCTACGCGTTCACCGCGCTGATGTTTTTGCTGGGCATTGCGTTCGCCTTCGGCAAGGCCTCGGTCTTCAAGTACATCGCTGACGACTTCCCCGACAACATCGGCACGATCAGCGGCATCGTCGGCCTGGCTGGCGGTCTGGGCGGCTTCGTGCTGCCGATCATGTTCGGCGCGCTGATGGACTTCACCGGTATCCGCTCTAGCGCGTTCATGTTGATGTACGGCGTGGTCTGGGTCTCGCTGATCTGGATGTACTGGACCGAGGTTCGTCGCACCGAGGTGATAGGCCCGCGCTCGCCGGTGTCCAAGACCTTTTTGCGCTGAGCTGGCACCACTGGAGAAGCCCAATGAATGACACGACAAGATCCCGCAGCGCTGCCGACATTGCAGACTGGCGGCCCGAGGATGAAGACTTCTGGCAATCCACCGGCAAGAAGGTCGCCTACCGCAACCTGTGGCTGTCGGTGCCCGCGCTGCTGTGCGGCTTTGCGGTCTGGGGCATGTGGGGCATCATCACGGTGCAGATGCTCAACCTGGGCTTCCCGTTCACCCAGGCCGAGTTGTTCACGCTGACCGCAATCGCCGGCATCTCGGGCGCGACGATGCGCATCCCGGCCTCGTTCCTGATCCGCCTGGCCGGTGGTCGCAACACCATCTTCCTGACCACCGCGATGCTGTTGGCGCCGGCCATCGGCACCGGCATGGCGCTGCAACACAAGGATTGGCCGCTCTGGGCCTTTCAGTTGATGGCGCTGTGGTCAGGCGTGGGTGGCGGCAACTTTGCGTCGTCGATGTCGAACATCAGCACCTTCTTCCCGAAGCGGCTGCAGGGCACGGCGCTGGGCTTGAACGCCGGGCTGGGCAATTTCGGCGTCACGACGATGCAGATCGTGATCCCGCTGGTGATGACGGTGGGGCTCTTCGGTTCATTCGGCGGCGAGCCGATGACGTTGATCAAAGATAGCGGCTGGATCTTCGGCAAGATCGTTGCCGGCACCCCCACCTGGATCCAGAACGCCGGCTTCGCCTGGGTGCTGTCGCTGGTGCCGCTGGCCGCGCTGTGCTGGTGGGGCATGAACAACCTGAAGACAGTGTCGGGCGACACCGGTTCGCCGCTGGTGGCATTTGCCAAGATCACCTACCTGTACACGCTGGCTTTCGTGCCGGCGATCTTCATGCTCTACCTCTACTTGCCCAAGCCGACCGGCTTGGGCTTGATCAGCATGTGGGTCGCGATTCCGCTCGACATCCTGGCGGCCTTGCTGATGATGCGGCTGGCGGCGTTCGGCGCGATGAAAGAAAACGTCGCCAAGCAGTTCCTGATCTTCCGCGACAAGCACACCTGGTCGCTGACGGCCTTGTACATCGTGACCTTCGGATCGTTCATCGGTTTCTCGATGGCGTTGCCGCTGGCAATCACCGTTATTTTTGGTTACCAACATCTGCCCGACGCTGCCGGCGTGATGAGCCACAGCCTGAAGAATCCGAACGCGCCGT
This sequence comes from Bordetella parapertussis, assembly GCA_945878355.1. Taxonomy (GTDB): domain Bacteria; phylum Pseudomonadota; class Gammaproteobacteria; order Burkholderiales; family Burkholderiaceae_C; genus Pseudaquabacterium. The sequence continues at coordinate 2,033 of CAMCTC010000138.1, read as the reverse complement.
CGGCATTGACCTACGCCTGGATGGGCCCGTTCATCGGCGCTGCGGTGCGGCCGGTCGGCGGCTGGATCTCCGACAAGGTCGGCGGCTCTATCGTCACGCAGTGGATCTCGGCGGCGATGGTGCTTGCCTCTACCGCGGTGGGTTACGTGATGATGCAGGCCTACCAGTCGGGCACGCCCGAGCAGTATTTCTTGCCGTTCATGGGCTTGTTCATCGTGCTGTTCACCGCCAGCGGCATCGGCAACGGCAGCACCTTCCGCACCATCGGCGTGATCTTCGACCGCCAGCAAGCCGGGCCGGTACTGGGTTGGACCTCGGCCGTCGCCGCTTACGGCGCGTTCATCGCGCCGGTGGTGATAGGCGCGCAGATCAAGGCCGCCACGCCGCAGTATGCGATGTACGGCTTCGCCGTTTTCTATGCCGTCTGCCTGGTTCTCAACTGGTGGTTCTACCTGCGCGCCAACGCCTACGTGAAGAATCCATGACCCACGACCGCAGCAATGAATTCCCCCGCAATTCCGGAGACGCATCATGAGCCACTTTCTCGACCGACTGAAATACTTTTCGAACCCACGCGAGCCTTTCTCGGGCGAGCACGGCGTCACGACTGGCGAAGACAGAACCTGGGAAGACGCTTATCGAAACCGTTGGGCACACGACAAGATCGTTCGCAGCACGCACGGCGTGAACTGCACCGGATCGTGTTCGTGGAAAATCTACGTCAAGGGCGGCATCGTCACCTGGGAGACCCAGCAGACTGATTACCCGCGCACCCGCTGGGACATGCCGAACCACGAACCCCGCGGCTGCGCACGCGGCGCCAGCTACAGCTGGTACCTGTACAGCGCGAACCGTGTCAAGTACCCGATGGTGCGTGGCCGCCTGCTCAAGAGCTGGCGCGAGGCCAGGCTGGCCAACGAGCCTGTCGCAGCCTGGGCCAGCATCGTCGAGGACGATGCCAAGCGGTGTGACTACCAGCAGGTGCGTGGCCTGGGCGGCTTCGTGCGATCGACCTGGGACGAGGTCAATGAGATCGTCGCCGCAGCCAACGTCTACACCATCAAGAAGCATGGGCCGGACCGGATCATCGGCTTTTCACCGATTCCCGCGATGTCCATGGTCAGCTACGCCGCAGGCAGCCGCTACCTGAGCCTGATCGGCGGCGTCTGCATGAGCTTTTACGACTGGTATTGCGACCTGCCGCCAGCCAGCCCGCAGATCTGGGGCGAGCAGACCGACGTGCCCGAGTCGGCCGACTGGTTCAACTCGAGCTTCATCATCGCCTGGGGCTCCAACGTGCCGCAGACGCGAACGCCAGACGCGCACTTCTTCACCGAGGTGCGCTACAAGGGCGCGAAGACGGTGGCGATCACGCCGGACTACTCCGAAGTCGCCAAGCTGGCCGACATCTGGATGAACCCCAAGCAAGGCACCGATGCCGCGGTGGCGATGGCGATGGGCCATGTGATCCTGAAAGCTTTCTACTTTCCTGACCAAGGCGAACGCAGCGCCTATTTCGACGACTACGTTCGTCGCTACACCGACATGCCGATGCTGGTGATGCTGAAAGAGCATGTCCTGCCCAGCGGTGAAACCATCACCGTGCCCGACCGTTACCTGCGGGCGTCTGATTTCAACGGCAAGCTCGGTCAGGCCAACAACCCGGACTGGAAGACCGTGGCTTTCAACGAGGCGGGCAAGGTGGTGGTGCCTCAGGGTGCGATCGGCTTTCGTTGGGGCCCGGACGGCCGTGCCGACGAGGGGCAGTGGAACCTGCAAGCCAAGGAGGCGCGCCACGGCGGGGATGTGAAGCTGCAACTGTCCGTGCTGGAAGGCAGCGAGCCCAGCAACGAGACCGCCAAGGTTGGTTTCCCGTATTTCGGTGGCATCGTCAGCGAGAACTTCCCCAGCAACCAACAGACCGATGTGCTGGTGCGCACGGTGCCAGTGCGGCGCATCACCTTGGGCAAGGCTGGTGAAGCCCGTGAGGCGCTGGTGGCCACCGTGTTCGATCTGCAAGTGGCCAACTACGG
>CAMCTC010000137.1 GCA_945878355.1 Bordetella parapertussis | reverse complement strand
GCATCCCGCACGAACTTGAACATCGCCGTGTGGTCTGCGCCGCGCGCCAGGCCCGCCTCGGCAGCGGTCCAGGTCTGCAGGCAGTTCGCCGCGAATCCGCCCGGCGTTCCCATTCGCGAGATGAAGCCCTGCGCGGTCTGCAAGTCCTTGCGCATCAAGGCCAGCGAGAAGCCCGAGTTGAATGCCTCGGACAGCATGAAGCTCTCCACCTTGTGCTCGGTGGTGTTGTTCTTGCCGGTCGACGCGTTGAACACCTGGTTCACCAGCTTGGGGTCGATGCCGAACTTCTCAGCCGCCACCAGCGCCTCGCACACGGCCAGCAATCCCGATGCCGAGACATAGTTGTTCAGCGCCTTGACGGCATGGCCTGCGCCGGCACTGCCGACATGGACCAGCGTCTTGCCCAGCGCCTGCAGCACCGGACGCGCTTGCTCGACCGCCGCCGGCTCGCCGCCGATCATGATGGCCAGGCTGGCGTCAACGGCGCGCCGCACACCGCCCGAGACCGGCGCATCGACAAAGCGTATGCCCAGCGCCGCCAACTTCGCAGCGTTGTCGCGCGAGCACACCGGGTCCGACGAGCCCATGTCGATCAACAACTGGCCCGGCTTGAGCAGCGCTGCCAGACCCGCGGCAGGCGTTGCAGCGGCGGGCTCGCCCCACAGCAGCGCATCGACGATGCGGCTGTCGGGCAGCATCAACACCAGCGCCGGGCAGTCTTGCGCCAGCTGCGCGGCCGAGGATGCAGCGCTAAAGCCCGGCACATCGGCCAAGGCCGCAAGCGCCTGCGGGTTGAGGTCGAAGCCCAGCACGCTAATGCCGGCACGCAGCAGGTTGCGCACCATCGGGACACCCATCTGTCCCAGGCCGATGAATCCGACAGTGGCCGCGGCCATTCAGATCCCCATTTCCTTGAACACTTCCTTGGCACCGCGGAAGCTGTCGATCGCCGCCGGCACGCCGCAGTAAATCGCGGTCTGCAACAGCACTTCGCGGATCTCGTCCTTGGACAGCCCGTTGTTGATCGCGCCGCGGACATGCAGCTTGAGCTCGTGCGGGCGGTTCAGCGCGGTCAGCATCGACAGGTTGATGATGCTGCGGGTGCGGCGGTCCAGACCGGGGCGGTTCCAGATCTCGTTCCAGCAGTACTCGGTGACGAGTTCCTGCATCGGCTGGTTGAAGTCGTCGGCGTTCTTGATCGAGGCGTCGACATACTCGGCGCCAAGCACCTCACGGCGGGTTTTCAGGCCTTTGTCGAATGCGTCTTGGTTCATGGGAGAGCTCCGGTGGGTGGGGGATGGTGGGGGATGGGACTGCGCGGGCCGGTCCGGCCTGCTTGAAGACGCCCAGCGCGGCGCGCTCGGCGTTGAGAACATGTTGGCGCGAGATCTTCTGCGCGCCCCTGGCGTCGCGGCGCTGGATGCAGGCCAGCAGCGCGTCTATCTCGTCCAGGCTGCGCGGCAGCCGGTCAGGCAGCATCAGCGATGTGGCGCGCAGCAGGCTGACGCGCGCCAGCAAGCCGCCCAGGATCTCGCTGACCAGCGCGTTGCCCGAGCCCTCGAGCAGGATGCGATAGAACTCGGTCTTGGCATCGAGCACGCCGGCCGTGAGCTTCTTCTGGCCGGCTTCGCGCAGGCGTCGAACGGTCTTGGCCAGCTGCTTGACCTGCTCGTCGCTGGCCAACCGGGTGAACTCATGCGCCGCAAAGCTCTCGAGCAGCCGGCGCAGCGCATACAGATCGCGCGCCTCCTGCAGCGTGATGGCAGCGACCTCGGGCCCGCGGTGCGGCACGATGACGATCAGCTTCTCGGCTTCGAGCCGGCGCAGCGCCTCGCGAACAGACGGTCGGCTGACACCCAGCATCTCGCACAGCTCGCGCTCGATCAACTTCTCACCGGCCTTGAGCTGGCCGCTGACGATGGCCTGGCGCAGCTTGTCCTCGACCCGCGAGCGCAGGGTTTGCGGCTTGACCAGCGTGAGTGAAACGACCATGGCCTGGATGTTATGGCTTGTCAGACAATCTGGCAATCAGCTTGTGCCCTGATCGACAGCCCCATCAACACACGACAGGGTCAGCAGCGGTGGAGACACACCCATTCGAGCCGATGACCCGCGAGTGGTCGCGCAGCGTTCAATGCGTTGCGCCAACGCACGCAACGGATCCAGTGGCCGTTGACCTCGGTTGTCCTTCAGATCGACGACATGGCAGCGCAGCCCCCGCACACCGGCGGCATGCAGGCGCTTTGGGTCGCGAGCCTTGGTCAAGCCTTCATCAGGTCCGGCCACCGCGATCCGTGCTGCGTCGCGTGGCGCGGGCAAGGCTCAGGCCATTTCTGGCAGCATACGCACCTTAATTTCCACCCAGACGGGTCCGATGCGGGAAAACCAATTGAGCGATAAAGACCGTGACCACACCGACTACCCCGCTGTGTTGGCAATGGCGGCCTGCTTGGCACTGCTGACAGGCCCGCTTTCGGCGCTGGCGCAGGATGCCGGCCCCGGCCAGGGCGATGGCCCCACGCAGCAGTCCAGCAGCGTGCAGCGTGTAGAAATCGCCGCGCGACAAGGCGCCACCGATCTGCGCCGCGCCGCCAGCGTGGCCAAGCAGATCTACGGCCGTGACGAACTCGACAGCTTTGGCGACACCAATGCGCTGGATGTGCTGCGCCGACTGCCCGGCGTGAACGTCGGCGCTGGCGGGCCGCGCATGCGCGGTCTGGGTGCCGGCTACACCCAGATCCTGATCAACGGTGACCCCGCGCCGCAGGGCTTCGCACTCGATCAGCTGAGCCCTGCGCAGATCGAGCGCATCGAGGTGTTGCGTGCGCCCACCGCCGACCAGAGTGCGCAGGCGATTGCCGGCACCATCAACATCATCCTCAAGGACGCGCCGCGCCGCACACAGCGCGATCTGCGCCTGGGCTTGACGGACGGCAAGCAGCGCCCGATGGCCAACCTGAACCTCACGCTGGGTGAGGCCAAGGGGCCGCTGGGCTTGTCATTGCCGGTGTCGCTCTTCGAATGGCGCCGAGAAAACACCACCACCACCGACCGGCAGATGCCCGGCCTCGATGGCCTGCCGGCGCAGGCTCAACAACTGGGCCATCAGCAGGTATGGGGCTGGGGCTACAACCTCGGACCGCGCCTGAACTGGAAGATCAGCGACGAGCAGACGCTGGCATTGCAGGGCTTCGCTCAAAAGGGCTACTGGCACAACCGCACTAACCAGGAGAACCATGTGTTGTCTGGCCAGCCGGTGCTGGACGACGACAGCCAGCAGCAAGGCACTTGGCAAAACCTGCGCGGCAACCTGACCTGGACGAATCGTTTTCGCAATGACCAGCGCGTCGAGTTGCGCGCCGGCGTGCAGCAGTCGAAGTGGGCCCTCGATGTTGTGAATCTGCGCCAAGGCTCGGAGCGGCTGCGCACGGTGGGCCATGGCGACGAAGAAGGCCTCAGCCAGGCCGGCAAGTACAGTTGGCTGCTGGGCCAGAGCCATAGCCTGACGGTCGGTTGGGATCTTGAGGCCAAGCGCCGCCTGGAGGAGCGCTCCGTCACCGAACAAGGCGTCCCGGTGTTGGCCGACTTCGAAGGCCAGCCCTTTGATGCGCAGGTGCGGCGCCAGGCTTTCTACCTGCAGGACGAATGGGAGATTTCACCGGCGCTGCAGATGTACCTGGGGCTGCGCAACGAGCGCATCCGCACCGAAAGCCAGGGCAACGCCGCACCGGTGATCAACGAGAGCAGCGTGCTATCACCGCTGTGGCACCTGACCTACAAGTTCGACCCCAAGGGCCGCGACATGGTGCGCGCCAGTCTGACCCGCAGCTACAAGGCACCCGTGCTGAGCACGCTGCTGGCGCGGCCATCGGTCAACAGCCAGTTCACCAACACCAACGCAGGCAACACGGAGCTGGCGCCGGACCGCATCGGCAATCCGGCGCTGGCGCCCGAACTGGCCACCGGGCTGGACATCGCCTTCGAGAAATACCTGCCCGCCGGCGGGCTGTGGAGCGTGGGCGTTTTCCATCGCCAGATCACGAGCCTGGTGCGCACGGTGACCACGCTGCAACCGGTGGCCTGGGCCAGCGTACCGCGCTGGGTGGCGCAGCCGCTGAACTTCTCGTCGGCCACCACCAGCGGCCTGGAACTGGAGGTCAAGGGTCGCGCCACCGAGCTGATGCCCGTGCTGCTGGCCGATGCCAAGACCTTGAACCTGCGCGCTTCGATCAACTTCTACCGCTCACGGGTGGCAGCAGTGCCAGGCCCGGACAACCGGCTCGATGGCCAGCAGCCCTGGACGGCCACGCTGGGTTTTGACAATCGCTTTGTCAGCCTACCTCTCAATGTGGGCGGCAGCATCAGCTTGAATCCACCCTACGACACCCAGCTCACGCTGGACCAGTTGCAGCGACGCTCGCGCACTCGAACGCTGGACGTGTTCGGGCAATGGATCTTTCGGCCTGGCCTGTCGATGCGGCTGGCGGCCAGTTCCGGCGTGCAGCCTTTTGGTCCACCCAACGGTCAAACCGCCACGCTGCTGGCCAATGGCGACTTCACCCGCATCGACCGCCAGACCAAGCCGCAGTTCAATCTGTCGCTGGACATGCGCCTTTGAGCGCCCCAAGGCCGGCCGAAGCCGGCCGCCCCCCGCGGGGATCAAGCAAAGTGGCAAAGCCACATTTGCTTGAGGCTGTTGGGCAAAGTCCGAGACATGACGGACTGCCGCGCATCCCCGACCGGCTCCGGCCTGTGCTGGCTTGGCGGGTGCCACCGTGCGGAGCCTGCGAATCGGTCGGCGCGGCAACTCACTTTGAGGTCGGCACCAACAACTGGTCGTCGTCGCGGCTGATGAACGATTTCAGGACCACGCTAGAGCCATCTAACGGCGGGTGACGGCGGCTGACGGCGCCAGCGACGCCAGGCGCTGCAAGAACTCCAGCGGGCTCATGACCGGGTGAGTGGTGCCGTAGCGCCCAGGCGTCTTGAGCTGGAGCTATGCCTGTGAGTTGCGACGAGATATGACGAGCCAGGTTGCGCAGGCCGAGAGGCTGGCTGGGCTGGCTGGTCGGGCTGGGCAGGCCGAGGCCCTGGCCCCGCCTTCAGGCAAGGGTCGAGAGCAACCATCCGGTGGCTGCGATGTGGCCCAGGGTGACCACCACAGACAGCCCGTGCAACCACTTGAAACGTTGGCGCTGGCCCGTGTCCGTGGCACGGTTGATCGCTGGCATCAGCAACTGCCGCACGGGTACGGTGGTGATGGCCACCACAGCCATCACGGCGGCAAAAACGGCATCCCGCGGCCACCACAGCAGAGCAGCCGCGGCCGACGTGGCGATCACGAACGCATAGAACCATGGAAAGGCGCGCCGCAAAGCCTCTCCAGCGGTCTTGGCGGGCAGCGCGGTGAACAGGAAGGCGGCAAAGCCGAAGGCGTACAGCGTCATGCCGCCGAACAGCAAGGCCGTGCTCAGGACCGCTAAGGACAAGATCATGGATTCGCTCGTGCAGTTGAAGAAAAATTCGGTGACCGGTCCGTCGGTGACCGGTCCGTCAGTGACAGGTCCGCCAATGACAGGCCCGCCGCGGGCTCAGCCTCGCTTGCGGAAGACCACCACGTGCTGCCAGGGCAACGTGCTCACGGTGCGCTCCCAGTCCAGGCCGAAGACGGCGGCCTCGCGCTTGATCTGCGCTTCGCTCATCTTGTGCAGCGGCTTGATCGGCACCCGCGGGTCCTCGGCCTTGTACTCGACGAAGACGACGCGGCCGCCGGGCTTGAGGGCCTTCATCACGCTGGTCATCACCTCGTGCGGAAAGGCAAGCTCGTGGTAGACGTCGACCATGATCGCCAGGTCGACCGAGCCTGCCGGCAGCCCAACATCGTCGACTGCGGCCAGCCGTGCCTCGATCTGCGACAGACCGCTGCGTTTCGCGCCGGCCTGCAGCAGCTTCACCATTTCGGGCTGCACGTCGACGGCCCAGACCTTGCCGCCAGGCACCACCGCAGGTGCCATGCGCCGCGACAGGTAGCCGGTGCCGGCACCGATATCGGCCACCACCATGCCCGGTTGCAGCGCCAGCGCGGCCAGCAGCAGGTCGGTGCGCTCCTCGCGTTCACGTTCCTCGCGTTCGAGCCAGGCCGCGCCCTGCCAGCCCATCACCGCCGAGATCTCGCGCCCCATGTAGCGCTTGCCGATGCCGTCGGCGCTGGCCGGCACGGGGCTGTAACGCTCGGCGAAGGCGGCAGGCTGGGCCTGCGCGACGCTGACCGTCAGCAGCATCGCCAACAGTGCTGCCTTGGTCAACGCCAGCAGTCCCGAGTGCAGGGGTTGCGGCCCGGCGGCCGGATGACGCAGGTCTGGCCAACAGCGGTTCATCGCGCGGCGCCACCGGGTTTGTGAAAGCTGGCGATGTAGTTCACCGACAGCCCGCGGGTCCACCAGGCGCGGTGAACGGCGGGCAGGTAAGCCATGCCACGCTGGTCGCCACGGACCAGCCCGCAGGCCGTAGCAGCCTGGCCCAGCTCTTCGGGCCGAACGAATTGCAGCCACTGGTGCGTGCCCCGGGGCAGTACCCGAAACACCCACTCGGCGCCGACGATCGCCGTCAGGTAGCTGCGCAGCGTACGGTTGATCGTCGAGGCCAGCAGCAGCCCGCCGGGGGCGAGATGGGCTGCCGCGTCGCGCACGAAGACCGCCATGTCGTCGACGTGCTCGACCACCTCCAGCAGCAGCAGCACATCGAACAGCTCGCCATCGCGCAGCGTGGCCTCGGGCTCCCCGAGCCGGTAGTCGATCTGCAGGCCGGCCGCCCCCGAATGCAGCCGTGCGGCGGCGATGCTGTTGGCAGCGGCGTCGACGCCGACGACGGACGCGCCGCGCTCTGCCAGCGGCTCGCACACCAGGCCGGCGCCGCAGCCGATGTCGGCGATACGCAGCCCTTGGAGCGCACCGACCCGGCGCCCGAAGCGCTGGGCGATCTGCTCGAGCACGTAGCCTAGCCGCAGGTCGTTCACGACATGCAGCGGTCGCATCGGTCCGGTGCGGTCCCACCAGGTGGCGGCGAGGCGGTTGAAGCGCTCGATTTCGTCACTGCGGACGGTGCTAGACGGGTTCATGAAAGCTTGTCAAGGTTGCAGGTTGTGGGCACGGCAGGCTAGAACAACCGGCCTTGGCCATCCGGCGCGGCCGGGGTACGGCGCTTGGGTTTCGCGATCGCTTGCAAGCCACTCTTTCGTGAGCCATGCTTGTCCTGGATAGCGTTGGCCTCGGCCTGCGCCTCGCGGGTCCGACGCAGCCCGTACAGCTGGTCTTTCGCTTCGGCCACCGCCATCCGTTCATCGACGATCGGGAACGGATAGGCCGGTGTTCCGATCTCCGGCACCCACTGCCGGATGTAATGGCCTTGCGGATCGTGGTCGCTCGCCTGCTTGGCAGGTGAATAGATGCGCAGTGTGTTGATGCCGGTGGTGCCCGACTGCATCTGCATCTGGCTCCAGTGGATACCGGGCTCGAAGTCGAGAAACTGGCGCGCCAGAAACAGTCCTGGCTCGCGCCAGTGCAACCAAAGGTGGTAGGACGCAAAGCTGACCAGCATGGCGCGCATGCGAAAGTTCAACCAGCCAGTGGCGCACAGTTGGCGCATGCAGGCATCGACCATCGGGAAACCGGTGCGGCCTTCGCACCAGGCCTGCAGACGTTCACGGTCGATCGCGCCCTCGTTTACGCCGTCGCCCGCACGCAGCCCATCGACACTTCGCGCCACGTTGCGCCATTCGATGGCAGGCTCGTCTTCGAGCTTTTGCATGAAGTGGCAGTGCCAGCGCAAGCGGCTGGCGAAGCCCCGCAACGCGTAGGCCAGATGGCGATCGGTGGTGGCCGCGATCCGCGCTTCGGTGGCTTGGTGCACGCAGCGCATCGAGATCGTGCCGAAGGCCAGGTGCGCGCTCAGCCGGCTGCAGCCTTCGGCGGCGGCGAGCGGGCTGGACATCGCGCTGCGGTAGTCGCGCCCGCGGCCGCCAAGAAAACTTTCAAGCGTGCTCCACGCGGCGCGCTCGCCGCCCGGCGGCAATGCTGCGCCCAAGGCGGGCAGGCCCAGGTCACGCAAGGTGGGAAGCGCCGACGCCTTCAGTACTGTCGCCGCGCTGATGCCGCAAGCAGCCGGTGCTTCAGGTGTCTCGGGTGCATTCATCCGCTGTGCCCATCGTCCAGCCCATCCGGTACGCGAGCGCAAGCGGCGCACCACGCCGTTCTGTGGCATTTCGATCCAGTTCACGCCTTGGCTGCGGCACCAGTCGGCTACGGCAAGATCGCGGGCGTAGCTCCAACCCGGGCCGGTTTCTTCGTGGCTGAACAGGTGGGTGAAAGCGAACTCGCGCCGCAGCGCCTGCAGCACTTGCGGCATCGGGCCTGCGCGCACGAGCAGCGGCAGTCCAAGTTCCGCCAGGCCGTGCTGCAGCTCGGCCACGCAGGCGAGCAGGAAGCCGACATGGCGTGGGTCGCACTCTGGGCTCGCCAGCCACTGCGGCTCGATCACCACAAGACCCATCGCGCGTTCGAAGCGCATCGCCGCTGCCAGGGGGGCGTGATCGCGCACACGCAGATCGCGCTTGAACCAGACCAGCGCCGCCGGGCCCGTCATGTCGCGGACGCTGCGTTGCACGACATCAGGTCGACGACTTTCCACTGTCCGCTGCCACCACGCAGGCGCTGATGCGCCAACCCGCACCAGTCACCTGCTCGAGCAGGTAGGTGGCATTCCAGAGACGCCCCTCGCGATCACGCAACTGCACCAACTGCGTCACAGTCTCTGGTGTTCCGACATCCCGTTGCGGCTGGAAAAACGAGACAGCAGCTGGCCGAATCACCATCGGGTAGCCGCGTCGCACCATCGCCATGAAGTTGTTGGCATCGCCGAACTGGGCCTGGATCGACGCCGACGCATAGGAAAAGGCGCGAGCGCCATCGTCCGCTGCAAAGGCTTCGAGTTGCGCCTCGATGACCTGACGAACGGCACGTGCATCCGACTCGGCCAGCGGCGCCGCGCCGCCACCGACAGGCACCAGCAGGGCGAGCAAGGCCACGCGCCCGAGCCTGCGCCGTGTACAAGCGCCGTACTGGCCGAGGCTGGTCAGGACGGCGGCCATGACTTGCTCTCGGTGGGCGGGCAAGATGGCTGCGCCACAGCGGCACGATCGGGATCTTCGACCTGCGACAGCGGGGCATGGCACATCTTCTGGCCGTCCCATCGTTGGCCACACCAACAGCGACCTTCGGTGTCGATGATGCAGGTGCCGCTGCCGCAGCAGCGTGGGTCTTCACTCATTTGAAACTCCTGTTTGTCGCTTCGCTAGCTTCGGCAGCTATTGGGGATCACTTCACAAGCGGCCGCACGGTGGTGAAACCGCCGTCCACGGCGATCACCTGACCGGTCAAGCGCGCCGCACCATCGCCGAGCAGCCAGGCCATCACATCGGCCACCTGGTCGGCCGTCTGAACGCCGCCCAGCGGGTACTGCCGCGCAGCGCCCTCTCGCATCGCGGCCATCTTGAGCATGCCGGCCGCCATCGGTGTGTCGGTCATGCCCGGTGCCACCGCATTGATGCGCAGGCCTTGCGACGCATAAGTGGCCGGGCGCTGCGCACCAAGGCTTCGACGCCGCCCTTGGCCGCAGCAATGGCTTCGTGATTGGCCAAACCAATGCGCGCCACCACCGAGCTTGCAAAGACGGCGGCGCCGGGTGCGCGCTGCAACGCCGCGATCCAGGCCTGCAGCATGAACACAGCGCTGTCGAGGTTGACCCGCAAGACCTCGCGATAGGCGTCCGCTCGGGTGCGATGCAGCCGTGCGATCAGCGTGTTGCCCACGCAGTGCGCCAGCAGCGTCGGTGCAGCGCCTAGCGCTTGCTGGCAAGCCGCGATGGCCAGCGCAGCGCCATCGGGCGTGGTGGTGTCGGCGGCGATTCGCACGGCGGCCGGCACATCGGTCAGGCGGTCGACGTCGCGGCTGACCGCAGCAACGCGGCAGCCTTGGGCGTGCAGTTGGCGCGCCAGGGCGCGGCCGATGCCGCCACTGGCACCGGTGATGAGGACGATTGCGGTCATGGTGTGTTCCAAAACTGTAAAAGGAGCGAGATCAACCGGGCTCGTCACAAACCGGCGTCGCGCTGACTCGGCCGGTCCAGCGCAGACCGTTCCAGACGCAATGCCCAGCGCTGCAACATCGGCCGCCAGCGCAGAAAGAGGCGGTAGCCGCGCTCCATCAACCAGGCAGCGCCCGGCAAACGGCCGGCCAGGGCCAGCCAGCGCCAGCCAGGCAACACAGCCCACAGCGCCAGGAAGGCCTGAGCGCCGCTGAGCAGCACACCGTCGCGGCCGCGAACATGAAAGCGCGCCAGCAGTTGCTCGCGCGTGGTGCCGGGCGGCAGCGCAGATGGCAAAGAAAACGCTGTGTCGTTGACATCGGCAAAACACACCGGCGAATCCGAGTTCAGCGGCCGCAGGCCGCGATAGATGCCGATCTCGCGCCGACATAGCGGGCATGCGCCGTCGTAGAGCACGGTCAGCTGCGGGGACTCATGGGCAGGTTCAATCGTCATTCAGTGACCTCGTCGACGGCCCACAGGTCCACACTGGCGCCGGCTTGAGTGCCAACCTCGACAAGGCGGATGGCCGCTGCGCGTTCGTTGACCGACCGCTTCTGCGCGTCCGTCAGGCGCGCCAGGTTCTTCACCTGCAGCGCCATGCGCGGGTTGCGGGCCAGCGCCGCTTCATGGCGCATCAGGAAGTCCCAGTACAGCGTGGTGAAGGGGCAAGCACTGTCGCCGCTGCGCTGCGCGGGGTCGTAGCGGCAGCTCTTGCAATGCGGGCTCATGCGCTGGATGTACTTGCCAGTGGCGATATAGGGCTTGCTGCCCATCACGCCGCCATCGGCGTACTGGCTCATGCCCAGGGTGTTGGGCAGTTCCACCCACTCCACGGCGTCCACATACACCGCCAGATACCACTCGTGCAGCTGTTGCGGACTCACGCCCGTCAGCAGCGCATAGAGGCCAGTGACCATAAGACGCTGGATATGATGGGCGTAGCCATGCTGCAACGTCTGCGTGATGGCGTCGCGCAGACAGGCCATGTCGGTATCACCTGTCCAATAGAAGTCAGGCAGCGGTGCGTGGGCATTCATGGCATTACGTTCCAGATAGCCTGGCATCTGCGTCCAGTAGATGCCGCGCACGAATTCGCGCCAGCCCAGAATCTGCCGGATGAATCCTTCCACTGCCTCCAGCGGCGCGCTGCCATCGCGGTAAGCGGCTTCGGCAGCGGCTACCACTTCCCTCGGGTTCAGCAGCTTCAGATTGAGCGCACAGGACAAATGGGAGTGATAGAGCCACACCTCTCCCTCCCACATCGCGTCCTGATACTGCCCGAACTGCGGCAGCCGCTGTGCAATGAATTCCTGCAACACCTGCAGGGCCTGCGCACG
>CAMCTC010000136.1 GCA_945878355.1 Bordetella parapertussis | reverse complement strand
CAGCGCAAGTCAAGGCGTCATGCACTGACTCAGCGTGCCAGATCGAACACCAGCACCTCGGCCGTGTCACCGTCGCTCAGCCGCAGCAAGGTCTCGTCGACCAGACCCAGCGCATCGCCGGCGATCAGCCGATGGCCGTTGACCGTCAGTGCGCCGCGCGCCAGATGCACCCAGGTGCGTCGGCCTGGCGCCAGCGCCAGTTCGGCCGCCTCAGTGCCGTCGAACAAGCCGACGCGAATCGACGCATCGGCGTGCAGCGTGACCGATCCTTCGCGGCCATCGGGCGCAGCCACCAGTCGCAGTCGGCCGCGCTTGTCGGGCTCGGCGAAAGCTTTTTGCTCATAGCTCGGCGTGATGCCCGCGGCGCTGGGCAGCAACCAGATCTGCAAAAAGTGGGTGTTGCTGCCCTTGGCATGGTTGAACTCGCTGTGCCTGACCCCCGTGCCCGCGCTCATGCGCTGAACCTCGCCGGGCAGGATCGCGGTGACCTGGCCCATGCTGTCTTGGTGCGCCAGCGCGCCGTCGAGCACATAGCTGACGATCTCCATGTCGCGGTGGCCGTGCGTGCCGAAACCGGTGCCAGGTGCAATCCGGTCCTCGTTGATCACCCGCAAGTTGCCGTAGCCCATGTGGGCCGGGTCGTGGTAATCGGCAAACGAAAAGCTGTGAAAGCTCTTGAGCCAACCGTGGTCGGCGAAACCTCGGTCGGCGCTGCGGCGCAAGCTGATCATGACGATGCCTCCTGTTCGATGCACCGATGGTCGCACCTTCAGACCTGCCGACCTGCCAGCCGGGCTTGAAGCGAGCATTCAAATAAGATGAAGCTTTGGCGGCTTGCCCGCCGACTCGCCAGCCGACCTGCCGCCGACCTGCCAATCAATGAGCGCGCCCCGCCGCAACGCCCTGACCCCTGATGCCCTGCAGATGATGGACATCATCGCCCGCACCGGCAGCTTTGCCGCCGCAGCCCGAGAACTGGGCCGCGTGCCCTCGGCGCTGACCTACAGCGTGCGCCAGCTCGAGGATGCACTCGACGTGCTGCTGTTCGACCGCAGTTCGCGCCAGGCCCGTCTGACCGCTGCGGGCCAGGAGTTACTCGAGGAAGGCCGCCGGCTGCTGGCCGAGATGGACGCGGTGGCGAACCGGGTGCGCAGAGTGGCCACCGGCTGGGAGAGCGCGCTGACCGTGGCCGCCGATGGTGTGATCTCGCGGCTAACGCTGTTCGAGCTGATCGAGGGCTTTTACGCCCAGCGCGGTATGGCTGGCCTGGGCGAAGGTCCGGGCACCCGGCTGCGACTGCGAAGCGAGATCCTGGCCGGCCTTTGGGAGGCGCTGGTCAGCGGCCAGGCCGACTTGGCGATCGGCGTGATGATGAGCTCGCCACCGCAACCCGGCATCGAACTGCGGCTGCTGGGCGAGGTGGCTTTCGTCTTCGCGGTCGCGCCGCACCACCCGCTGGCTCAGGCCACCGAGCCCCTGAGCGACGCGCAGATGATGGCCCACCGGGCCGTGGCGGTGGCCGACTCGGCCCAGCGCTTGGCGCCGGTCACCGTCAACCTGCTGCCAGGCCAGGATGTGCTGACCGTGCCGACCATGGCCGCCAAGACCGAGGCCTTGCTGCGCTGCCTGGGCTGCGGCTTCGTCCCCGAGCCTCAGGTGCGCGAGCACCTGCGACTCGGCCGGCTGGTGGCCAAAACGGTACAGCGAACCCGCTTGCCGGCACAGTTCGGCTACGCCTGGCGCGGCGCGGCCACATCGCAGCCCCGCAAGGCGCCGCAAGGCCTGGCACTGCAGTGGTGGCTGGACCAACTCGAGAGTCCGACCACGCGCCGCGCACTGCTAGAGCAGCACAGCGGCTTGCCGGTAGCGCTGGAATGAGTCTGGCCGCGCGGCGCTATGTCGGCCGGTTCGCCCCCTCGCCGACCGGCCTGTTGCACGCCGGCAGCCTGGCGGCGGCACTGGCCAGTTGGCTCGACGCGCGCGCCCACACCGGCCGCTGGTTGGTGCGGATCGAGGACGTGGACCGGCCACGCTGCATCCCAGGCGCCGCCGAGCAGATCCTGCGCCAGCTCGCAGACTGCGGACTGCAGCCCGACGCGCCGCCACTGTGGCAGTCCGGGCGCGATGGGGCTTACGCCGAGGCGCTGGCACGGCTGCGCCTGGCCGGCTGGGCCTATCCCTGCGGCTGCAGCCGGCGCGACGTGGCCCTGGTGCAGCCCTCGACACGACAGCGCTTTGGCGAGCTCATCTACCCGGGCACCTGCCGCGACGGATTGAACGGCAAGACCCCTCGCGCAATGCGTCTGCGCACCGAGCGCGAGGGCAGCGCCGTGATCGTCGATTGGTTCGACCGTCGCTTGGGCCCGCAGCGACAGAACCTGGCCACCGAGGTCGGTGATTTCGTGTTGCAGCGTGCCGACAAGCTGTGGGCCTACCAGCTCGCGGTGGTTGTCGATGACGCCGAGCAAGGGGTCAGCGACGTGGTCCGCGGCGAAGACCTGACCGACAACACCGCACGCCAAATCCACCTGCAGCGCCTGCTCGGCCTGCCACAGCCGCGCCACCTGCACACCCCGCTGGTGCTCGGCACCGACGACCACAAGCTGAGCAAGCAGAACCAGGCCCAGGCACTGGACACCCGGGACGCGCTGGCCGCGCTGACTGCCGCGGCCCGGGCGCTGGACCTGCCCGCGATCGAGGCCACCACGACGCCAGACTGGCTGGGCGCCGCGACGAAGGCCTGGGCCGACCGCTGGCTGGTCGCCAGCCCGGCCGGCGCGATGGCATGATGCGATCCCTGTCAAAACTCTGTTGAACCGGACCCCAAAATGATCACCACCGCCTCAGGCCTGCAGTACGAAGACACCACCCCTGGCACCGGCGCCGTAGCCGCTGCCGGCCAACAAGTCGCCGTGCATTACACCGGCTGGCTGCACGCACCGACCGCTGCCAATGGACGCGGCACCAAGTTCGATTCGAGCAAGGACCGCGGCGACCCGTTCCGCTTTCACCTCGGCGCCGGCCAGGTCATCGGCGGCTGGGACGAAGGCGTGCAGGGCATGAAGGTCGGCGGCACCCGAGTGCTGCTGATCCCGTCCCAGCTCGGCTACGGCGCGCGCGGCGCTGGCGGCGTGATCCCGCCCAACGCCACGCTGGTGTTCGAGGTCGACCTGCTGGCGGTCTGAGCGCAGGCTGACCCGGCGCCAGATGTCAGCGCTCGACGATTCAACGGCCAACCGGTCAGACCAGCCAAGCTCGGCGCCGCGCGCCGCCTGGCCAGACTGGACCGGCTCGGCCACGATGGTACTGGGCCTGCTGGCCTTGTGGCTGCTGTTCAGCGCCTGGCTGCGTCCGCTGCTGCTGCCAGACGAAGGCCGCTACGGCGAAGTGGCGCGCGAGATGTGGGCCGGCGACGGGCTGGTGCCGCTGCTCAATGGCGTGCCCTTTTTCCACAAGCCTCCGTTGACCTACTGGGTCAACATGCTGGGCCTGTCGGTGTTCGGTGTCTCGCCGTTCAGCGTTCGGCTTGGCCCCGCGCTGGGAGCCTGGTTGATGGGGGCGGCGCTGTGGCTGACGCTGCGCCGGCGCGAGGGTGTGCGGGTCGCGGGCATCGCGTTGCTGGTGCTGGCCACCTGCCCGTTCTATTTCATCGGCGGCCAATACGCCAACCACGACATGCTGGTCGCGGGCACACTGACCGCCGCGGTGCTGTGTCTGGCCCGCGCGCTGGAGCAACCCGAGCCGCATGCGCGCTGGTCAGGCCAGTTGCCGACGCTGCGCTGGTGGCCCTTGAACCACCCGACGCTGCAGTGGCTGGTGGCCGGTTGGGCTTTTTGCGGCTTGGCCGTGCTGTCCAAGGGCTTGATCGGTGTGGTGTTGCCGGCCTTGATCATCGGCCCTTGGCTGCTCGCGCAAGGCCGCTGGCGCGACACGCTGCGGCTGCTGCACCCGCTCGGGCTGGGGGTGTTCGCCGCGGTCGCGCTGCCCTGGATGCTGTTGATGCAGCAGCGTTACCCGGACTTCTTCGACTACTTCATCGTCGAGCAGCACTTCCGCCGCTACGCCGCAACCAGCTTCAACAACGTGCAGCCGGTCTGGTTTCTCTGGGGCGTGCTGCCGCTGCTGACACTGCCCTGGAGCCCCTGGCTGCTGGCGACGATACGCCGCGCCAAGTCTCCAGAGCCGGCCAGGGACCGCCGCTGGACCGGCCTGATGGTCTGGTGGGCGCTGGTGGTGCTGCTGTTCTTCTCGATACCGGCGTCCAAGCTGGTGGGCTACATCATGCCGGCGCTCGCGCCGTTCTGCGCGCTGCTCGCGCTGCCGATGATCGACAGCAACGGCCAGACCAACCGATGGCTGCGCCCGATGGTGGTCGGCGCAGCACTGTTCAGCCTGGGCTGGATCGTCGCGCTGGCCTGGGTCGCGCCCAAGTCAGGTCGCGACGTGGGCCGTGAGTTGCGCAGCCTCGTCACGCCGGCTGACCTGGTGGTGCTGGTCGAGAACAGCTTCAACGACGTCGTGTTCGAGGCTCGATTGACCCAGGTGCCGATGGTCGCGAGCCACTGGGACCACCCCGACGTGCGGCGGCGCGACAGCTGGCGCAAGGAACTCGCCGACAGCGTGCGCTTCGATGCCGAACGGGTCGCCGCGGTGCTCTACCCGATCGACCGCTTGCCAGCGCTGGTGTGCCGCGGCCACAGGGTCTGGCTGGTCGAGGGCCTGGGCGACAAGCCTGCGTCGGCAGCAGTGCCGGGCGCTGTCCTGGTGCTGAAGGGCCGCAACGCCCAGCTCTGGCGCGCCGAGCCGCGCCTCTGCCCTGGTTGAGCAAGCCATGAACAGCGCGCCGCTGGCGTTGCAGGTGCCGGCTTGGCTGCGGTACCTCGCCGTCGGCGCGGTGTCCACTATGGCGCATTACGCACTGCTGGCGCTGCTGGTCGAGCTGGGGCATTGGCCTGCGCCGCTGGCAGCAGGCGCGGGCGCTGCGCTGGGCGCGCAGCTGGGTTTTGTCGGCAACCGCTGGCTGACCTTCGGTCATCGCGGCGCCTGGCTGGCGGCATGGTGGCGATTTCAGCTCACCGCGTTGCTGGGTGGCGTCACCAGCATGGCGGTGGTGGCTGCGGGCACCCGGGTCGGCCTGCACTACTTGTTTGCCCAAGCCTGCGCGACGCTGCTGGCGCTGGTGTTGACCTACGCCATCAACCGCCGCTGGGCGTTTGGCTGACATCGCCGGGCGGGCAGGTCAAGCATCTTGGTCGTTCAGCGCCAGACCGGCGCCAGCACCACGCCAGCCGCCATCAAGTCACGCGGGAAATCCGCCCCAGCCAGGTAAGCCAGTTCGCGCTGGCGCGCCGCAGCGATCGGGTCGGTGGCGTCGCCGATCCAGGCCTGCCCAGGATGACAGAACAACAGCGCGCCGGCTGCCGGCACCTGGGCCAGCCAGGCCTGCATCAGCGAACGGTAGTCGCTGACCTGGAAGTCGTAGGCGCCCAGCAACAAGGCGTTGTGCGGCTGGCCGCGCTGTGCCAGCGCGCGCGCCAGCGCCAGGCCGCCGCTGCGCTCGATCACCCAGCGCTTGAAGTTAAAGCCCGGCCCGGCCAAGGGCGCAGTGCTGCGCACCGGGACGGCACAGGGCTGGCGCTGCAACCAGTCGAGCAGCAAGCCTCGCACGCCGGGCAGGTGGTGGACATGTTGGTGGCCATCGACAAAGTCGGGCCTGCAACCGCTGCCGTCCTCGAAGGCCTGGACCTGCGCCGCCAGTTCATCGGCCAGCGCGGCCAGCGGCAGCCGGCCCAGGTGCGCGGCCAGCAACAGACGCGGCAAGCTGGGCAGACTCGGCCACAGTGCTGCGAGCGATGGGCTCAGCGGCCGGCCTTCGGTCAGGTTGAAGTGCAACCCGGCCTGGGCCTGGGCGCGCAGGTCCGCAACCGCCCCGGCGTCCTCAAACCAAGCCGGGCCGTTGCTCAAGCACGAAAAAGCCCCCAGCCGCCCAGCACGCACCAGGCCGGTGATCGCCGCGTCAACGCCAGGGCTCAGGCCATAGTCGTCGGCGCACAGCAGCAGCCGAGCGGGCTCAGGCATCTTGCGCGGCTGGCCCGTCCAAGGCGCCCTGCCCCAGCGCCTGGCCAATGATGTAGACGGGTCGCTGCTTGACCTCGTCGAAGATGCGACCGATGTACTCGCCCAGGATGCCCACCGACAGCAGTTGCACGCCGATTGAAAACGCCAGGCCAGTGGCCAGCGTGGCCCAGCCCGGCACGTCGTTGCCAAAGACAAAGTCCGAGATCACGATCCAGACCGCAAAACCCAGCGAGGCCAACGCGACGACACCGCCCAGCGCGCTCCAAAGCCGCAGCGGCGCGTTGGTGAAAGCGGTCACACCGGTGAATGCCAAGCTGGACAGGCGCTTCATCGAAAAGCTGCTTTGGCCCGCGTGACGCGGCGCCGGCGTGTACGGCAGGACCTCGGTGCGAAAACCGACCCAGGCGTAAAGCCCTTTCATGAAGCGGTTGCGCTCGGGCAGCATCTTCAGTGCGTCGACCACCTGCCGGTCCATCAGCCTGAAATCGCCCGCATCGACCGGAATCGGCGTCGCCGATCCGCTGTTGACCAGGCGGTAGAAAACCCAGGTGCCCAGGCGTTTGCGCCATGATTCGTCGGATCGCGAAGCACGGGCAGTGCACACCATGTCGGCGCCGCCGCGCCAGGCCTGGACCATCGCGCCGATCATCGCCGGCGGGTGCTGCAGGTCAGCGTCGATCAACACCACCACCTCGCCCTGCGCATGGTCGATGCCAGCGGTCAGCGCGGCTTCCTTGCCGAAGTTGCGCGACAGGCGCAGGTAGCGCAGGCCAGGCCGCTTCAGCCAGGGCAGCACGGCCAGCGGCGTTGCATCGGTGCTGCCGTCGTCGACAACGATCACCTCCCAGCGTGGCGTCAGACCCACCAGCACCGCCGTCAATGACTCCAGCAACAGCCCCAGGTTGGCGGCCTCGTTATAGGCCGGCACCACGCAGCTGATCGAGGGCTGGGCGCGGCGCAAAGCGGTGGCGGCGGGGGCGGCAAAAACCATCGGCAACTTTCGGTGGCAGGTTGGCAGCGGCGAACAGTGCTCTCGGGCCGGCCTGCAAGACCCGGTCAGAGCGCCAGAAAATGCTGACGGTAGTGGATCAATTCATCGATCGACTCATGGATGTCGGCCAACGCGGTGTGGGCCTGCGCTTTCTTGAAGCCTTCGAGCACCGCCGGCTTCCAGCGCCTGGCCAACTCCTTGAGCGTGCTGACATCGAGGTTGCGGTAATGGAAGTAGGCTTCCAGCAAGGCCATGTCCTTGGCCAGAAAACGACGGTCCTGACAAATCGAATTGCCGCACATCGGGCTCTTGAACTTGGGCACAAAGGCCTTGAGCCAATCAAGCACCTGGGCTTGCGCTGCAGCTTCGTCGATGCTGGACGCGCGAACGCGGTCGATCAGCCCGCTCTTGCCGTGCGTGCCCTTGTTCCATTTATCCATGCCATCGAGCACCGCGTCGCTCTGGTGGATCGCCAACACCGGGCCTTCGACACGCAGCGTCAGATGAGCATCGGTCACGACCACCGCGATCTCGATGATGCGGTCGGTGAACGGCGACAGGCCGGTCATCTCGAGATCGACCCAGACCAGGTTGTTCTCGCTGATCGGCAGGTGGGGGATGTTGTCTGAACTGCTCATGCCCGGATTGTCGCAGCGGCTGAACGATGCCGGCCCTGCACAGCCAGCGCGCTGCCCGCCTACACTTCGCCCCATGTCGCCCACCCCGTTCACCCTGCTCTTTGCCACCGCGCTGGTGGCCTCCTTGGCCGTCAAACTGTGGCTCGCCACGCGCCAGATGCGCCATGTCGCGGCACACCGCGCCGCCGTACCTCTGCCTTTCGCAGGCCAGGTCAGCCTGGCCGACCATCAGCGCGCGGCCGACTACACGCTGGCCAAAGGCCGCTTCGGGCTGCTGGTGATGGCGGTAGGCCATGGGGTGTTGCTGGGCTGGACGCTGCTGGGCGGGTTCGATGTTCTGAACAACCTGCTGCGCGACGCGGTGGAACCACGCTTTGGCGCGATGGCCTACCAACTCGCGCTGCTCAGCGCCTTTGCCTTGATCGGTGGTGCGATCGACCTGCCGTTCGAGATCTACAGCACTTTCCGCATCGAGCAGCAGTTCGGCTTCAACCGCAACACGGCGCGCCTGTACATCGCCGACCTGCTCAAAGGCTTGCTGATCGGGGCCTTGATCGGCCTGCCGCTGGCTGCTGCCGTGCTGTGGATCATGGGCGCGACCGGCGCGCTGTGGTGGCTTTGGGCCTGGGGCACCTGGGCCGGATTCAACCTGCTGGTGATGGTGCTGTACCCGACCGTGATCGCGCCGCTGTTCAACAAGTTCGAGCCGCTGGCCGACGAGGCGCTGAAAACCCGGGTGCAGGCGCTGATGCAGCGCTGTGGTTTTGCCGCCAAGGGCTTGTTCGTGATGGACGGCAGCCGGCGCTCAGCCCATGGCAACGCTTATTTCACAGGTCTGGGCGCTGCCAAGCGCGTGGTGTTCTTCGACACCTTGCTGGCCAAGCTGTCGGCAGCCGAGGTCGAGGCGGTGCTCGCGCATGAACTCGGCCACTTCAAGCACAAGCACGTGACCCAGCGCCTGGTGATGATGTTCGGCCTGAGCCTGGCAGCGCTGGCGCTGCTGGGCTGGCTGGCCGGCCAGCCAGGCTTTTATGTCGGGCTGGGCGTGGCGCCGAACCTGGGTGCGCCCAACGACGCGCTGGCGTTGCTGCTGTTCATGACGGCGGTGCCCGTGTTCGGCTTCTTCGCCTCGCCGCTGCTGGCCCAGCTCTCGCGCAAGCACGAGTTCCAGGCCGACGCCTATGCTTGCGCCCAGGCCAGCGGCGCGGACCTGGCCAGCGCGCTGCTCAAACTGCACCAGGACAACGCCGCGACGCTGACGCCCGACCCGCTGTATGTGCGCTTCTACTACTCGCACCCGCCAGCCAGCGAGCGACTGGCGGCGCTGCAGACCCAGCCGGCATGACTGGACCGCAAGGCACCGAGCGCGTCGACAGCCATGTCGACGACCTGGCTGGCAACGGCCGAGTCGTCGCCACCCACGGCAGGCAGTGCATGGTCGAAACCGCCGAGGGTCGACGCGTGCTGTGCCACACCCGCGGCAAGAAGAGCGACTGCGTGGTCGGCGACCGGGTGCACTGGCAGATCGCCGGCGATGCCGGCGTGATCGACAAGGTGGCCGAGCGGCGCAACCTGTTGTTCCGCCAGGACGAGTGGAAGACCAAGTCCTTCGCCGCCAACATCGACCAGTTGCTGGTGCTGGTCGCTGTCGAGCCGATGTATGCCGAGACCCAGCTCGCGCGCGCACTGATCGCCGCCGAGCACGCGGGGATCTCAACCCAGATCATCCTCAACAAGACCGACCTGCCAACGCTGGCCGCGGCGCACGAGCGTCTGGCCCCTTACCGCGCGATCGGCATCTCGGTGCTCGAGCTGTCACTGAAATCGCGTCCCGACGAAGCCCGCGCGCTGCTGACCCCGCTGTTGGCCGGCCGCGCCACGCTGGTGCTCGGGCCCAGCGGCATGGGCAAGAGCACCTTGATCAACCTGATGGTGCCCGCCGCGGCGGCCCAGGTCGGCGAGATCTCGATCGCGCTCAACGCCGGCCGCCACACCACCACCAGCACCAACTGGTATTGGATGGACGACGCACGCCACAGCGCGCTGATCGACTCACCGGGATTCCAGGAATTCGGCCTGCGCCAGCTGCAGGCCACCGACCTGGCCAGGCTGATGACCGACATCCGCCAGCACGCAGAGCATTGCCGCTTCTACAACTGCAGCCACCTGCACGAGCCTGGTTGTGGCGTTCGCGAAGCGCTGGCGCGTCACGAGATCAGCCCCTCGAGATACCGCATCTACAACGAGTTGCACGCCGAGCTGTCCAGCACGAAGTGGTGAGGCTGGAGAGCTCAACCGATCAGGTTGGCCAGTGTCAGCAAGGCCACCAACAGCATCCACAGCACCACCGAGCGCCACACCAGTCCGACCACACTGCGCAGATGGCCCATCTGGGGCGGGTCGCCGCCGGTCGAGCCTTCGGCCGCAACATCCTCGGTCGGCCCGGCCTCGAAGCTGCGGCTGCGGTCAGGCGTCACGCCAGGCGCGGCGCCACCGCCGAGTTGAACCCCCACCGCGCCGGCTGCAGAGGCCAGGATCACGCCCTCGTTGCTGTACTTCCACAGCGAGGCGTCGCGCCGCCAGGCGTTGATGGCCTCCTCGAAATTGCCGACCACTGCGAAGCCGAATGCCGTCAGGCGCGAGGGCAGATGGTCGATCAACTCGAACAAGCGCTGTGACACCGCCATCAGCCGCTCGTTGGCGGGCACGCCCAGCGACTTGCCTGGAAAGCTCCAGTAACGATTGGCGAATTCGGCCATGCGGTAGAGCACCGCGCCCAGCGGGCCCAGGCCCAGCGAGCACAGCAGCACAAACCAGAAAAAGACACCAAAGACATGGCGATGCGCGGCCAGCAGTGAATGCTCGATCACATGGCGCAGCAGCTCTGTTCGCGGCAACTCGCTGGCGTCCAGATGGCGCCATTCGGCCAACATGCGGCGCGCCTCGATCTCGTCGCCTCGCTCGAGGGCATCGCGAATGTCGGTGTAGTAGTGGCTGAACTGGCGAAAACCCAGCGTCAGGTAGAGCACACCGACATTGAACAACAACGCCAGCAGCACGCTCCAGTGGTGCACCGCCAGATAGGCCGCCGTCAACAGCAGGCCAGGTGCCAGCACTGACACGCCCCAAACCACCCAGGCATGACGCTCTCGGCCGGCGTCGAAGTTGCGCCCGGTCCAATCGACCCAGGACACCAGGGTGTGGTGCACCCAGTTGTCACGCGGCAGCGGCTTGAACTGCTCGATGATCAGGGCAAACAGGACGGCGAAGACACTCATCGCTGTGCATCATACCGAGCGGCAAGCATCAACCCTGCGCCAGGAAGCTGTAGAGGTTGCGCAGCATCGCTGCGGTGGCGCCCCAAATGAAGTACGGCGGCGCTTGCGGGTTGTCACCCTGCCAGGGCATCGACAGGTATTGGCGCCGTTCGCCCTCAAACTCGGCGCTGTGACGGCGGTGGTGCGCCGGCGTCATCAGGAAATGCAACGGCACCTCGAAAGCCTCGGCCACCTCGAAGGCGTCGATCGTCAGCGTGAAACCCGGTTCCACCAAACCCACCACCGGCGTGATCAGGTAGCCCGAGCCAGTGGCGTAGATCGGCATGCAACCGATGACCTCGATATGGGATCGGTTCAACCCGACTTCTTCTTCGGTTTCGCGCAGCGCAGTGGCCACGGCATCGGCATCCTTGGGCTCGGCACGGCCGCCGGGGAAACTGACCTGGCCGGCATGGCTGCGCAAGTGCGCGGTACGTTGGGTCAGCAAGACCCGCAAACCGTCATCGCGCATCACCAGCGGCACCAGCACCGACGCGGCAGTCGGCGGGCGTTGGCCGAAACGGCTGGCGTCGCCTTGGATCTCAGGGGTCCAGTCCGGGGGCGCGGCAAAGCGCCGACGCAAAGC
>CAMCTC010000135.1 GCA_945878355.1 Bordetella parapertussis | reverse complement strand
ACCATGAGCGATATCGCCTACCAAACCGTACTGCCTGAAGGCTGGCCTCGGCCCAGGGGCTTTTCACACGCAGTGGTGGCCCGAGGCGCCACACAGGTACGCATCGCCGGCCAGATCGGCGTGGTGCGAGGCGAGCCCTCGGTCGCGGCCGATGCCGACATGGGCGTGCAATGGGCCCGGGCGATGACCAACCTGGTCACCGTGCTGCGCGCGGCCGGTGGCCAGCCTGAGCACCTGATCATGCTGCGAGCCTATGTCACCGACATCGGCGAATTCAACCGGGCCGGCGCCGCGGTGGGCAAGGCCTGGGCCGAAACCTTGGGCAAGCACTACCCGGCCATGACGCTGGTCCAGGTGTCCGCGCTGATCGATCCCGCAGCCAAGGTGGAAATAGAAGGTGAGGCACTGCTGCCCTGATGCGGCGCTAGCGCCACAGGCTGCTGACGATTTCCGGACTCGGATCGGGCCTATTCAGGCTCGTAGCCTGCGGCCTTCATCGACCGCGTGAACATCGTGATGTAGCGCGACTGGATGTCGAAAAGTTCCTTTGAGCTTGTCGTCTTAACCTCCAGGCCAAGGGTGAGCATTCGCTGGCGCATCTCGGGGGTCTCGAGCACCGCGCGCAGTTCGCGATTCCACGCGTCGACCACAGCAGGGGCCACCTTGGCGGACGCGAAGAATCCGTAGTAGCCCTCAATCGCGAGCTTCGGGTAGCCCAACTCAACGATCGTCGGCAGATCGGGTGCGGCCAGCACCCGCTTGGGCGACGAGACGGCGATGATGCGCATCTTGTCGGCGCGGTGGTGCGTGAGGAAATCGGTCAGGCCGCCGCATGCCGCAGAGGCATGGCCGGCGGAGACGTCAGAGATCAGCGGGCCCGCGCCTTTGTAGGCGATGGGCTCGAGCGGGATGCCAATGGCTTGGCCAATCTCGACGCCAAAGAAGTGCGTAGAGCTACCCATCGCCGTGGTGCCGAAGTTCGCCTTTGTGCGGTTCTTCTTCAACCACTCCACGTACTCGGCGAAAGTGCGTACCCCGATCGTCGCTGATACCGCGTAGACCGTGCACACCGTGCCTGATTGAGTGATCGGGACGATGTCCTTTTCCAGGTCGTAGAGCATCGTCTTCTTCGAGACCTTCTGCGCTGCGGTGCCGGCGCTCGCCACGTACATGATCACCGAGCCGTCGGAGGGTCCGTCGCGCAGCAGCGCGCCAGCCAATGTACCGCTGGCACCGGGCCTGTTCTCGATCAGCACCGAGTTGCCCAAACGCTCCTTGAGCTTCTCGGCAATGATCCGCGCCATCACGTCAGTGCCGCCGCCCGGCGGGTAGCCGACCAGGATCTTCATCGTGCCTGAGGGCAGGCCCGAGTTGTCGGCCCACGAAGGCGCGGGCGCGATGGCGGCGGCGGCCATGCCACCGGCGATTTTCAGTGTTTTGCGTCGATCTTCGGAAAACGTCATGTGTCATCTCCTGTGCGATATGGTCATTCTAAGGATATGAAAAAAACGTCTGTTTCGCGCCCGAGTGCCCCCAGGCGTGGCCTGGACATCGCCTCTGGCGGTCTGTGGAACTGGTCAAGAACTGCAGCAACCTGTTTCAGTCGACGGCTCGGTCGACTGCGTCCGCGGCTGGTATCAGGCCGGTCTTGCCGCCGGAATCAAACCCAATGCCACGGCCTTGATCTGCAAGGCCAGATACTTTGAATTGATCCGGCATTGGGCCAGCCCGCCAGCGATGAACCACAGACCTGCCTGCGGCGTGCGCTTGTACATATTGCCAAGTTCGCCGTCCGGCCCAATGCCCCAGACCGGGCCGATACGGGCCACCATGGCCTCGCCAAGCGCGCGCCGTACCAGTTCCATTTGCGGAAAATAGCCTGTCGCCAGAACGATCAGATCTGCTGGAACGTTCGTCCCGTCCTTCAGCAGCGCGCCGGCGGCGGTCATCCGCTCAATCCTGTCGTATTGCAGCAGGCCCAGTTCGCCTTTGATCATGAGGGCCGAGCTGCCCGCGTCGAGGTTATATCCGCCGCCGCGACGAAAATACTTCATCTGATGGCCCGCATCGTCGTCGCCAATATCGTGCTTGAAGCCTATGCGCCTGAGGCCCTCGATCATGTCCTTGTCGAGCTCGACCATTCGTTTCACGACGGCCTTGTAGGCTTTCAACATCAAGGGCGGCGTCGCGGACGATGCGACCAGATCACAGTCCTCCAAGGGTCCGCCCTCGTCCCAGACCGCTTCATTCAGCCTGGCGCTCGGGTCGATCGACACGACGGTCGTGGACCCCCGCTGAATCAGCGTGGTGTTGACGCCGTGGCTGTGCAGATCGAGCGCGATGTCGTTGGCGCTGCTGCCCGTACCCAGAATCAGCGCGTTCTTGCCCTGCCAGGCGGCACCGCTGTCAAACCCCTCGGAATGGATGACCTCGCCCTTGAAGTCCTGCAGACCCGGCACATCCGGGAGCATCGGATAGCTGCTGACACCATTCGCGAAGACCAGGTGCCCAGGCTTCACGACTCGTTCGGTTCCATCCCCGCGCCTCAGACAGACCGTCCAGCATTTCGCGGCCTCGTCCCAGCTTCCCGCAACGAATTCCGTGTCGGTCCAGCAATTGATCGACATGGCATCGGCGTAGAACTCGAACCAGTTCCCCAGCATGTCTTTGGGAATGTATTTCGGCCAGTTCGGCGGAAATTCCAGGTACGGCAGGTGGTTCAGATGGATCGAATTGTGCAAGGCCAGTGAGTGGTAGCGCTTGCGCCAACTGTCGCCAATCCGCGGCCATTTCTCGACGACCAGCGTATCCATCCCCACCTGATTCAAGCGCGCGGCAATCGACAAACCCGCTTGCGCCCCGCCAATCACGAGCACCTCGGGCTCCCGATCGTCGTAGGCGCTGGCCTTGCGGCGGACATCAGCCCAGTTGTCGCCACCGAAATTCCGCGAAAAAGCCGCACCAGTGGGGCGCTTGGCGCCGATCTGCTCCTCATGCCCTTTCAGAGACTCCAGCGTCGTCAACAAGTGCCACGCTTTCATCTCTTCGGCACCGTCCAGTCCCGCCGAAAGACGGACGATGCCCGCGCCACGGCCAAGGACTGTCTCGAATTCGAAGATGGCTTCGATGCTGTCGATCCCGAGGCGCTTGACCTGGCGCGGCGGCCGACGGCCGGCGGGCAGATGAAATCCATGCGCGCCAGTAACTGCCTGCTCCGTCGCGAGCCGCGTGGACACCTCGTCCAGGCCCTCGACCGGCGTGATGTGCCAGGTGAAAGCCAGGATGTCCCGCCAATGGCAGTCTGGATGGAACAGTGCGCCGATGAGCGCCGCATCACGAGACCTCAGCGCGGTTTCGAAGGCCGCGAGCCAGTCTTCGGCCGACTGCCGGACCCGCCGTGCGGCCTGAAATTCAAGGTAGCCTGTGTCGAAATCATTCATCGTCGTCCGCCCCAATCGGCATCGCATCCGGCGGACGCTGCCTGACAAATTATGGACCGGCCCATCCCATGGTGATCAGGTACACCGACTGGGTATTGTGGCGACGGACGCCGCAGTCAGGTGAACCCACCGCCAGGGCCAGTTGGCCAGCCCACATCGAGTGCGGCGATGACCTGCTCGTCCAACAATTCAATGCAAGCCGCAACGGCGAAATACAGTCGAAGCTGATCGTCCTGGGCGTGGCCGCATACTCGCTCAATTGCGAACGTCACGCGCCTCGCTGCGCTGAGTGCGGCATGAATTGCATCGAGAGTCTCTTGTGGTACCGGCGCAGTTTTTTCGGGCAGGGTAGTCAATCAGGGCTAGACCATTTCACCTGACGTGACCGCAGTGTGCACGGTAATTTGCTGCGCTTTCAAGCTTCCCAGCCAAAGCACAGGCGGCAAAAGTTGGCCGACTCGAGAAGCGCTGTCATGGATCGGCGAGGACAGCACTGATTGGAAACCTTCCTGCGCCTACAGAGCAGCCACGACGAGCATATGAACCGTGCACTACAGGGCCTGTCGGCAAGGCTTTGGCTGTTGAGCGACCGCGTGAACGGCAAGAATTGAGCCAAGCAGCGACGCCCGCTCGAAGTCACCGATAGGATATCTGAGCTGTCTGTGGACAATGGTGAGAACCAGACCGGCCTCAGGGCCGCCCGGGCTGTCGCGAAGACCAGGCAGACCTAGAGATCAACCCATCGGCAGGCCCCATGCTCGACGACATCAAGAAGACCCTCTGGGCCACCGCCGACAAGCTGCGCGCCAACATGGATGCCGCCGAGTACAAGCACCTGGTGCTAGGCCTCATCTTCGTCAAGTTCATCTCCGACACCTTCGCCGCCCGCCGCACCGAGGTCGCCGCTCGCCTGGCCGACCCGGATGACGAGTACTACTACGGCCAGGCAGCGGCTGAAGATCTGGCAGCCGAGTTGGAAGACCGTGACTATTACCGCGAAGTCAACATCTTCTGGGTGCCCGAAACTGCCCGCTGGGAGGCGCTACGCGCTGCCGCCAAGCAGCCCGACATCGGCAAGCGCATCGACGAGGCGCTGACGCTGATCGAGAGCGAGAACCCCAAGCTCAAGGGCATCCTGGACAAACGCTATGCCCGTGCCCAATTGCCCGACGGCAAGCTGGGCGAACTGGTGGATCTGGTGTCGACCATCGGCTTTGGTGCCAGCGCGGCCCAGGCCCGTGACGTGCTGGGCCAGGTCTACGAATACTTTCTGGGCATGTTCGCCAGCGCCGAGGGCAAGCGCGGTGGTCAGTTCTACACCCCGCGCAGCATCGTCAAAACGCTGGTGGCCGTTCTCAGCCCCCACCATGGCAAGGTCTACGACCCCTGCTGCGGCTCGGGCGGCATGTTCGTGCAGAGCGAGGAGTTCATTGAGGCCCATGGCGGCAAGATCGGCGACGTGGCGATCTTCGGCCAGGAGGCGAACCCGACCACCTGGCGCCTGGCGGCGATGAACCTGGCGATCCGCGGCATCGACTTCAACCTAGGCCGTGAGCCGGATGACACCTTCAGGCGCGACCAGTTCCCCGATCTGCGCGCCGACTTCATCCTGGCCAACCCGCCATTCAACATCAGCGACTGGTGGCACGCCAGCCTGATGGGCGATGCACGCTGGCAATACGGCGACCCGCCCGCCGGCAACGCCAACTACGCCTGGCTGCAGCACATCCTGCACCACTTGGCGCCCAACGGCCGCGCTGGCATCGTGCTGGCGAATGGTTCAATGAGCAGCAGCCAGAACAGCGAAGGCGAGATCCGCGCTGCGATGGTCGACGCCGACGTGGTCGAGGTGATGATCGCGCTGCCGGGGCAACTGTTCTTCAATACCCAGATTCCGGCCTGCCTGTGGTTCCTCGTCAAGAAGAAGACCAGGCGCAAAGGCGAGGTGTTGTTCATCGATGCCCGCAAGCTGGCAACGATGATCAGCCGGGTCCAGTGCGAGCTGAGCGAAGCGGCAATCGACCGCATTGCGCAAACCGTCGGCGCCTGGCGCGGCGAGGCGGACTCGGGTGACTACGCCGACGTGGCGGGCTACTGCCGCAGCGTCACCCTGGCCGAGATCGCCGAGCATGGCCATGTGCTGACGCCGGGGCGCTACGTGGGCGCTGAAGCCGTGGAGGACAACGACGCCGACTTCGCGACCAAGATGCAGGGGCTTACCGAGAAGTTGGGCGAGCAGATGGCCAAGGGCGCGGAACTGGACTTGCTGATCCGGCAGAAGCTGGGGGGGCTGGGGTATGAGTTCTAAGGCGCTGGAGAGTCTGGTTGTCCACGCAATTGGCGGCGGCTGGGGTCAAGATGAAGCGGACCAACAAAGTACAGAGCGCGTTGCAGTTGTTCGCGGCACTGACATCCCGCGGCTCGCTCTTGGAGATGCTTCGAGGGTGCCGTTTCGCTATGAGTCAGCCACAAAGGTTAAGAGTCGTCTGCTGCAACCTGGCGACCTAGTGATTGAGGTGTCTGGCGGAAGTGCGGCCACTGGACAGCACACGGGCAGAGCGTTGCACGTCACAGCTGAAATGATTGCGACGCTCGGTGGCCGGGCGATTCCTGCAAGTTTTTGCCGGCTTCTTCGCTTGAACTCAACCGAGATCGATCCGAAGTTCTTTTCATACCAGATTCACGGCATGCATCTTTCCGGGGAGATCGCGGAGTTCGAGAATCAGTCAACCGGGATTGCGAATTTCCAGTTCACTCGATTCATAGGGTCTGTCCATCCCGCGCTTGACGATCTGGCAGAGCAACGAGAAGTGGGACGTCTCTTGGGCACTATTGACGACCGCATCGCACTCCTGCGCGAAACCAACGCCACCCTCGAAGCCATCGCGCAGGCGCTGTTCAAGTCGTGGTTCGTCGATTTCGATCCGGTTCACGCCAAGCAGCAGGGCCTCTTGCCGGCGGGAATGGACGAAGCCACGGCGGCCTTGTTTCCGGATAGCTTCGAGGAATCGGAGTTGGGCTTGGTGCCAAAAGGGTGGCGGGCCGGAAAAGTCGAGGACTTGTTGGAATTGGCCTACGGAAAAGCCCTCAAGGCGACTGATCGAGTAGCAGGTGATGTACCTGTTTATGGGTCCGGAGGTGTGACGGGGCACCACAACCGTGCCTTGGTGAACTCGCCTACCGTGGTGGTGGGTCGAAAAGGAACAGTTGGTAGTTTGTACTGGGAAGACAGGCCATGTTTTCCCATTGATACTGTTTTCTACGTCCGAACGCAGACACCATTGACGTATTGCTTCTACCAACTCTGCGTTCTCGGTCTGGAAGGAATGAACACCGATGGAGCGGTCCCTGGACTGAATCGCAATAATGTCTATCGACTGCCCGTCGTAATTCCGCCGCCGCCGGTGCTCGCTGCATTCGATGAAATTGCAGCAAGCGTTCGTGCGCGTGTCTTCGCAAATTTCATGCAGGCCCAAACCCTCACCACCCTGCGCGACACCCTGCTGCCCCGCCTGATCTCCGGCCAGCTTCGCCTGCCACAAGCCCTCGTCGAGATGGAGCAAGCCGCCTGATGTCCGTGCCCGACATCGCAGAGGTCAGCCGCCTGCTGGATCAACTGGAACATCGCATCGCCGATGATCTGGAAAGCGAAGTCCTCGACTTCAAGCCCTGGCAGGGGCCGAAGGACGATCTGAAGCTGGCCTGCGAGTACGCGGCCTGTTTTGCCAACGCGGGCGGCGGGGTCGTGGTGTTCGGCGTGGCGGACAAGGTGCGTGGCCGCGCCCAGGCCATCCATGGTGCGCGTGGCTACGACCTGGACGTGTTCCGCCGTGGCATCTTCGATGGCACGCGGCCTGGCGTAGCGGCCGAGGTCGTGGAGCTCAACGTGCCCGAAGGCACCGGCAAGCTGCTGGTGGTTCGCGTCAACGAAGGCGACAGCAAGCCCTACGGCACCGCGGCAGGGCTGTTCAAGCAGCGCGTGGGCAAGAACTGCATGCCGCTGGACCCGGTGACCTTCCAACGTGCCCAGGTGCGCAGCGCCGCCGTGGATTGGAGCGGCGCGCCCGCCCATGGCTTGAGCTTGCAGGACCTGGACCCGCTGCAGATCGAGCGGGCGCGGCAGGTGCTGCGCAGCAAGGCGCCGTCGTCCGGGCTGCTTGAGTTGCCCGACCCCGCCTTCCTAAGCGGCCTGGAGGCCCTGCGCGAGGGCCAGGTGACCCACGCCGGCATGCTTCTGTTCGCTCGGCGCGAGGTGCTGGCGCAGCGCTGCCCGCAGGCCCAGTTCCACTACGTTCTGCACGACGGCGAAA
Source organism: Bordetella parapertussis (assembly GCA_945878355.1). GTDB lineage: Bacteria > Pseudomonadota > Gammaproteobacteria > Burkholderiales > Burkholderiaceae_C > Pseudaquabacterium. Next base: position 4,593 of record CAMCTC010000135.1, on the reverse strand, counting down.
CCAGCGTGGCGCGAAATGACATCGACCGTCTGCCGCTGCTGGAAGCGGTTGAGCGCATGGAACAGGTCTTCACCGGGCCGCTGAACCCGGAGAAGGAGATCGAGCTGGGTCTGTTCAAGTTGCGCATACCGCAGTTCCCGGTGGAAGGGGTGCGCGAAGCGGTGTTGAACGCGCTGACGCACCGCGACTACCTGAACCCCGGCGAGATCCTCGTGCGCCATTCCACCCAAGAGCTGGTGGTCACCAGCCCGGGCGGGTTTGTCGCCGGCATCACGCCCGAGAACATCCTGCGGCACGAGGCGGTGCCGCGCAACCGCACCCTGGCCAATGCGTTGGTGAAGTTGCGGCTGGTGGAATCGTCGGGCATCGGGCGGCGACGCATATTCCGGTCGGCACTGGTCTTCGGCAAGCGTCGGCCCGAGTACGTCACCGACGGCCACTCGGTGACGCTGCGCATGTTCAACCGCGAGGCGCACGACGCGCTGGCCAAGTTGATCGCCCAGTTGGATGCCCAAGGCGCGGAGGTGGCGCTGGACCAGCTGCTGGTGCTCGACGCGCTGCTGGGACAGGACTTCATCGATGTGGGGCAGGCGGCCAACGTGCTGCAACTGGCCAAGGACGAATCGCGCCGCATTCTGGAAGCGATGTGCCTACCACCCTTGAGCCTGCTCGAGCGCAAGGGGCACACCGCGGCCGCCACGTTCCATCTGGCCAAAGGGGTGGCCAAGGAACTGAAGGGCAAGGCCGCGTACACGCGCACCCGCGGGCTGAACCCGATTCGGTATGCCGAGATGGTGCGCGAGTACCTGCGCGACCATCAACGCATCGAGAATGGCGAGCTACGAGAACTCCTTGGGCTGGGCAACTCCCCTTCGGCGCAGGTAGAGGCGTCGCGCTACCTGAAGAAGTGGAGCCAGCCCGACGGGTTTCTTGACCGGCAGCGGGTGGGCAGCACCCATGTCTACAACTTGCGACCGAAGGCATAGCATGGGCTTAGCATTCGCCGGAGTAAGACGGATTTTGAGAAAATGTCCATCAAAATCAATGACTTACGGCTTAGCTTGTTAAGCACCTGCTAAGCGCCGGAGGCCCCAGCAGCATGACCGAAGACCAACTCGAACAGGAAACCCTGGCATGGCTGGCCGACGTGGGCTGGCAACACCGCTACGGCCCCGACATAGCGCCCGACGGCACGGCACCCGAGCGCAGCGACTACCGGCAAGTGGTGCTCGTCGGGCGGCTGCGGCAGGCGATCACGGCGCTGAACCCGGGCGTGCCGGCAGTGGCACTCGAGGATGCGCTCAAACAGGTGATGGACCTGGGAACGCCGGTGCTGCTGGCCGCCAACCGGCAGTTTCACCGCTTGCTGCTGGCCGGTGTGCCTGTGCAATACCAGCAAGACGGCCAGACTCGCGGCGACTTCGTTCGACTGATCGACTTTGCCGACCCGGCCTGCAACGACTGGTTGGCGGTCAATCAGTTCTCGATCACCGGGCCGCACCACACCCGCCGGCCCGACATCGTGCTGTTCGTCAATGGCCTGCCGCTGGTCTTGGTCGAACTGAAGAACCCGACCGACCCCAACGCCGATGTCTGGAAAGCCTTCGACCAGATCCAGACCTACAAGGAACAGATCGCGGACACCTTCCAGTACAACGAGCTGCTGGTGATATCAGATGGCACCGCTGCGCTGCTCGGGTCGCTGTCGGCGAACACCGAGCGTTTCATGGCCTGGCGCACGATCGACGGCGCAACGCTCGACCCGCTGGGGCCGTTCAACGAGTTGCAGACAATGGTGCGCGGGGTATTGGTGCCGCATTACCTGTTGGACTACCTGCGATTCTTCGTGCTGTTCGAGGACGATGGCGGACTGGTCAAGAAGATTGCCGGCTACCACCAGTTCCATGCGGTGCGCTCGGCGATTGCCCAGGTGATCACAGCGTCAAGCCCGTCCAGTGCACCGAATCTCAAGGGCAAGGGCGGCGTAGTCTGGCACACCCAGGGCAGCGGCAAGAGCATCACGATGACCTGCTTTGCGGCCCGGGTGATGCAAGAGCCGCTGATGGCCAACCCGACGATCGTGGTGATCACCGACCGCAACGACCTGGATGGGCAGTTGTTCGGCGTGTTCTCGCTGGCGCAAGACCTGCTGCGCGAGCAGCCTGTGCAGGCCACCACCCGACAGCAACTGCGTGCACTGCTGGGCAACCGGCCGTCTGGTGGCATCGTGTTTGCGACGATCCAGAAGTTCATGCCCGGCGAGGACGAGGACGCTTACCCGCTGCTGTCAGACCGCCGCAACATCGTGGTGATCGCCGACGAGGCCCACCGCACGCAGTACGGTTTCGAGGCCAAGCTCAAGACCGTCAAGCAACGGCCACCGGCAGCAACCGTGGTGACCACCGGCAGCGGCGAGCCTGCACCGGTCCACGTCGGCTTTGCCCCGCCGGCTGGCACGGTGGACCGCTACCAAGTCGGCTACGCACAGCATCTGCGCGATGCGCTGCCCAACGCCACCTTCGTGGCCTTTACCGGCACGCCGGTGTCGGGCGAGGACCGCGACACCCGTGCGGTGTTCGGTGACTACATCAGCATCTACGACATGCAGCAGGCCAAGGAGGATGGCGCGACGGTGGCCATCTACTACGAGAGCCGCTTGGCCAAGTTGGGGCTGAAAGCCGAGGAACTGGCCACGCTCGACGACGAGGTGGATGAACTGGCCGAGGACGAGGAAGAAAGCCAGCGCGCCAAGCTCAAGAGCCGCTGGGCTGCGCTGGAGCAGGTGGTGGGCGCCGAGCCCCGCATCGCGAGGGTGGCAGCCGATCTGGTGAATCATTTCGACGAGCGCGGCAAGGCACAGACCGGCAAGGCGATGGTGGTGGGCATGAGCCGCGACATCTGCGTTCGGTTGTACGACGAGATCGTCAAACTGCGCCCCGCTTGGCACAGCGCTGACCCCGAGCAAGGCGAGATCAAGGTCGTGATGACCGGATCGGCCAGCGACAAAGCACTGCTGCGCCCGCACATCTACAGCGCCCAGGTGAAGAAGCGGCTGGAGAAGCGATTCAAGGACTCCGCCGACCCGCTGCGTATGGTGATCGTGCGCGACATGTGGTTGACCGGATTCGACGCCCCTTGCGTGCACACGCTCTACATCGACAAGCCGATGAAGGGCCACAACCTGATGCAGGCGATCGCCCGGGTGAACCGGGTGTTCAAAGACAAGCAGGGTGGCCTGGTGGTGGACTACATCGGCATCGCCAACGAACTGAAGTCGGCGCTGAAAGAGTACACCGCCAGCAAAGGCAGGGGCCGACCGACGGTGGACGCCAGCGAGGCTTACAGCGTGCTGATGGAAAAGCTCGACACGCTGCGTGGCATGTTGGGTGGCACGAACGGCAGCGGGTTCGACTACAGCGACTTCTTGAGCGGCGGCCACAAGACGCTGGCCGGCGCAGCCAACCATGTGCTGGGCATTCAGGACGGCAAGAAGCGATTTGCCGACACGGCGCTGGCGATGAGCAAGGCTTTCACCCTGTGCTGCACGCTAGACGAGGCCAAGCAAGTGCGCGAGGAGGTGGCCTTCTTCCAAGCGGTGAAGGTGATCCTGACCAAACGCGAAATCACGCAGCAGAAAAAGACCGACGAGGCACGTGAGCTCGCGATCCGCCAGATCATCAATTCGGCCGTGGTGTCGGACGAGGTGGTCGACATCTTCGACGCAGTGGGTCTGGAAAAACCCAACATCGGCATTCTCGATGACGCCTTCCTGGAAGAGGTGCGCAACCTGCCCGAACACAACCTGGCGGTGGAGTTGCTGGAACGGCTGCTCGAAGGCGAGATCAAGTCGCGATTCAAGGGCAACCTGGTGCAGGAACGCAAGTTCTCCGAGATGCTTGCCGATGTGGTGCAGCGATACCAGAACCGATCCATCGAGGCCGCCCAGGTGATGGAGGAACTGGTGCAGATGGCCAGAAAGTTTCGCGAAGCGGCGAACCGGGGTGAGCAGCTGGGACTGACCGAGGATGAGATCCGCTTCTATGACGCGCTGGCCAACAACGAGTCTGCCGTGCGCGAGATGGCCGACGAGACACTGAAGAAGATCGCCCAGGAACTGACCCTGAGCCTGCGGTCGAATTTGAGCGTGGACTGGTCAGCAAGGGACAGCGTGCAAGCCAAGCTGCGCCTGTTGGTCAAGCGCATCCTGCGCAAGTACAAATACCCGCCGGACCAGCAGGACGGCGCGGTGGACCTGGTGCTGCAGCAGGCAAAGGCACTGGGCGAGGCTTGGGCGTAGGCCGCCAGCAGTGACCGCATGACCCCGATGTCCAACTCGGCGTTGCCACCGAGTTGCCAACTGCGGGAGCAGGACCGGCCTACCGCTCGCCAAGTTGCCACCGAATTGCCATATTTGGCGTATTGAGCCCCAAAAAGCCAAATGGGCTAGCCCCTTGTGAGAGCTAACCCATTGATTTATATGGTCGGGACGGCGGGATTCGAACTCGCGACCCCTTGCACCCCATGCAAGTGCGCTACCAGGCTGCGCTACGCCCCGACTGAGCCTTAGATTATAGGTGGAAACGCCGCCGATTC
>CAMCTC010000134.1 GCA_945878355.1 Bordetella parapertussis | reverse complement strand
GCGCAGCGCATCGAGGTCGAGTGTGGCGCTGCCGTACACAGTCGCGCCGACCTCCTCGCCCATGCGTTCGTCGGGCACCGCATAGACCGCCGCCTCATGCACCTCGGGGTGCAGCAGCAGCGCAGCTTCGACCTGGCCGCAGCCGATGTTCTCGCCGCCACGGATGATCAAGTCCTTGATGCGGTCGACGATGAACAGAAAGCCTTCGTCGTCGAGATAGGCCACATCGCCAGTGCGGAACCAATCGCCGATGAAGGACTCGGCGTTGACCTCGGGCCGCATCCAGTAGCCGGCAAACACCGAGGTGCCGCGCACCAGCAGTTCGCCGCGCTGGCCTGCGGGCAACTCTTCGCCCGCCTCGTCGATGATCTTGAGCTGCAGCACCTGTGAGCAGCGGCCCGAGCTTGCCGGATGGTCGAGGTAGTCCTGGCCGCCGATGCCGCTGCCGATCGCGTTGGTTTCGGTCATGCCCCAGCCGGTGCCGGGCAACGCGTTCGGGAAACTTGCGGCGATCTGGCGCACTTGTTCGGGCGCCCGCGGCGCGCCGCCGCCGCCTAGCATCAGCAGCGTGCTCAGGTCGTACTGGTGGGTCTGCGCGACGCGAACCAGATCGCCTGACATCGCCGCTGGCACGATCATCGAGCTCAGCCGTTCGGCATCGATCAGCGCGGCTGCGGCCTGCGCATCCCAGCGGTACATGCAGACCATGCGGCGCTGGTAACGGTAGCAAGCCAGGTAGCTCGCGAGCAGCCCCGTGGCGTGGAACAGCGGCACCGCGAGCAAGGTGCCAGTCTGCTCGACCGTCGGGTCGCCTGGTATTGCCGGCACGATGCCTGCGACCGTCTCGCCGACGGCGCGGTCGAGTTCCCAGGACAGCAGCGCGGCCAGGATGTTGCGGTGGTTCGAGACCACGCCCTTGGGGTGGCCGGTCGAGCCCGAGGTGTAGAGGATGGTCGCCGGATCGTCCTGCGAGATGTCGACCGGCGGCATTGGCACCGGGCCCAGCGCGTCGGTCAAATCCTTGAGCAGGCGCACACCGGCGGCCAGCGGCTGGGTCGGGCGCACAGCCAGCACCTTGAGTCCGGGCATCGCGGGCGTCAGCCGGTTCAGCCGTTCCTGGTCGGCGAACAGCACCCGCGCGCCGCTGTCGGACAGGCCGTAAGCCATCTCCTCGGCTTGCCAATGAGCGTTCATCGCCACCGCGATCGCGCCGATCGAGGTGATTGCGGTGAAGGCCAGCAACCACTCGGGGTAGTTGCGCATCGAGATCGCGACCCGGTCGCCCTTGACGATGCCGCAGTCGTGCACCAGCACATGGCCGATGCGCGAGGCTTCGGCCCAGGCCTGGGCAAAGCTCAGGCGCTCGTGCTGGTAGCTGAGAAAAGGCAGGTCGGAGACCGTGGCCTCGTACATCGCGCGCAGCGACGTCGGTGCGTGGCGGAACACCCGCAGCGAGCGGCCGAGCAACTGTTCGTCCACCAGTTCGTAAGGCTGGCCTGGGCCGGTGAGCGCTGCGATGACCTGCTGTCTTGTCGTCATGTCGTTTGGATCAGAGGACTTCAGCAACCCTTGAAGACCGGCTCGCGCTTGGCGACGAAGGCCTGGGTGGCTTCGCGGTGGTCTTCGGTCTGGCCGCAATGGACGTGGTGGGTGGCTTCGAGGTCCAGGCATTCGTCGACTTCGCCGGCCATCGCGCGGTTGAGGTTTTCCTTCATGTAGCGGTAGGCCACGGTCGGCCCGCTGGCCAGTCGCAGCGCGATCTCGTGCGCCTTGGCCGCCAGCTCTTCGGGTGCGCAGACCCAGTTGGTCAGGCCCAGCCTGAGCGCTTCGTCAGCCGACACTCGGTCGGACAAGAAGTACATCTCGCGCGCCTTGGCCGAACCGACGAGCTGGGTCAGGAAGTAAGTGCCGCCGTAATCCCCCGAGAAACCCACGCGGGCGAATGCCGTCGTCATGATCGCGTTGCTGGCCATCACGCGCAGGTCGCAAGCCAATGCCAGCGACAGGCCGGCGCCTGCGGCTGCACCGGGCAGCGCAGCGATCGTCGGCTTGGGCATCTTGAACAGCTTGCCGGCGGTGGCGCGCTGGTTGACACGTTGACGCGCGATCGCCTCGTCGATGGTCTGCGCACCGACCGTGCCGTCGCCCGACGCGGCCATGCCCTTGACGTCACCGCCGGCGCAAAAGCCTTTGCCGGCGCCGGTCAGTACCAGGCATTTGACGGCCGGGTTCAGCTCGGCCGCTGCGAGCTGCTCCTGCAAGGCCTGGTTCATCGCCTTGGACATCGCGTTGCGGGCGTCGGGACGGTTCATCGTCAGCGTCAGCACGCCGGCGTCGAGTGTGGCGAGCAGGTCTTGGGTGCCGGTGTCCAGGCTTTGTGCGGTCATGGTGTTTGCTCCTGAGGGAGGGGTTGACGGACGGGTTGCGGGCGGGGTTGCGGGCGGGTTTGTCGACGGGTTTGTGGACGGGTTTGTGAAATTTCGCAGCGCCCGCTTGAACAGAGTGGTGACGATGTGCCGCGCTTGGGGCGCGGCTTGGTCGGCGTCTAGCCCGGTCGACCGAGCGCCAGCGCTTCGCTGTCGTAGGCTGCGTAAGAGGCTTTGAGCACCGCGCTGTTGAGGATCATCTCGGCCACCAGTGCCCGGCTCACGCCGTCGTAGACGCGGGTTCGGATCCAGGCCGACTCGGTGCGCGCGCTCTCGCTGAGTGCGACGATCTCGCGTTCGAGCTCGTAGGGTTGGTCGACGAACAGTGGGCCTTGGATCAGCCGGATCTGCTGGCCCGCGAACAGCCCGACCGCCGGGCCGCGCGAGCGAAAACCCGACTGCCCTGAGCTGCTGCCCAGCAGCACGCTGATCATCTCGATCGGGATGATGGCCCGGCCCCAGGGTGAGGCTGCGCCGCCCTCGGCCGTGTACCAAGGGCTGGGCTCGGTGATCACGCGCAGCTTGTCGGCCAGCGTGAACGGATAGTGGTCGCCCATGTGCTGGTCCGGACCCATGCGTACCCGCTCGGGCTTGACAGCACCTTGCTGGCCGACTTTGAGGTCGCGGTAGATCACGAGTTGGGTCGGCGCTCGCAGCTTGGCGATGCGCTGGGCGATCTCGCTGCGTTCGCCGTCGTTGGCATCAGCGCCTACCGACGCGGTGCCGGTGAGCACCGGCGTGCCGTCGCGCTTCTCAGCCCAGATTCGGGCCAATCTGGCGCCGGCCGCTGGAGGCTGGACGAAAGCCCGCACCTCCTCGCCCTCGACCACCATGTTCTGGTAGTGCGCGCTGATGCAACCAGTCTCGAACCAGGACTGGCCGAAGAGTTGGTAGAGCAGCGGGTCGAACTGGCTGAAGTGCGTCGGCCCCTCGATCGGGCCGGCGCGCAGGCCAAGCCCGGCCGCCATCTCGTCGTCATGGATGGATTTGTGGCCGTCGTAGAACTGCTCGGCCAGCATCTGGCGCGGCTGCCTGAAAGGCCCGCACAGTGCCGGCACCTGGTCAAAGGCTTGGGACATGTCGGGCTCCTGCAGGCAGCGTGCTCAGCTGCGCCAGACCATTGTTTCGCTCACGTCGTCGACGCTTGACTCGGCTGCCCGGATCTCGCTGCGACCGACCACCAGGTGGTGGACTTCGTCCGGACCGTCGGCCAGGCGCAGCGTGCGCTGCGAGGCGTACATCTTGGCCAGCGGTGTCTTCTGCGACACGCCCAGCGCGCCGTGCATCTGGATCGCTTGGTCGATGATCTGGCAAACACGCTCGGGCACCATGGCCTTGACCATGTGGACCCAGATCCGTGCTTCGCGGTTGCCCAGCACGTCCATCGCCTTGGCGGCCTTGAGCACCATCAGGCGCATCGCCTCGATGTCGATGCGGGCGCGCGAGATGATCTCGACGTTGCCGCCCAGCCAGACCAGCTGCTTGCCGAAAGCTTCGCGCGAGATACCGCGCTTGACCAGCAGGTCTAGCGCTTTCTCGGCCTGGCCGATCGAGCGCATGCAGTGGTGGATCCGGCCCGGCCCGAGGCGAACCTGCGAAATCTCGAAGCCGCGGCCTTCGCCGAGCAGCATGTTGTCCTTGGGCACGCGAACGTTGTCGAACACGATGTGCATGTGGCCATGCGGTGCGTGGTCTTCGGCGAACACATGCATAGGCCCGATGATCTTGACGCCCGGGGTGTCCTTGGGGATCAGGATCATCGACTGCTGCTGGTGCGGCGGCGCGTTGGGGCTGGAGCGCACCATCGTGATCAGGATCTTGCAACGCGGGCTGCCAGCGCCCGAGATGTAGTGCTTCTCACCGTTGATGACCCATTCGTTGCCTTCGAGCACTGCGGTGGTGGCGATGTTCTTCGCGTCTGACGATGCGTAGTCGACCTCGGTCATCGCGTAGGCCGAGCGGATTTCGCCAGACAGCAGCGGCTTGAGCCATTTTTCTTTCTGTGCCGGGGTGCCCACGCGCTCGAGCACTTCCATGTTGCCGGTGTCGGGCGCCGAGCAGTTCATGCACTCCGATGCCATCGGGCTCTTGCCCAGTTCGGCAGCGATGTAGGCGTAGTCCAAGTTGGACAGGCCTTCACCGGTGTCGGCGTCGGGCAGGAAGAAGTTCCACAGACCTTCTTTCTTGGCCTGGTTTTTCGCGCCGTTGAGCAGGTCGAGCTGGCCGGGGGCGTATTCCCAGCGCTCGGCGCCGGTACGGCCTTCGCCCAGCTTGTCGTACTTCACGGCCATCGGGTTGACGGTCTCGACGATGAAACGCTTGACATGCTCGTACAGCGGACGCGATTTCTCCGACATGCGCAAGTCGTTGAGCGGGTCGCTGGGGTCCAGCGAGAACGCCGAGGCGGTGGGTTTGGCAGTAGCTTGGGTCATGGACAGACTCCTCAGGTTGGGTTGGGTGGTGCTCGGTGAAGATGCTCGGTGAAACAGGACTCAGGAAGCGGGACTCAGGAAGCGGCGACCGCGCCGCCGTCGCTGGCGATGGTCTGGCCGACGACGTATTCTCCAGCGCGTGAGCTCAGGAATATCGCCAGGCCGGCGATGTCTTGCGGTGTGCCGACGCGGCCGCTGGGGTTGCGCTGGGTGACACTGGCCCAGTCGACGCCTTGGGTCTCTCCGCCATGGCCGACGCCGGTCGACAGCATCCAGGTTGGGTAGGGGCCGGGCGCGATGGCGTTGAACAGGATGCGCTCTTTGGTCAGTTGCGCGGCCAGGAAACGCGTCAAGTGATGCACAGCGGCCTTGGACGCGCCGTAGGAAAAGCTATCGAAGGTTGCCGACTTGATGCCGTCGATCGAGCCGATGTTGATCACCCGGGCTGGGCTGGGGCCGGCGGCGGCCTGGCGTAGCAGCGGCAGCAGCTTTTGGGTCAGGAAGAAAACGCCCTTGACGTTGGTGTCCATCACCTTGTCCCAGCCGACCTCGGGGAACTGCTCGATCGGCGCGCCCCAGGCGGCGCCAGCGTTGTTGACCAGGATGTCGAGCTTGGGCTCGAGCTTGGCCAGCCGCGCGGCCAGGCTCTCGACGCCGTCCATGCGCGACAGGTCGGCCGGCAGTGCGATGCAGGTGCCGCCGCACTCCTGGCTGATGCGCTTGGCCGTCGCTTCGCAGACGTCGGCCTTGCGCGACGAGATGTAGACCTTGACGCCGCTGGCGACAAAGCCTGCGGCGATCATCTCGCCGATGCCGCGTGAGCCGCCGGTGACCAGCGCGACCTTGCCGGCGATCGAAAAAAGGTCTTTGAAGTTCGTGTCCATGGGGCTTGTTTCTCAGCGGTGAAGGTTCGGTGTTGGTGGCGGCCGCTGCGAATCAGGAGTAGGCCTGCAAGGCTTCGTCGATCGCTCGCTCGAGGTCGGCGGCGCTGGCGCAGTGGGTGACATGGGTGCACAGCGGACGGTACTGCAGCATGCAGCTGTCGCCGCTGCCCCAGCGCACCGGCGGCTCGTTGCACAGCCAGACCACGCGCTTGGCGCGCTCGGTGAGCTCGGCGAAGATGTCTAGCCGAGGATCGGTCTGGTTCGATCGACCGTCACCCAGCACCAGCACCGTGGTGCGCCGGTCTATGCAGTCCCAGTGCTGGTCGCGCAGGTCGACCCAGGCCCGGCCGTAGTCGGTCGCGCCGCCCCCGACCTCGCGCAGGATCAACTCCATCGCGTCGTCGAAAGGCATGGTCTCTAGCGGTGCGGCCACGTCCTGCAAGCGGTGCGAGAACCCGAAGCTGCGCAGATCGGTGACGGTGCCGTGCAGCGCGTACAGAAACAACAGCAGGAAGCGCACATGGGCTGCGACCGAGCTCGAGACGTCGCAGATCACCACCAGTCGAGGTTTGTCGCGCCGCTTGTGCTTGAAGCTCAGGTTGACCGGCACGCCGTCCAGGCCTGCGTTGGCGCGCAGCGTGCGCCTGAAATCGAGCTGGCCATGCAGCCGGATGCGCCGCCGCTGGGAATGCTTGGCCGCCAGGCGCTTGGCCATGCGGGCCACGGCCACTTTCATCCGGTCGATGTCGGGCGGGCCCATCCGGCCCAGCGGGCGCCTGACAGCGACTTCGGTCATGAAGTTCTCGGTGGCGGGCCGACCGAACAGCTCGAAGCGCTGCTCGACCAGCGCGCGCGCCTGGCGCTGCAACAGGTCACGTGCCGCACCCAGCGCTTTGGCCTCGGCCTGCGCCTCGTCTGAAGCCTGGCCCAGGCGTTCCAGCAGCCGTGCTTCCAGCGGCGCAATGCCCAATCCAGCGAGCATCTTGCGGACGAAGAAAGAGGTCTGTGACGAGAAGCGAATATCGTCGACACCGGCCTGCCCCGCTGCGCGCCTGAGCGCGGCATCGAGCGCGTCGCGGCCCTGCCGGCCGTCGGCCAGATCCAGCAAGGCGTCGACCTCCGCGTCTCCGGTGCGCTCGCCGGCGGTCTCATCTTGTGATGCCGAGTCTTGCGGTCTGTCCTCGTCCGGATCGGCGGGCGCGTCAGGCAGGCTGTAATACAGGTCGAAGACCCGGTCGTGGATGACTTTTTCTTCGACCGACTTCGCCAGCACGACGCCCAGCGAGGCCTTCAGGCTGTCGCGGTCGCCAAAGCCGACCAGTGCCATCGCACGCGCAGCGTCGATCGCCTCAGCGGTAGAGGCTTGCGCGCCCGCGACCCGCAGTGCGCGAACGAATCCGGCCAGGCTGGCGTCCATCAATAAGCGCCGACCGGCTGGGCTGCGGTAGGTTCGGCCAGCGCAGCCTGCGTCAGCGCAGCGAGCCTGCCTTGCATCTCCTGGATGTCGCTCTCGCGCTTGAGCAGCACGTTGAGCGTGTCGCGCACCAGCGATTCGTCCAGCACCTGGGCGTGCAGCAGCAGCAGCGTGCGGGCCCAGTCGACCGACTCGGCGATCGACGGCGCTTTGCGGATGTTCTCTTCGCGCAGCGACTGAACGAACGAGACCAGCTGTCCGAGCAGCAACTCGGCGATGTCGGGCACCCTGGCCCGCAGCACCCGGCGCTCGAGCCCGGCGTTGGGGAAACCGATGTGCAGGTGCAGGCAGCGCCGCTTGAGCGCGTCACCGAGCTCGCGGGTGTTGTTCGACGTCAGCACCACCAGCGGCGGCACCTGGGCCCGGATCGTGCCGATCTCGGGGATCGTGACCTGGTAGTCGGCCAGCACTTCGAGCAGCAAAGCCTCGAAGGACTCTTCCGATTTGTCGACCTCGTCGATCAACAGCACGCTGCCGCCGGGCTGCTCCATCGCCTGCAACAGTGGCCTGGGCTCGAGGAAATCGCGCGAGAAGAACAAGTCCTGGAAACCGGCCAGCTTGCCGAAAGCGCCTTGCAGGCTGTCGGATGCGTCGACCAGGTGGCCGATCTTCTCCTTCAGGATCTGCGTGTAGAGCAACTGCTTGCCGTACTTCCACTCGTACAGCGCTTTGCTGTCGTCCAGGCCTTCGTAGCACTGCAGTCGCAGCAGCGCGAAACCCAGCGCTTTGGCGACCGAGACCGCCAGGTCGGTCTTGCCGACGCCGGCCGGGCCTTCGATCAGCACGGGCTTGCGCAGGTGGTGGGCAAGGTATATCGCGGTGGAGATCTGACGGGTCGAGATATAGCCCACCTCCGCCAGCGCGGCGGTGATGGCGTCTATCGATGCGAGACCGGGTGGGTTGACGGCGTGCTTCATGAGCTGGCACCACCGAGCTTGATTCGCGCGCCCGCTGGGCTGCTGTGTGATTCAAAATTCATATGGACAGTATGGCGCAGAGATCGTCCTCATGCAACACCGGGCGGGACTTTGGATGCAAGGGTTTTCCGCAATCAGGACCACTTGACCCTCGTGCTATGGTCTTTTGAATTCACTTTTTATCCTGTGAATCACGAGGGATCCAAAGCGCTGCGACGGGCTTGCGACGCCGGTTTCGGACGGCCTGGGGCTGGCGCATGGCAGCCTGATCGCAAGCCCGGCGCCGCGCCGCCAGAATCCGGCGGTTCATAGCGAGGGTACGGCGCAGCAAGGTCCCAAACCAGGGTTCCGGAACAGCCTGACGGCAGCGCCGCCGCCGGCGAGTCGGAAAATCATCGCAGCACGCGGGTCGGCGATCATCAGCCCTCGGGCAAGCAACCACAGGACGCCGCTTGGGCGGCGCGAGCACCATGACCATCCAGCTGTTTCACTGCACGCGCGCGCGGTCGATGCGCCCGCTGTGGACCCTGATCGAGATGGGCCTGCCCCATGAGCTGATCACGATGCCGTTTCCGCCCCGCGTGACGACCCGTGAATACCTCAAGATCAACCCGCTGGGCACGATCCCCTGCATGGTCGACGGCGACGTCAACATGACCGAGTCGGCAGGCATCTGCCAGTACCTGGTCGACCGCTACGGCCCCAGCGACCTGGCCGTGCGGGTCGACGAGCCCGATTACGGCGCCTACCTGAACTGGCTGCACCGCAGCGATGCGACGCTGACCTTTCCGCAGACCCTGGTGCTGCGCTACACCCGGCTCGAGCCCGAGGAACGGCGCAACTCGCAGGTCGCGGCCGACTATCGGCAATGGTTCTTGTCCAGGCTGCGCTGTGTCGAGAAGGCCACCGCCGACCGCCAATACCTGTGTGCGAACCGCTTCACGATCGCCGACATCTGCATCATCTATGTGCTGGTGCTGGCGCAGTCGCTGGACATCGACGAGGCCTTCACGCCCAACATCAAGCGCTACTGGGACCACATCACGCAGCGGCCCGGCTTCCAGCAGGCTTTCAAGCTTTGAAATTCCACGGAGCATGACGATGACGACTGCCACGCTGTACGAAATCCGCCAGGGCGCGGCCTGGATCACGCTGAACCGGCCTGAGAACCGCAATGCGCTGTCGGCCCAGCTCGTCAACGAGCTCGACGCCCACCTGAGCGCTGCGATCGCCGACCCGGCGGTGCGCTGCATCGTGGTCACCGGCAGCGGCCCGGCTTTCTGCGCCGGCGCTGACCTCAAGAGCCCGCCCGGCCAGATGATCGAGGGCCGGCAAGGCATTTCGCTGCCCCAGGTGCTGACGCGCATGATGGACAGCGACAAGCCGGTGATCGCCGCGGTCAACGGTGCGGCCTTCGCTGGCGGGCTGGGGCTCGTCGGGGCCTCCGACATCGTCGTCACGGTCGACGAGGTGCTGTTCAGCTTCTCCGAGGTCAGGATAGGCGTGATCCCGGCGGTGATCTCGGTCGTCTGTCTGCCCAAGCTCGGCACCCACCACGGCATGAAGCTGTTCCTGACCGGCGAGCGCTTCACCGGCACGCGCGCGGTCGAGATCGGCTTTGCGCACCGTGCCGTGCCCAAAGACCAGTTGCACGCCGCGGTGCAGCAGGAGATCGACGCGATCTGTCTGGGCGGCCCGATCGCGGTGGCCGAGTGCAAGAAGCTGGTGCGCCGCGTGACCCAGTTGCCGCGCGACGAGGCTTTCCGAGAGACAGCCGAGTGGAGCGCGCGCATGTTCCGCAGCCCGGAAGGCGCCGAGGGCATGGCGGCGTTCCGCGAAAAGCGCAAGCCATCGTGGGTCAAGTGACTATGGCTGAGGATTCGATGGCTTCAGGTCTCGGGCGCGGCCCGGTCTATGCCTTTGAAGGGCATTTGCCGCGCGTGGCCGCCGATGCCTTCATTGCGCCCACGGCGGCGGTGATCGGCCAGGTCGAGATCGGTGCGCAGTCGGGTGTGTGGTTCCACTGCGTGCTGCGCGGTGATACCAATTTCATCCGCATTGGCCAGCGCAGCAACATCCAGGATGGCACCATCATCCACGTCAACGCCGGCGCGCAGCCGACGATCATCGGCGACGATGTGACGGTGGGCCATGGTTGCATCATCCACGCCTGCACGCTAGAGGACCGCACTTTCGTCGGCATGGGCGCGACCGTGCTCGATGGCGCGGTGATCGAAGCCGGCGGCATGCTTGCGGCGGGCGCGCTGCTGACGCCGGGCAAGCGCATCGGCCGTGGCGAGATCTGGCAGGGCTCACCGGCCAAGCTGTGGCGCGTGATGTCGCCCGACGACCAGGCCCGGTTCGGCCGCACCGCGCCGCACTATGTGGAGCTGGCGCAGCGCTACCTGGCCGACAAGGTTTAGGGGCCGGCAGCGCTCAGCTCAGCGCTCTGTCCCTGGGGTGGCTGCGGGGCTCGAATCCGTCAGCCTGGCGAAACGCTGGCTGTGGTGCTGGCTGTTGCCCCAGCTGGCTTCGAACATGTGCAGGTGCTTGAAGTGGCCCCCGACCGAGCAGGCCTGGGTCATGCCGATGCCACCGTGCAACTGGACTGCCTGGCTGCCGACGAAGAAGCCGGCACGGCCTGTGCGTGACTTGGCGGATGCGGCCAGCAGCGCGCGGGGCGCCGGGTCGCCGGCCAGTGCCGCGACGGCGCGCTGCACCAGTGCGCGCGACAGCGCGATCTCGCCGTACATCTCGGCAACGCGATGCTGCAGCGCCTGGAAACTGGCCAAGGGCGCGCCGAACTGCTGGCGCGTCTGCAGGTAGTCGCGTGTCAGCGTGAGCAACTGGTCCATCGTGCCCACCGCGTCGGCGCAGGCCATCGTGGTCAACAAGTCGAGCGCGTGCTCAATGGCTGGCAGCGCCTGGTTGAGCGGCGACAGCAGCGCGTCTTCGTCTAGCGTCACACCGTCCAGACGCAGATCGGCGAGCACCTGGCCATCGATGCTGCGGTAGTTCAAGCAAGACAGCCCGGGCGTGTTGCGCGGCAGCCAGAACAGCGACAAGCCGCCGGCTTCGCCGGGCTGGCCTGCGCTGCGCGCCGAGACGATGAAGGCGTCGGCGATCGGCCCGCCCGCGACCGCGCACTTGGCGCCGTCCAGCCTGAAACCGCCAGCACTGGCTTGGGCGCGGCAAGCTGTCATCTCTGCAGCCCCCTGGCCGGCGGACCCGGCCTCGGCATGGGCGAAAGCGACCACCTGCTCGCCCGAGACCAGGGCCTGGATCACCGCACGCTGTCTATCGATAGACCAGGTCGACCGCGCCAGCAGCAGGCCTGGCGCGATCGCGCAAGTCCCCAAGGGTTCGGTGACGCCGCCCAGGGTTTCGCACAGCACTGCCAGGTCCTGGTCTGAGCCGCCGTAGCCGCCGATGTCCTCGGCAATCCCCAGCCCGAGCAAACCGGTGTCGGCGAGCTTTTGCCAGCGCTTGCGCGCGCGGGCCGGGTCGCCATCGGCGCGGTCGCTCCAGGGGGTGTCACGGTAATCAGCGGCGCAGCGCTCGGCGCTTTGCTGCAGCATCAGCTGGTCTTCGGACCGCGCCGGCAGCGACGGTTGCTGGCCCGAGAACAGCAGCTTGGCGATGATGTTCTTCTGGATCTCGTTCGAGCCGCCCAGGATGGTCATGCAGCGTCTGAACAGGTACTCCGCCGTCACGCCGGGTGCGTGGTCGGGGCCCGGGCTTGGACCTGCGGCGTCGTGCGGGTAGAAGGCGCCGGCGTGGCCACCCAGCGTCTCGACCTGCAGGCCCAGTATCGCTTGCATCAGCTCGGTGCCGTGGATCTTCAGTGCCGAGGGCGTCAGCGGGCTCTGGTCGTCGATCGCCAGCGTCTGGACCGCCGCGGCTTCTAGCGCGAGCAGGTCGATCTCCAGCCTGGCGATGCGCGACCTGAACACCGGATCCGCATAGAGGCTGATCCCTGGTGTGCCCGAGGGCGCTTGGGCTGCCATCGTTGCCAGCGTGGCGATGTTGCGCTTGTTGCGCGGCACTTCGGCAACCCCCACCCGTTCGGTGCCGAGCAGGAACTTGGCGTAGTCCCAGCCCCGCCCTTCCTCGCCGATCAGGTTGGCCACCGGCACGCGGACATCGTCGAAAAATACCTCGCACAGGCTTTCGCCTTCGTCGATGGACTGGATCGGGCGCACCGTGACGCCGGG
>CAMCTC010000133.1 GCA_945878355.1 Bordetella parapertussis | reverse complement strand
GCGCCTTTTCCACAGTCGCTCACCACCACGCCTTTTGGACGCAGCAGCACTGGGCGGTTTGAAACCTGCTCCTGCAAGCCGATTTCAGGAGGCCTACTCCCATCTTCAGTACAGCACCGCAGCCTTTCGCCTGCGTTCGTGACACACCCCTCCGCACTGTTCTTCGGCTTCCTCGAGACAGGGGCCCTGGCCATGCAGCGGCAGGTGGGTGTGCCCTCGTCGCTGGTGCTGGTGATCCAGGGCCTGACGATGGTGTTCGTGCTGAGCAGCTTCGGCCGCGCCGGCAGCGAGAGGGTCTGACCATGGAGACCGCAGCCGTTCTTGATTTCCTGGCCGCCGCCCTGCGGATCGCCACGCCGCTGATGCTCGCGGCCCTCGGCGGCATCCTGTCCGAGCGCGCCGGCACCTTTGCCGTGGGCCTGGAAGGACAGATGCTCGCAGGCGCGTTCTTCGGGGTGCTCACCACCCATCTGGCGTCCAGCGCCGGACTCGGACTGCTGGCCAGTGCGACCGGCGGAGCGGCGATGGCGCTGGTGGTGATGATCGCCACCGTCCGATTCCACGCCGAGCACATGGTGACCGGCATCGCATCGAACATCCTCGCCCTGGGCCTGACCAGCTTCCTGCTGCGTGCCATTGCCGGCGGCGGCAGCGCGCCGACCATCCGCGTGCCGCTGCTGGAGTCTTGGGCCATTCCGGGCCTGTCGGCGCTGCCGCTGGTCGGGCCCCTGCTTTTCCGGCAGCCGCCACTGACCTACCTGGCGCTGCTGCTGGTGGTCCCGATGGTGTTGTTTCTGTTTCGCACGCGCGCCGGACTCACCCTGCGGGCGGTGGGCGAGAACCCGATGGCGGCCTTTGCCACAGGGGCCAACCCCAACCGCGTACGCGCCCTGGCGATCCTGGCGGGTGGCGCCCTGGCCGGCCTGGCGGGCGCGGTGCTGTCGCTGCAGCAGGTGGGGACCTTCACGGATGGCATGACCGGGGGCCGTGGCTATCTGGTGCTGGCAGCCATCATCGTTGGCCGCTGGATGCCGGTCGGGACGCTGGTCGCGTGCCTGGTCTTCGGTGCCGCGGAAGCACTTTCCCTGCGGGCCCAGGCCTTCAGCCTGCCGGTGTCTTCCTATGTGATCCAGATGGCGCCCTACATCGCGGCCCTGCTGGTGCTCGCTTTCATGGGCCGCGGTGCGCGGATTCCCGCGGCCGTGGGGCAGCCGTTCCGCCAGCCGTGAGACCGCGGGCAGGGCCGTGCCGGCGCTTCGATCCAGCGTTGGTGCCACGCCCGCGACAGCACTTGATCCGCTTCCATGGTGCCTTCCGCGGGTTACCCCTGGTCGCCAGCCCGCTGTCATCGGTCCTGCAAACTCTCGGACGCAGCCGACTCCAGCGGCCCGTGTCGACGGGCCGCCAGAACGGTTAGGGTTGGGCGACGTCAGGCCGCTTGAAGCGCCTGGCCACGAACTGACGACCGTGCCTGCAGGCCCAGGTGCGCTAGGATCTTCTCGATGGCCGGTTGATCCAGTATCGCCGCAATGATCTTGTGTACGTCGCCGCAGTTCAGGCGGCGTTACACCAGCAGCCCAGTTCCGGAATCCACCGAAACGCACCGCATCAGACCGCCCGAGACCGGCCATTGCTGAATACCCGCTTGTGGCCGACTGCCGGTACCCGTGAAGGGCTGGTTCGGAGCAGTTCAGATGCGATCTGTCTCAGGCCGACTTGGTCGCGGTTGTCCAGAACTTGCTGTGCGTGTCGGATGCAGCAGCAAAGCTTGCGATGGCAGCGGAGCGGAGGCTGGCAGCACCTCCATGCTGCCAGTCAACTCGCGTGCGACGCATGGTGGCTGCGAGGTCAGCGACGCACATCATCGAGGACAAACATGGGCCAGGGCTACTTCAGCTGGTCCAGCGATCTGCCCAACAGGTACTCGGCAAATAGCGGATCGTCGACAGCGGTCGGTCCGCTGCCTGCCTTGACCAACAGGCCCGCGCGGCGCAGCCGCTCAATCGCTGCGCGCACCTTGGCTACCGTGGGACGACTGCCCTGAACCTTCGCCAACGCATCCAGAGTTTCGCGTCCCATGGGCGGCAACCCCTGCGCGATAGTCAAGAGCACCGCACGCTCGAAAAGGTCGTGCGGCTGCAGCAATGCGCTCCATCCGGCGACATGTCGGTCATCGAGCAGGAATCGCTTCACGCCGGCCTCCACGTCCGTGAGCCCCTCGGCTGACAAAGACTTCACCAGGTCCCTCATCAGCCCAGGCTTGAAGCCGATCCTCGCGAAAACACGTCGCAGGTCTTCCAACGGCAACAACTTGCCCGGATGAACTTCGGCAAAGTGATCGGCGAGTTGCTGCAGGAACTCGTCGCCCAGCACGGGGAAGTCCAGTAACTGCGCAAACTGGTACATCGGCGAACCCGCCGTGGACAGCATGCGCACCATGGCCTCCTGGGACGATCCGGTGAACACCGACTTCAGGATGTCGCGGCGTTTGTGCAGTACCGCGCGCAAAGTGGCGATGATCTTTTCGCCGTCCGCCACATCACCCAAGGCCTGGATCTCGTCGAGCATCAGCAGGATCGGCTTGTCAGCGGAGGCAGCCAGGCGGACCACCAGGGCGTCCAGACGCAATTCGGGCGCTGATGGCAGGGCGCGCCGAGCGGGCGCATCTCCAAAGTCCACCGAGGCGCCCAGCGCCCCCACTTTCTTCACCGTCGTCTTGGCCAGTCGGCCCACCTCGCTGCCTGGAACCGTGATGTCGTCCAGGGTCTCCTCCAGCGCATGATTGATCGCCTCAAGGGGCGCCGACTTCTGCAGCCACAGGTCGGCATAGACGGGCAGCCACTTCGCCTGTCTGGCCGCGGGCGCGAGGTCATGGTCGAGAAAGTAGGTCTTGCCAACCCGGCGAGGTGCAAACATCGCAAGCGGGCGGCCTGGCTGGGCATTGATCAACCCCAGGTAGCTTTTGGCCAGCGCCGGGCGGCGCACCTCGATATCGTCAAAAGTCTTCATCGTTGTTGCTCGTTGCTTTAATTACGACAATTGTTGCACTAACGACAAGTGACAGCAACGCGCCGCAGCGATCGCGCCACGGCACCCCACCAGCCAGCGACGGCACACGTAGGCCGTGAAGCCGCGCAGTCACGGCCACTGTCCTGGCCGGACCTCTTGTCGACGGCAAGGGCAACTACGCGCGCCGTCAGGCGTTTCGCCCGAGCGCGGCATCGTCGAGGGCGCGCACCAGTGCCCTTGAAGGTTTCCGCGCCCCTCCGTGCGCGACGAACAGAACGGACGCGTCGAGGACATTGTCCTGGCTGTCCTGGCTGTCCAGCGCATCAAGACCGCGATCGAGCGCGGACTCGGCACGGGCCCATTGCTGCTTGAGGAAGCGTGCTGAATCCATCCGGCCACCGTCATCGAAGGGCAGCACGGCAAACGTGCTGCGTACCACGCGCAACGGAGCGCGACCTGCGAGGTCGACGGCCAACTCGGCCATGCGGACTCGTTGCCCTGCGAAGGTTGGCAACACCGGGCCATTCGGGTCGCGAAGCGACCTGTCGAACTTCGCGTTCGTCGGGCGATAGAGGCTTCCATCGGGAGCGACCAGATAACGGCGGGAAGACAGTGCCACGGATTCACGACCCCAAATCAAGACCCAAGCTCGGGGCGGTCGCTTAGATCCCACAGCGTGCCTCGCCAGTTCGAAACCAGTCATTCAGCGCTGCAGTGCGGGCATGACCATAGTATTGCGTCATCCTGCGCCATGGCGAACTTGACCACCGTCTTCTTGCACTTGAAGCATGTCGGTGCGAGGATTCCTGTGTCGTCGAAGTCGATGGCATAGGCAATCAGGCCGGCGTAAAAGTCAGCCATCACCTTTGCCGGTCCACGGCGCGGCGCGATGACGCCCTTCGCGTCCAGAAAGTGTCTTGCGTCGGTGATGTACATGCCGGCTGGGAGTCCGCGGCGCCGGGATGGCTGGCGCCAGTCGCAAGAATGACACATCTCACCCGTCAGTCCGACGACGGGATCTGGACTCCGTTGATCTACCCATTAAGCGTGGACGTGTCGTAGCTGCGGGCGCTTCAGCCGCCGATCATGCTGTTGCTCGGCGTCGCGGGCACGGTCAACTCAGGAAGCCGGAGACCAGCCCTTCACGGGTACCGGCAATCGGCCATCAGCCGCCGCTAACGGCCGGCAGCTTCAGGACAGGCCATCACACTATCGCCGCTATCTTGAAAGCGCCGGTGATCGAGAAGATCCTCACGCACCTGGGATTGCAGGCTCGAGCACCGCCGCGGGCGCCGGCCCGTGGCCAGGCGCTACAAGCGGCCTGACACTGGCCAACCATGACCGCTCAGGCGACCCGACGCACAGGGCCGCTGGAGTCGGCTCCGTCCGAGGATTTGCGGGGCCAATGGATGCGGCCTGGCGGCAAGGGAAAACCCGCAAACGGCACCCGAGAAAGACGCTTTTCGGCTGCACTGCTAACGCTCAGCATATCTCAGCCAACTCCAAGGACCGATGCAAGAGCGTCGGGCGCCATGTTCGGGGTGCCACGGGGAAATAAAAGGGGCGTTTGAAAAGCCTATCCTCCACCCGAGGGGTACACGGCGGCAGGCCTGACTGATACAAATCGCGCAGTTTTTCGGCGCATTGGATGGTGAGCCGACCCGAGACGCCACGCCTTGACAGGATTAACCATGCACAGCCCCTTCCGCCCGGCAGCCCCACAACCTGTTGTCTCGTGTTCTCGCCTGGTTGGGCTGGCCCTGCTCTCCACGCTGGCCTGGGTGCCGGTGGCCGAGGCGGCGCTGCGCGACACCATCTCGGTCGAGCTCGAGGCGCCCGATTTCCACAGCCCTGCCTTGACCCAGGCGGCACCGCTGGCCACGGGCGTGCTAGCCGGCAACCTGGGCGGCTCGGGTGACATCAGCAGCGTGATGATCGACGACGAGCGGATCGTCTTCGTCGGCGATTCGATCCTCATCCACGTGGGCTCCGGCAGCGACAACGGGCTGACCACAGGTTGGGGCACCGACTCGCGCTACGTGATCAGCGGCGTTAGCGTGGTGGATGCAGTGATCACGGGTTACAACGTCTATGCGTTTGATGCTTTCGCCACCTCGGGCAGCACAGGTCTGGCCGACGGGCTGGTGGCCAGCAGTTTCGTCGCCGGCAGCGCCGGGTTCAGCACCTTCGCCTTCACTATCGACGACACGCTGGTCTTCCGGGACCGTGGCGACGGCGGCGCCTACAACTACGCCGATTTCCGCATCGACCTGCTGAGCCAGCCGGTGCCCGAGCCATCGCAGTGGTTGCTGATGGGCGCCGGCCTGGCGGGGCTGGGCTTGCTGGGGGCGCGCCGCCGGGCTGGCCAGGCTTGATCGGATCAGGCCTGCCCCCGATGTTGACGCTCACGCAACTCAGCCTGCTGGTTGGCGCGCACTTCTCGCTGCACGGCGCGTCTGACGCGGCGCTGGCGGTGACCTTGGTCGAGGCCAGCGCCCTGCCTGCCCATCCCGGCGCCATCCGTGCGCCGTTTTCGCTGCTGTTCGAGGGTCCAGCGCAGCCGCTGCTGCCGCAGGCCATTTACGGCCTGGCCCATGCGACGCTGGGCGCAGCGCCGCTGGATATCTTCCTGGTGCCGGTGGCACGCAGCGCGGCGGGCATGCGCTACGAAGCCGTCTTCAACTGACAACGAGGTCACCCATGGCTGAACCCTTCCTGTCCGAGATCCGGTTGATGTCGTTTACCTTCGCCCCCCGTGGCTGGGCGCAGTGCAACGGCCAGATCTTGCCGATCAACCAGAACCAGGCCTTGTTCTCGTTGCTGGGCACCACCTACGGCGGTGACGGGCGTGTCAACTTTGCCCTGCCTGACCTGCGCGGGCGCAGCCCGCTCCATTTGGGCGCAGGCCGGACCCTGGGCGAGCGGGGCGGCGAGCAGGCACACACCCTGTCGCAGAGCGAATTGCCAGCCCACAGTCACACCCTGAGCGCCAGCGCCGATGTGGCCAACACCCACCTGCCGGGCACCGCCCTGCCTGCGGCAAAGCCGCGTGGCGGCGTAAACCGCTACGCGGCTGCCGGCAGCGCGGACACGGCGCTGCACCCCGGGTCGCTGACCAGCGTGGGCGGCAACCAGGCCCACCTGAACATGCAGCCCTTTCTGACGCTGAACTTCTGCATCGCCTTGCAGGGCATCTTTCCCTCGCCCAATTGAATTTCGAATCCCCGACCTGGAACTGGAGTCCCCCATGGCCCAACCCTATGTTGGTGAACTGCGGCTGTTTGCCGGCAACTTCGCCCCCGCCGACTGGATGTTCTGCAATGGCCAGCTGCTGTCAATCGCCGACAACGAAACCCTGTTTCAACTGATCGGCACCACGTACGGCGGTGATGGGCAGTCGATCTTTGCCTTGCCCGACCTGCGCGGCCGGGTGCCGGTGCACCAGGGCAATGGCTTCGTGCTGGCCGAGACCGGCGGCGCCGAACAGGTCACCCTCACGGTGGGGCAACTACCGGCCCACACCCATGCGCTGCGAGCCAGCACCGCGGCGGGCACTGGCAGTGCGCCCGGCAACGCTGTCTTGGCCGCCACCGGGGCGGTCAACAGCTACGGCAGTGGCAACCCCGACCAGCCGATGACGGCTGGCGCCGTGACCTCTGTGGGTGGCAACCAGCCCCACAGCAACATGGCGCCCTTCCTCGCTGTGAGTTACATCATCTCGCTGTTCGGAATCTTCCCAAGCCCAAGCTGAGGAGCCGCCATGGCCGACCCCTTCGTCGCTGAAATCCGCATCTTCCCGTTCAATTTCGCCCCCAGAGGCTGGGCCTTCTGTGACGGGCAGCTGTTGCCGCTGTCTCAGAACACGGCGCTGTTTTCGCTGCTGGGCACGACCTACGGCGGCAACGGCCAGAACAATTTCGCGTTGCCCAACTTGCAAGGCCGGATGGCCATGGCCCCAGGCCAGGGGCCCGGGCTGAGCCTGCGCGATCTGGGCGAGTCTGACGGCAGTGCGGCGGTCACACTGATGCCCGCTGAAGTCCCAGCGCACAGCCACCAGCTGATGGCCACGGCGTCGGCGACCAGCGCCAGCCCGGCTGGCAAGGCGATGTCGCCGGCGCTCACGGCAACCAATACCGCCGTGCCGGCCTACAAGAACGGCAGCAATCGCGTGGCGATGGCACCCGCTGCGGTGGCGCCGGTGGGCGGCCAGCCACACAACAACATGCCGCCCTACCTGGCGCTGAATTTCTGCATCGCGCTGCAGGGCGTGTATCCGCCGCGCAGCTGAGGCTGCACCGGACCATGGACTTCCAGCTGCGCCCGGCCACCAGCGACGACCGTCAGGCGCTGCTGGCGGTGTACGCCAGCACCCGTGCCGACGAGCTGGCGCTGACAGGCTGGCCCGAGGCCCAATGCCGTGCCTTTGCCGAGATGCAGTTCAACGCCCAGTGGGAGCACTACTGGCAGCATTTCCCGCAGTCGCAGTGCCAGTTGATCGTGGTTAGCAACTGGCAGGATGGCCCCCAACAGCCCGGCGCCTGCCTGGGCCGGCTGTGGGTGGACCGTGGGCCTGACCGGCTGCATGTGCTTGACATCGCGCTGCTGCCCGAAGCGCGCGGCCAGGGCTTGGGCACGGCGCTGCTGCTGTCCCTGATGGACGAGGCCGGTCAGCGGGGGGTGCCGTTGACCGTCTCGGTGGAACTCCACAACCCGGCTCGGGCGTTGTATGAACGGCTGGGATTTGTGCCCCAAGAGGCGCCTCAGGGCATCTACCAGCGCATGGCGTGGCGGTCTGTCGCGGCGCATGTGATCGAACACCAGGAGTGACCGTGATGATGAACAAACGAGGCTTTCTGCTGGGTGCGGCCAGCGCCGTGGCAGCGCCGCAAGTGCTGGCCGGCGGTGCGCCGGCAGCGGGTGGCGTGGCGGCTGATGGCTTGCCGCTGCTGCAGCATGGCCCGGGCCTGGCGGCCTGGCAACCCTACATGGGCCAGCAGTTTGCGCTGACCGACGGCCATGCAACTTGGCCGGTCACCCTGGACCGGGCCGATGCACTGGATGTGGCCGGCCAGTCGGTGCGCACCGAGCAGTTCGTGTTGTCCTTCTCCCACACCGGCCATGGCCCGATCCCGGCGGGTGTGCATGCGGTGCGCCATGCCAATGGCCAGGGCCTGCTGATGCATCTGGCAGACAACGGCCCGTCATCACTGCGCGCCGAATTCAACCTGCTGCTGCAGCCGGTCTGAGCGCGGTCTGAGTGCGGTCTGGCAGCGCGGATCCGCGGTTGGTGCGGTTCCGTGGCCACAGCTCACCCTCCGCTGAAGAGGCTGCCCACGGCGCGTCCCACCGAGCCCGGCGTCATCACCGCCGTGAACGCCACGCCTGTCAGCGCGCCGGCGATGTGGGCGTCGTGGTTGATGCGCCCGGTGTGGGCGCGGCTGGCGAGCACGCTGAACACCAGGTAGGTCGCGGCGCACAGCGGCGCCGGGATCGGGAACGGCACCGCCGAGATGGCGGCCGATGCGCGCAGGCTGGCGTAACCCGGATCGCGCCGGTGTAGGTCATAAACAGCTCATGACCTTGCAGGCGCAATACGCGCTGAAAGGTTGGTGCCTGTTCGAATTGGCCGACCAGGGCTTCGTCGCCGGACGCAGCGACTGCTGCAGACCACTGCCCGACTTGTATGCAGCGACGCGCTTTCTGCACCAGATCGGAGGTGCCTGATGAGCGACGCCATCGAGATGTTCGGGGCTGCGATTGTGGCTGCGGGCCTGGAGCCGCCCGATGTGATCGAGCCCGGCCGGCTGCACCGCTTCAGCACCAACGGCAAGCGCGGCGACACCTCGGGCTGGTGCCAGTTTTTCGCCGATGGCCGGGCCGGAGTCTTCGGCTGCTGGCGCAGCGGCTTGTCATCGGTATGGACCGCGCGGCAGCGCGAGCTGATGACACTTGCCGAGCGCGCCGACATGGCCAGGCGGGTGAAGGCAGCAGCCGCAGCGCGCGAGTCGGCAAAGCAGGCGGGCTGGGGCGAAGCCGCCGACCGCTTGGCCGCACTGTGGGCGCAGTGCCGCGAAGTGCCAGCAGATGGCACGGGCACCGACCCGATGACGCTGTACCTGCACCGCCGGCTGGCGCTGGCCCCTGGTGAGGCCATTTCGGTGCCTGACGTGCTGCGCCTGCACCCGTCCCTGCCGTACCACCACGAGGGCGCGATCGTGGGCCGCTGGCCGGCGATGGTGGCCGCAATCCAAGGCCCTGACGGTGCGACCGTGGCACTGCATCGCACATGGTTGACGCCCGAGGGCCACAAGGCGCCCACACCCGGCCCGCGCAAGAAGCTGACGCTCACGGCCGGATCGCTGGTCGGCGCCTGCATCAGGCTGGCCTGGCCGGGCGATGGAGCCACCGATCTGCTGGGCGTCGCGGAGGGCGTAGAAACCGCGTTGGCGGCTCGTCGGCTGACTGGCGTGCCAACGGTTGCGGCCTGCTCAGCTTGGGCCTTGGCGGCCTGGCAATGGCCGTCTGGCCTACGGCGCCTGATCGTTTTCGTCGATGCCGATCGGGCGGGCATCGAGGCGGGCGACCAGTTGCAACAGCGCGCACAAGCGACGGGCTTGGCCGTCGAGGCGATGAGGCCCAGCAAGGCCGGCGACGACTGGGCGGACGTTTTGGTTGGCCGAGCGGCAGGGGTGCAGCCATGACGCAAAACCGCGAACCCCCCGCGTATAAGGAGTACCCAGCCCAGATGATGGCCAAATTTGAGTACCGAGAGATGAGCCTGACAGGCCGAGGGCTGCTCTACACCCTGCGCTTGGAATGCTGGGTAAATCGGCGCGTGCCCAGCGATCCCACTCGCCTTGCCCGGATCCTCGGCCTGGCGCAAAGCGAGGTAGCTGTCGCGCTCCGCGAAGTGGCGCCTTTCTTCGTGGAGACTGAAGGCCACCTGAGCAGCCGCGAACTGGACGACTACCGATTGCACATTGAGGCGACCCGGGAGCGGCAGCGCGAGGGTGGACGCAAAGGCGCGGAAATGACCAATGGCGCCCCATCGAGCAGGTCGCCGGGTAAGCCGTCGGGTAAGCCGTCGGGTGACCCGCAGGTGCCCCGTCGAGGGAGCCGCGGGTCTACCCCCGGGTCCTCAGTACAGTCCAAACCAACTCAGTCCAAACCAACCCAGCACCATGGGGGTGCCTTTGGTTCCGGCCTGACAGCGGAAGATTACCGGCGCGCAACCCGCGGCGAGTAGTTAGTGCCCATGACCGCAACCCGACCGGACTGGAGTCGGCTTCCACCGGCAGGAAGCCACCAGCGGGCTCAGGAGCGCCTCTGCGGCCAGACACTTGCCTGAGGCCAAGCGGCTCCAGGGCCTTGTGCGGGATGAACCGGTACCCGTTTGGTGGAGGCGCCGGCATGACTGTCGCCAGGGCATCGATGCAACGCGCTACCGCCGATCCGCAACGCTGTCAGCCGCCCCACTTCGGAAACGCCGCCTTCAGCCGCTCCACCGTGCGTCGCCACTTCGGCGTGGTCGGTTGGCACACGGTGTTCTGGTTGCCAAACAGGCCCACCTCGTTGAAGGCCTTGTTCGCGTCCACCGTGTCCAGCCACTTCACGCAGACGAACTGCTCGGTCTTTTCTGGATCGTCGGCTCTGGCCTTGTACTGCGCCCCGTGCTGGACGACGTCCATCGCCAACTGCTCGCCGGTGTCGGTCATCACCTTGAAGGCGTTGGCCGGCTGCACGGCCTCGACCACCTCGCCCACGCCCACGTAGCCCTTCTTCGGGATGTTGACCCACACCCGGTCGCCGGGCGACAGCATCTTCAGCGTCTGGCTGTACCAGAGGCAGCCACCGCCGCTGATGTAGCCATAGCGCCGGGCATCATCCCAGTTTCGGCCGGTGCCGAAGGACACGTAGAACTCGCCGTTCCAGGGCTCCTTGTCGCCCGTGCTGCCGGTGGTGGCAGCGGCGTTGGCCTGGGTTTCGCCGGGGTCGATCAGCCAGACGCGGCTCAGCAACTGCTGGTCGCCATGCTGGAAGACCTGGAAGAACACCACGTTGATGGCGATGTCGCGGGCATTCAGGTAACCGACGATGCGTTCGCTGGCGGCGTCCAGCTCGGCCGCCACGATGATGATCTGGTGGGCATGGTTGAGCGTCTCCTCGTCCAGTGCCGTTCCGAAGCGCTGCTGGAAGGCCGACTCCAGGCTGCCGCCCTTGGAGAAACGGACGTAGATCTGCACGATGCGCTCGGCCGTCAGCTCGGCCACCCAGCTGGCGTAGTCCAGCGCCTGGGCCACGATCTCGCGTGGCGTGCGGTCGCGCTTCAACTCGATCAACACCAGGGCGCCGTCGGGCGCGATGGCCAGCAGGTCGATGCGGCCGCCGTGTGTGGTGATCTCCTGGCGGCCGATCAGCATCCATTCGCTGGACAGGATGCTCGGCTCGCGCACGATCATTTCTTCCAACAGCTGTTCGCTGACGAGCTTGCTGCGGGCCAGCAGCGTGGGCTGGTCGCCGACTTGCCAGATGGCGTGTTGGATGGGCATGGGAGTCTGGACCTTCAGCAGGGCGGGCGGGCAGTCGTCGGCAGTGATCGCTAGCCGGAAAACAAACATCGCTCCAAGTTATTGATTTTCAATACATTTCAACTGCCATCGTCGTTGTTATCTTCCAGGTGAGATAACAACGAGATCGGACCGTCCGCAGCGCTGGGCTTGGTGTAGGCCATGTTCCGCTTGGCCCGCCCGGGCAGGGCCACCAGCAGCCCTTGCTCGCGCCAGCCGGTCAGCATCTTCGACGCCTTGAGCGTGTCGACGCCGGCGATGCGCACCACGTCAGCGTTGGCGATCGCGCCTTCGCGGTCGATCCAATCGCTCACCTCGTCCCAGGCGCTGGGGCGCTTCAGGTTGAACAGCGTCACGGTCACGCTTTCGACGGCGGCGCCGGTGTTCTGGCGGTACTGCGGCGGGTAGAGCTCGGCCTGCGCCATCTCGGCAAACATCATCGGCACGCCCTCGCCCGCGTCGATGTTCGGCGGGTCCGGAAACTCGCGCAGATTGACGGCGATCAGCGGGTTGCGCGCCTGCGATCCGGCGCGGGCGCTCGCTGCTGGCGCTGCGCTCGCCGCGCTGGTACGACAGCGCCGTGACCTCGCCCGCGCTCAACATGCGGTTGCCCGCGTCCAGCCGGGTGTAGGTGCCGCCGTTGACGATGGAATGCACGCGCGGGCTGCGCGGCACCTGCAGCAGCAGCACGCTGCCAGTCAGGCCCTTGGCCGGCCCGTTGTGCAGCGTGCAGGCGATGCGCTGCAGCCGCAGGCCATCGATGGCGGGCTGGAACTCGGTCAGCAACTTGCGCTGCAGCTCGTCCACGGCCTCGGGGTTCTCTTCCACGCCGAATTGGCGGGCTGGGCCCTGGTGCTCCTTAAGGGGAATGGCACTTACTTTGTAAGCATTCGGTAGACCCGTCTGCCGATTTCGCAGGCAGAGGCTTCAGGCGCAGAGGGTGGCTCGGAAGTTGCTCCTCAGTGGGTACAGCCAGATGTCCTTGATGGGGATGATCTGCTGGTGGACGCGGGACTTCTTTCCGCGACCG
>CAMCTC010000132.1 GCA_945878355.1 Bordetella parapertussis | reverse complement strand
GCACCTGACAGTCCACCGCTTGCGGCAGACAGCAGCGCGGTCGCGTTGCCGTTGGCATCGGTGGCGACCGAAGCCACGCTCAAGCTCGCCAAGGTGCCGCGCTCGGTGCTCAGGTCAACCACGGTGCCAGCCATCGGGCTGCCCTTGGCGTCACGCACCGTCAGCGTCAGGGTGGCTGGGCTCGCCGCGGTCACCGTAGGCGAAGACACTGCCAGCGTGACCGACGCACTGCCGGTGGAACCGGCGCCAGAACCCGAGCCGGTGCCCGGCAGCACCGGCGCGCCCGCGTCGCTCGATCCACCCCCGCCGCCGCCGCAAGCCACCAGCACCAGCATCAACAACCCGCTCAGCGCCGCCCTGATCTTCAAGAAACTCATGGCTATACCTCCTCAGGCAAGGCGCTGGTCTTCGCGCCACTCAACGCGCCGCGGCGCGGTCGGTCACGATCTTGGGCGTGATGAAGATCAGCAATTCGGTCTTGGTCGCCACCTTGGTGGTGTTGCGAAACAGCGCGCCGACATAGGGCACATCGCCCAGCAAAGGCACCTTGTTGACGTCGACGCTCTCGGTCTGCGTGAAGATGCCGCCGATCACCACCGTGCCGCCGTTCTCGACCAACACCTCGGTCTGCACATGCTTGGTGTCGATCGCAAAGCCCTGCGGCGTGGATTGGCCCACGCTGTCCTTGTTGATGTCGAGCACCATGATCACGCTGCCCTCGGGCGTGATCTGCGGCTTGACCTCGAGCTTCAAATTGGCCTTGCGGAACTGGATCGACGTTGCGCCGCTGGACGTGGCCACCTGGTAAGGCAACTCGGTGCCCTGCTCGATCAAGGCCTTGGTCTGGTCGGCAGTGATCACCCGGGGGCTGGAGATGATCTTGCCCTTGCCGTCGGCCTCCAGAGCCGACAACTCCAGGTTCAGAAAGCGATTGGCCGCAGGGCTGAACAAGGACAGCGCGAAGCTGGGCAGCGCCGCAGCGCCCGAGAACACCGAGTTGACGCTGTTGGCAGGCAGGTTGACGAACTGGGTGTTGCTGTAGACGTTGGTTGCGCCAGGCTGCAGCGTCTGCGAACCGGCCGCGTTGTAGTTGCCGCCAATGGTGAGGTAGTTGCCACCACCGATCGAATAGCCCGGAATGCCGCCCTGCACGCCACGCAGATCCGAGGCGCCCAGCTTGACGCCCAAGGTTCTACCGAAGCGGTCATCGGCCTCGACGATACGGGCCTCGATCAACACCTGGCGCACCGGGATGTCGATCTTGGCAATCAGCGCCTGGACTTCCTCGAGCTTGGCGGGGATGTCGGTGACGAAGAGCTGGTTGGTGCGGCTTTCGAAGATCACGCTGCCGCGTGCCGACAGGATGCGCTGGGCTGGGGCGCCTGCTGCGGCCGAGCCGCCTCCAGCCCCAGCGCCGGCCGCACCACCCGAAGCCCCAGCGCCCGCCTGACCAGACAGGCCTCGCGCCACTTCGTCGGCGCGGGCATAGTTGAGCTGGAACGACTGCGTGCGAACCGGTTCGAGCTCCGCCGTCTTCTTCTTCGACTCCAGTTCGAGCTGTTCCTTGGCCAGCAACTCCTCCTTGGGCGCGACCCACAGCACGTTGCCCGACTTGCGAACGCCCAGGCCCTTGCTCTGCAGGATGATGTCGAGGGCCTGGTCCCAAGGCACGTCCTTGAGCCGCAGCGTGACGCCGCCGGTCACGCTGTCGCTGGTCACGACGTTGAAGCTGGTGAAGTCGGCGATCACCTGCAGCAGCGCACGCACCTCGATGTTCTGGAAGTTCAGCGACAGCTTTTCGCCCGAAAATCCCGCGCTGGGGGTCAGCTTGTTCGGGTCGACCTTGAGCGGACGCAGTTCGAGCACAAACTGCTGGTCGCTCTGGTAAGCGCTGTGCTCCCAGTTGCCGCGCGGCTCGACCACCATGCGAACCCGGTCACCGCTCTGGGTGGTGGTCACGTATTGCACCGGTGTGCCGAAATCGGCCACATCGAGTCTGCGTCGCAGCGTCTCGGGCAGGCTAGAGCGCAAGAACTCGACCACCAGGCTTTGGCCTTGCTGGCGGATGTCAACCCCGACCTGGGTACTGGCCAGCGCGACGATGACCCGACCTGCACCATCGGCACCGCGACGGAAATCGACATCACGCAAAGGCAGATTTTCAGCACTGCCGGCAGCCGGCGCCGCAGCGCCGGCGTTGTCAAGCACCACGACCAGCACCTTGCCCTGCAACTCGGTGCGGTAGCCGACGGCCTGCCGCAAATTGAGCACCAGGCGCGTCCGCTCGCCGGCCTGGGCGATCGCCACCGACCGCAGGTTGCCCTGGTTGATGTCGACCAGGTTGCGGCCCAAGGCATTGGCCACCCGAGGAAGGTCGATCGCGACGCGCGGCGGCGTTTGCACCAAGAATACATTCGGTGGCAGGCCCAGCGGCTCAGCGAGCTCGATCCGCACCACGTCAGTGCCGGCTTGGGGACTGCTGGTGATTGCCAGGATCGCGTTCTCGGCCAGCGCAAGCACTGGCGCTACACCAGCCAGCACGAAGGCAGCCAACCGGTTGCGCCACTTGAACATGCTCGCCTCCTGAGGGTAGTTCATCGCGCCTTCTCCTGGACGCGCTCTTGCAGTTGCAAGGTGACAGCGCGCTCGGTCCATTCGCCAGCGGCGTCCTGCACCAGCTCGCGCAAACCGAGCTCGGTCTCGGTGACGCGGGTGACGCGGCCGAAGTTCGGGCCCAGATAGTCGCCCAACCTGACCTGGTAGAGCTGCTTGTCGACCTTGATCAGCGCAAACGCCACACCACCCTTGTTGACACTGCCCACCATGCTCATCGCATCGAGCGGCAATGCCTCCAGCGGCTGTTTGCGGCGGTTCGCCTCTGAAGCCAGCAGCGAATTCGGTTGCCCTTCTTGCTGCTTGATCGCAACGCTGAGCTTCTGGCTGGAGAAGGGGTCGACTTGTCCTGCGTTGGCGTAGGGCACTGGTTCGAACTTCTTGGGCGCGGCCAGCGACTGCACGCGGGGCTTGGCCTCGCGGTGCTGCAGCGCCATCCAGGCCTGCAAGTCCTGGTTTTCGGCCTCGCAAGCAACGAGCAGACCGCCGAACAGCGCCAACAAGGCCCGTCGCAGCACCCAAGCGGCGTCGCAGGAAGCAGTGGGTGCGATCACTTGCGGGCTCCCTTGGCCTTGGCTTCAGCCTCGACGCGGGCCCTGCGCAGCTCGGTCAACTCGGCGTTGTCCAGATAGCGGTAGGTTCGCGCGACCGCGTCCATCGTCAGCAGGCCAGCGCTGTCCTTGGCCGCGGGCACGATCGCCAGGTTGTGCAGCGTGACGATGCGCGAGAGGTTGGCGAGGTCAGCAGTGAATGCACCGATGTCGTGAAAGCGGCCCGTCACGCGCACGCTGATGGGCAGCACTGCGTAATAGTCCTTGATCTCCACTTGACCAGGGCGAAAAAGCTCGAACTGCAGGCCACGACCTATGCCGGCCTGGTTGATGTCGGACAGCAGCGCGTCCATCTCGGCCTTGCCGGGGAGTTGGCGCTCGAGCTGGGTGACATAGTCCTGCACCTGAACCTTCTGCTTGCGCAGCTCCGACAGGTTGACCGCTTGGCCCAGCTTGGCCCGGTAGTCGTCTTTGAGCCCGGATTCGACCCTGCGGTCCGCATCGAGTTGGTCTGCAGCGCCCGCGACCAACAGCAACCAGCCCAAGGCCAGTGTCAGCGCGGCGGCACCGACCCAGGCGCAGACCTTGGGCAACAACGGCCACTGCCCGGGCTGGCGCGGATTCAGGCCCCGGAACTGCAGCGACACGCGGTCGAACAAAGTGGCCAGGTCAAGATTCATCGCACGGCTGCTGTTGGCCATCGCAGTTCCTCAAGCGGCTTTGCGCCCGCGGGCAGGGCCAGACGCCGCCACACCCGGCGGCTTGACAGCCACGCGCAGCGCGAATTCGTAAAGCCGCCGCGGCTCACGCAAGCCCGCAGCAGGCGGCGTCATGACGGCCTTGATTTCGACCAGTTCCATGGAATCGAGCCACGCCGAGTTGTTCTGGGTGTTGCGCAGAAACTCCGACACCCGCTCGTTCGTCTGCGCCAGACCGGTCAGCAGCACCAGACTGTCAGTCTGCTTGAGGCTGCTGAGGTAGAGGCCGTCGGGGCAGAGCCGCACCAATTGGTCGAGCAAATGCACCGGCAGGTTGCGGTTGAGCTGCAGGTCTTCGACCGCGGCCTGGCGCGACTTGAGTCCGTCGATCTCGGCGCGCAAGTGGGCAATGTCCTTGATCTGAAGCTCCATGCGGCCGATCTCGGTGCGCAACAAGCTGTTTCGGGCCAGCTGGATCTGGTTCAGTTGCTGAACGCCGCCGTACCACAGCCCGACGATCACCGACCCAGCCGCTGCCGCCAGACCGATACCGCTGAAGAACTGGCGCTGGCGCTGACGGCGCCTGGCTTCCCGGTGCGGCAGCAGGTTGATCCGGATCATGGCAAGAACCTCCTCATCGCAAGGCCGCAGGCGGTGAGGTAGGAAGAGGCCTCCTTGCGCACTCTGGCCTCGCGCACGGCAGGCCCGGTCTTCATGCCGTCGAACGGATTGACCACGCTTGCAGTGAACCCGGTCAGCGCGGTGACGCGGTCAGCCAGGCCAGGCAGTGCAGCGCTACCGCCGGCCAGCATCACGTAGTGCACTCGGTGGTGCGGCGTGCTGGTGAAGAAGTACTGCAACGCGCGGCCGATCTCTTGCGACAAGGTGTCGACAAACGGCGCGAGGATGGCCGTGGCAAAGTCCTCGGGCAGGTCACCGGACCGCTTTCTCTGTTCGGCTGCGTCGACAGACATGCCGTATTGGCGAGAGATCAGGGTGGTGAGCTGTGAACCGCCAAAAGCCTGGTCACGGTCGTAGAGCAATTCGCCTTCACGCAGCACCTTCAGGCTGGTGCTGTCGGCGCCGATTTCGAAGAGGGCGACCAAGGCATCACGGCCGCCCTGCGGCAACTTGGCGACCAATCGACTGATCGCCAGCAAGGCGGCATGGTTCTCGAGGTCGAGGATCACCAGCTTCAGGCCTGCGGCCTCGGCCAGACCTTGCCGGTCCTGCACCCGCTCCTTGCGCGAAGCGGCGATCAGCACTTCGACATCAGCGCTCGAGTTCGGGCTGGGCCCAATGACGCAGAAGTCCAAGCTCACATCGTCAAGCGAAAACGGGATGTACTGGTTGGCCTCGGACTCGACCTGCAGCTCAAGTTCTTCGTCGCGAAGTCCGGCCGGCAACAGGATCCGCTTGGTGATCACCGCCGATTGCGGCATCGCCATCGCCACCAGCCGGGTCTTGCTACCACTCTTGGCCATCAGCTTGAGAACAGTGGCCGCGACTTGGTCGAAACTCTCGATCTGGCCATCAATGATCCACCCTTTTTCGAAGGGCTCGCTGGCCAAGCGGTCGAGCACATAGACGCCAGCCGAAGACATGCCGAGTTCAACCAGTTTGGCGCTCGAGGCACTGATGTCCAGGCCGATCATCGGCGCGGGCTGGCGGCCCAGCATCTGGTCCAAAAAACTCACAGGGCGTCTCCCAACGACCGACAAGGCTGACATCACCTCAATAGTTGAGACGATGCTAGCAGCAAAGCCCGCGCCGCCCAACGCCCATCGCAGCGGTGCCAGCGGGTCGCGTCGAAATACCCCGGGGGCAACTCAATCCGGGCGACAGGCCAGCGAACCGTGTTCGATACACTCTGGCGCTCCATGAGCGACACCGAGCCCGCGCCAGCGGCGCCCCGCGCTGCCAAGACAGCGCCCCCTGCCAGCCCCAAGCGCAGCTTGGTGAAAACCTTGCTTGTACCGCTGGCTTGGCTGCTTGCTGCCGGCTTGGCGGCGCTGCTGACAGGCGCGATGCTGCTGGGCGTGGCCTTGGCCGTGGCCTATCCCAACCTGCCGGAAGTCAGCGGCCTGACCGACTACAGGCCCAAGCTGCCGCTGCGGGTGATATCGGCCGACGGCGTGCTGCTGGGCGAGTTCGGCGAGGAACGGCGCATCTACACCCCGATCGCGCAGATCCCGAAGGTGATGCAAGAGGCGGTGCTGGCGATCGAAGATGCCCGCTTCTACCGCCATCACGGCGTGGACTACCTGGGCGTGATCCGCGCCGGGCTGGCGCAGTTCAACAAGGTCAAGAGCCAGGGCGCGTCGACCATCACGATGCAGGTTGCCAGGAATTTCTACCTCTCGACCGAGAAGACCTTCACCCGCAAGATCTACGAGGTCTTGCTGGCACTCAAGATCGAGAGTCAGCGGACCAAGCCGCAGATTTTGGAGATCTACATGAACCAGATCTTCCTAGGCCAGCGCGCCTATGGCTTTGCGGCGGCCAGCGAGATCTACTTCGGCAAGCCGCTGGCCGAGATCACCATCGCCGAGGCTGCCATGCTGGCTGGCCTGCCGCAAGCGCCGTCGGCTTACAACCCTGTGTCCAATCCGAAGCGGGCCAAACGGCGTCAGCAGTACATCATTGACCGCATGGAGTCCAACGGTTTCATCACCGAAGACCAGGCCGAACTGGCGCGCAACGAGGTGTTGAGACTGCGCCCACCCAGTGAAGTGGCCGTGCACGCAGAGTACGTCGCAGAGGCGGTGCGCCAACTGATCTTCAGTCAGTACGGGCTAGAGACCACGACCCGGGGTTTGAACGTCCAGGTCACCGTCGATGCATCGGACCAAGCGGTGGCGTACCGGGCGCTCAGGCGTGGCCTGCTCGACTACGAGCGGCGTCAGGTCTACCGCGGCCCGGAAGACCATGTCGACCTGCCCGCAGACCCCAAAGAGTTGGACACCCGCATCGCCGAGGCGCTGGCCGACCATCCCGACAACGACGAGTTGAAAGCCGCCGTGGTGCTTGAAGCCAGTCGCAACAAGGTGGTGGCCGTGTTGCAATCGGGTGAAAGCATCACCATCAGCGGCGAAGGCCTCAAGCCGGTGGGCTCAGGCCTGGTCGACAAAGCCGAGCCTCAAAAACAGATCCGCCGCGGCGCGATCGTGCGCGCGGTACGCGGTCCCAAAGGCGACTGGACCCTGACCCAGTTGCCCGAGGTCGAAGGGGCTTTCGTGGCAATGGACACCCATACCGGTGGCATCCGCGCGCTGGTCGGCGGCTTCGATTTCGGCAAGAGCAAGTTCAACCATGTCACCCAGGCCTGGCGCCAGCCTGGGTCGAGCTTCAAGCCCTTCATCTACTCGGCTGCGCTGGAAAAAGGCTTCACGCCGCAGACCGTGGTCAATGATGCGCCGCTGTTTTTCGACGCTGACACGACCGGCAGCCAACCCTGGGAGCCGAAGAACTACGACGGCAAGTTCGAGGGCGCGATGCCGCTCAAGACGGCCTTGGCCAAGTCGAAAAACATGGTGTCGATCCGGGTCTTGCAGTCGACTGGCGTGCACTTCGCCCAGGACTGGATCACGCGCTTCGGTTTCGAAGCCGACAAGCATCCGGCGTACCTGACGATGGCGCTGGGCGCAGGTTCGGTCACCGCCTTGCAGATGGCCAGTGGCTACAGCGTGTTTGCCAACGGTGGCTACCGCCTCAACCCGATGTTGATCACCCGCATCACCGACAACAAGGGCCGCTTGCTGCAGCAAAGCGCGCCCCCAGTGGTCGACGAGTCGGTCCGGGTGATCGACGCCCGCAACGCTTTCGTGATGACCCAGTTGCTGGGCGAGGTGGCACGCTCAGGCACCGCGGCGCGGGTCTACCAGACCTTCAAACGCATGGACTTGTCCGGCAAGACCGGCACCACCAATGACTCCATGGATGCCTGGTTTGCCGGCTACCAGCCGAAGCTGGCGGCCGTCGTCTGGATTGGCTACGACAACCCGCGCAAGCTCGGCGATCGCGAAACCGGCGGTGGTCTGGCGTTGCCGGTGTGGATGGAGTACATGACCCACGCGCTGCGCAAGCTGCCCGAGCAGCAGCCTGAGGTGCCAGAAGGGCTGACGCAGCGCGCAGGCGACTGGGTGTTCAACGAGTTCGGTCCAGGCGCGGGCATCAGCAGCGTCGGTCTGGACGACAAGGTGCCGCGCAGCCCCAGCGATACCGAGCGCAAGGGCATCCTGGACCTGTTTCGCTAAGCCCGCGCGATGGGCCGACGCGTCAAGGTGGGTTGAACAACAGCGTCTGGCCCGCCTGTGCACTGGCGTGGCGTGACAGCGACGCAAAAAATTCGCTGCCATCTCTTGTGTCGAGCCAGCAGCCTGCCACATGTCGGTAGTGGTGGCCGCCTGCCTTGGCGGCGAGCCACAACTCGCGCAAGGGCGGCTGGGTGTTGACCACGATCTTGCTGCCGCCCGGCAGGCTGAGCTCGAGCAGACCCCCGGTGCGCTGGCTGTCGATGTCGATCACGTCGTCGTCCAGCCACTGGTCGACACTGGCTTCGATCGCTGCCAGCGCGGCCTGCGACAAGCGGCTGAATTCGCTGTCGGATATCGGCGTGGCCGGGGGGGTGATGTGGGTCATGGTCGATAGAATCCTGCAGATGAAGCCTTCAACGAGTGTAGCGAGCCTGCAGCGAGCCGGTCGGATCGCTGGCCTGCTGGCTGGCGTGGTTATCGCCAGCGGCTGCGGCCAGAAGGGCCCGCTCGCGCTACCCAGCGCGCCAGTAAAAGCCGCCTCGGCGCCAGCGCCAACATGAGCCCGGATCGAGGCCAGGATCTGGCTGCGACATGGACCGCCATCACGTTGCCCGGCAGTCCATTTTTGACCCGTCGAGGATCGGATTTGTGGTTGGACGAGGTTCGCCTGGCCGACCTGACGAACGAGTTCGGTACGCCGCTCTATGTGTACTCGCGAACTGCGATGCGCGCGGCGGCTGCCGCATACCAACAGGCTCTGGCAAACCGTCCACACCTGCTGTGCTACGCGATGAAGGCCAATTCCAGCCTGGCAGTGATCAAGACCTTTGCCGACATGGGTTTGGGCTTCGACATCGTCTCGGGTGGCGAATTGGCGCGGGTGATTGCCGCTGGCGGCGACCCGGCCAAGGTGGTGTTCTCGGGTGTGGGCAAGACCCGCATCGAAATGGCTGAGGCATTGGAAGCCGGCGTCAAGTGCTTCAACGTCGAGAGCGAGAGCGAGTTGCAGACGCTGTCAGCGGTCGCCTTGAGTCTGGGCCGTACGGCCGCGGTCAGCCTGCGCGTGAACCCGGATGTCGACGCCAAGACCCACCCCTACATCTCCACAGGCCTGAAGGGCAACAAGTTTGGCGTCGCGCACGAGCGCGCACGCGCTGCCTACGCCCAGGCCGCCAACCTGCCCGGGCTACGGGTCGTGGGGATCGACTGCCACATCGGCTCGCAGATCACCGAGGTCGCGCCGTACCTGGATGCGCTGGAGCGCCTGCTAGACCTGGTCGAACAGGTCGAGGCCGACGGCGCGCACATCCATCACATCGATCTGGGCGGCGGCCTGGGCATCACCTACACCGACGAGCAGCCGCCCGCAGCCGGCATGCTGATAGCCCAGTTGCTGGCGCGCATAGACGCCCGCGGGCATGGCCACCGCGAACTGCTGATGGAGCCTGGTCGCTCCTTGGTCGGCAACGCCGGCGTGCTGCTGACCGAGGTGCTGGTGCTCAAGCCTTCGCCAGAGAAGAACTTCTGCATCGTCGATGCAGCCATGAACGATTTGATTCGACCCGCGATGTACCAGGCCTGGATGGGCATCGTGCCCTGCAAGCAGCGCTTGGGCGATGCCATGACCTGGGACGTGGTGGGCCCGGTCTGCGAGTCCGGGGACTGGCTGGGACGAGACCGCACGCTGACGCTGCAGGTCGGTGACCTGCTGGCTGTGCTGTCTGCCGGCGCCTATGGCATGACGATGGCCAGCAACTACAACACCCGGCCGCGCGCCGCCGAGGTGATGGTCGACGGCGGTCAGGCGACGCTGATCCGCCGCCGTGAAACGGTACAAGAGTTGTTCAGCAACGACATACTCCCTGCCTGAGGATGTGCCCACTGACGGCGCATCTCGGTATCGAGCGCCGCCGCCGCGATGCGCAAGGACATGGGCCCAGCGTGTCAATCGACGCCGTGGGCTCTGAGGCCTTTCAGGTCCAGCACCCGTAGCCCACCGTATTCGACGCGAATCAGTCCTACCGCCTGCAAGGCATTGAGCGCCGAATTCACACGCTGGCGTGACAGCCCCACCAGATAGGCCAGTTCCTGCTGGGTGATGCGCAACAACTGCCCGACGCCGGGATAGAGCACTGGGTGAAAGAGTGCGGCCAGGCTGCGCGCAACGCGCGCATCGGGCTGGTTGACACGGTCTATCTCGCGCGCTGCGATGAACTGGCCCAGACGCTCGTTGAGCTGGTTCATCACAAAGCGGTTGAACGGAATGCTGCGCTCGAGCAGGCGCCAGAATACCGCCAACGGCAGGCCAGCGACCGTACTTTTGCGCAGCGCCTCGATGTTGTAGCGGTAGATCTCACGCTTGAGCAGCGTGCCCTCACCGAACCAGGCGCCCGGCGGCAAGCCGGTGTAAGTGATCTGCTGTCCCTCAAGGTTGACATTGCTCATCTTGAGCAGGCCGTCGATCACGCCAAACCAGAAGGTCGACGGCGCACCGGTGCGGCAGACTCTCTCGCCCGGCTCGGCGCTCACCACCTGCAGCGCTGCAGCGGCTTCGTGCCGGTCGGCCTCCGAGATCACGGCCAGCCATGGAATATTGAGCAACTCAGCCGCACTGGGCGAGCGCGCTCGCTGTCGCAGTCGAGGAGCGGATGGGTGCATAGAGACGATCTGGATCAATAACCTGGGAAAGTCCGATCAGGGAAGACCCTTTAATTGTCGTCGTACCGACAAAAAAGCGTCAAACCAAGTCCTAGCATACGCTCGCAATCGCTGACCTGTCCTGTTGGACGGCTCATGCTGAAGGAGTTGCCTTGCTGACGACCTTTCCCCGCTTGATGCTTGACCATGCGCGCCAGCGACCCGACGCAGCGGCACTGCGTGAAAAAGAATACGGCATCTGGCAAACCACCAGTTGGTCGAAGTTGGCCCGTCTGGTGCGCGACCTGGCCTGCGGCATGGCCGAGGCCGGCTTGGCCGCGGGTCAACATGTGATCGTGGTGGGCGACAACCGCCCGCGCCTGTATGCCAGCATGCTGGCCGTGCAGTCGCTGGGTGCGGTGCCGGTGCCGCTCTACCAGGATGCGGCGAGCAGCGAATTCGTCTTTCCGATCAACAACGCCGAGGTGGTGTTCGCGGTGGTCGAAAACCAGGAGCAAGTCGACAAACTGCTCGAGATACGGGACCAATGCCCAGGGCTGGCGCGCATCTGGTTCGACGACCCACGTGGCTTGCGCAAGTACGACGAGCCAGGCCTGGGCGCGATCGATGCACTGATCGAAGCAGGTGCGGCACGCAGTCATCGTGACCCCGGCTTCTTCGACGCCGAGGTGGCCAAACGCAAGCCCGATGATGTGGCGGCGATGTTCTTCACATCGGGTACCACCGGCAATCCAAAAGGCGTCGTGCACACCCACGCCTCGCTGCTGGACCGGGCCCAGGCAGGCAAGGACTTCGATCACTTGACCGAGCGCGAAGAGGTGCTGGCGTATATGCCTCTGGCGTGGATCGGCCAGAACATCTTCAGCTATGCACAGTGGCTGGCCTGCGGCTACATCGTCAACTGCCCCGAATCGGCAGCCACCGTCACGATAGACCTCAAAGAGGTCGGCCCGACCTATTACTTTGCGCCGCCGCGCATCTTTGAAGGCCTGCTGACGACAGTGATGATCCGGATGGAGGACGCCTCGAGTCTCAAGCGTTGGCTGTTCCAGCGCTGCATGACCTTGGCCCGGCGCGTCGGCCCGGCACGGCTGGATGGCAAGCCGGTCTCGTGGATCGACCGCCTGAAGTGGCGCCTCGGAGATCTGGCAATCTACGGCCCGCTGCGCAACAGCCTGGGTTTCAGCCGTGTGCGTGTGGCCTACACCGCAGGCGAGGCGATAGGGCCCGACCTGTTCAGCTTCTACCGCTCGATAGGCGTCAACCTCAAGCAACTCTACGGCTCGACCGAGACCGCCGTGTTCGTCTGCCTGCAGCCCGACCACGAGGCGCGATCCGACACCGTCGGTGTGCCGATCGCCGGGGTGCAGATCAAGC
Organism: Bordetella parapertussis; assembly: GCA_945878355.1. Lineage (GTDB taxonomy): Bacteria > Pseudomonadota > Gammaproteobacteria > Burkholderiales > Burkholderiaceae_C > Pseudaquabacterium. The sequence goes on along the minus strand of CAMCTC010000132.1, from coordinate 529 downwards.
TGGCCGACAGCGGCGAGATCCTGATCAAGAGCCCGGGTCTGCTCAAGGAATACTACAAAAACCCGGGCGCCACCGCCGAGGCCTTGACGCCCGACGGCTGGTACCACAGCGGAGACGCCGGATTCCTGGACGCCGGTGGCCACCTGAAGATCATCGACCGCCACAAGGACGTCGGTCGGCTCAAAGGCGGGCCGCACGACGGCGCGATGTTCGCGCCCAAATATGTCGAGAACAAGCTCAAATTCTTCCCGTACATCAAGGAGGCGGTGGCCTTTGGCGACCAGCGCAGCGTGGTCTGCGCCTTCGTCAACATCGATGTCGAAGCCGTCGGCAACTGGGCCGAGCGCCGAAACCTCGCTTACGCAGGCTACGCCGACCTGGCGCAAAGGCCAGAGGTCTACGAGCTGATCCGCGATTGCGTGGAACAGGTCAACGCTGACTTGGCGATGGACGACATGCTCGCCGGCAGCCAGATCAGTCGCTTCCTGGTGCTGCACAAGGAACTCGACGCCGACGACGGCGAAATGAC
>CAMCTC010000131.1 GCA_945878355.1 Bordetella parapertussis | reverse complement strand
AGGATCGAAACAAGATGAAAGCGATGGATTCGGCCCGATGGCTAGGCGCAAACCGCAGCGATACCCGAGGTATCGCGAGGATTTGCAACGACGCCACCGGGTCGAAGGCGCGCTTTCATGTTTCGATATCTCCGGGGTGCAGCACTAGGAGGCCGTCGAGGACGCCGGGGCCGTGAAGCGCGACAGGATCGCCGCATGGCGTTGCGGCCAAGCGCGCAGCTCAAGGTCGTCGTCGCCAAGAATGCTGCGCAAGAAGGCCGCCGTCAGCTCGCACGTGGCTGCCTTGACCTGCGCATTCAACAACAGGCCGCCGGTGCCCGCCCGGTCGGTGAACATGCTGTGCGAGCCACCGGTGAACACCGCCAGCCACTTGCGGGTGGCGCCCAGGCCATCGAAGATGGCGATGCGGTCCTGCGCTTCGCTCCAGTAGCCCGGGATGCGGATCACGTCCTCGGTAGCGGTGATGTGCAGGCTGGGCAGGCGCACCGGCCCCAGGATGCTGCGGGGCGACGATTCGCCGTAGAACGGTGGCGCCGAGATCACGATGGCCGCCCGCAGGCGGGGTTCATGCAGGTCGAGCAGGCGGCCTTGCCGCACCACCTGCGCGCCAGCGGCCAGCAGTGTGGTGTTCGCGCCATACGAATGGCCGGCAGCCACGATGCGCTCGCCATCGATCCAGCGGGTCAGATCACCGCTCAGCAGCTGGTCCAGCGCGAAGCGCAGATCGTGCGCGCGGGCGATCGCCTCTGCGTCCTGCGCCGCGTCATGCAGTCGGCTCACCACGGCAAAGGGGCTGCCGCGGGTCCACAGCGCGCGGTCGCTGCCCACATGCTGGAGGTGCAGGCTGGCAAAGCCCTGGCCTGCCCAGTGGCGTCCGAGGTAGCTGTAACCGAACCTGGACCCGCCGATGCCGTGCGAGAACACGACCAGCGGCACCCGGCTGTCGATGTCGGCCATCTGCGGCAGGTAGAGGCGGGCAGGCACGTCCCGACCCCTCTTCTCGTCCCGCCAGTCCAGATCGACCACGCGATGGGGCTGGACCAGCTCACGGGCGGACGCGCTGCGCGACAGCAGTCCCAAGCTCATCAGCGCCGTTGCGCAGACTGCACGCGCCAGGACATCCCTGCGGGTCATTGGGTTCATCAGGTGGGCCTTTGGGACAGGGGGTTTCAAGGCTGCGAGAGCAGCCAGGTCAGGTAGGCATCGCCGCGCCGCGTGGCAGCCAGGTCGAGCACCGCGGTGAACAGCGCCTGCAGCGCCAAACCCACCGCTGCGCCGCGCAACCAGCCGCCCTGGGCCGCGAACGCCAGGACCGACAGGCTCAGGATCAGCAGCGCCAATTCCACCCCGAGGTAGATCCTGAAGTTGCGCATCACCACGCGCATGCGCGGCACTTCTTCGGCCTTCACCTGATCCGGCGCAGACTGCAGCATCTGCTGCACCCGAGCCGTGTCCTTCGGGCTGCGCTGATAGATGGTGACCCCAACCACCGCCTGCAGTACCGCCACCACCGCCAAGGTGGCCGCCATACCGATGAAGAACGGTTTGCGCAGCACGATCAGACACCAGGCCGAGACGGCCAGCGCGACGGCGCCGACAGCGATGAAAAGCATGCTCTCGCCGCGTTCGGCGTCGAAGTAGGTGGTGACGATGTCCATGATGAGCGGGTGGTGGCGTTGGCTGTCCGGTAACTGTCGAATGGTCGCATCAGGCGAAGCCGATGTGTTTGTTGAGCGGTAATTCTCGGATTCTCCGACCGGTTGCGCTGAAGATCGCGTTCGCCAGTGCAGGCGCCGCCGGTGGAGTGCCAGGTTCACCGATTCCCCTGATAGCGCTGCCACCCTGCAGGATGCGCACGCTGATCTGGGGCGACTGCCCCATGCGAAGGACGGGGTACTGGTGGAAGTTGGTCTGCTCCACCGCGCCTTTGGCAAAGCTGATCTCGCCAAACATCGCCGCGCTCAGCCCAAAGATGACAGCCGATTGCAGCTGTGCCTCGATGTTGCGCGGGTCCAGGGCGGTGCCCACGTCGGCGGCCACGAAGACCTTGTCGACCCGGAGGCCGTCCCTGGTCGCGGTGACCTCTACGACTTCGGCCACCGGCACGCCGAAAGAGAAGTGGAACGCCACGCCCCGGCCGCGGCCTTGGTCGAGTGGCTTGCCCCATTCGGACATTTCGGCGACGGCGGCCAGCACCAGGCGCGACGGCTCGTGGTTGATCAGGCTGAGCCGCAGCGCCATCGGGTCGGCGCCGGCCTGCGCCGCGAGTTCATCGATGAAGCTCTCCATGAAGAAACCGTTGTATGAATTGCCGACCGAGCGCCAACTGCTGATCGGCAACAACGCCGGTGTGCGGTAGCCGGTGGCGCGGTAGTGCGGAATAGCGTAGGGCTGGTCGTAAGTGCCTTCGGCGATCAGCTTGTCGGGGCCAGGCATGGCGATGCCGAGTCGCCCGCCCTGCGACTCCAGCACCGAAGGGCTGGCCACCCGCACATCCAAGGCCTGCACCGTGCCCGCACCAGTGCTGCCGCGCAGGCGCGCCACCGCCGCGGGGCGGAAAAAGTCTTGCGTCATGTCTTCTTCCCGACGCCAGGTCAACTTGACTGGCTTGCCCTTGGCCGCCATGGCCAGGCGCACGGCCTGCAACACATAGTCGGATTCGGCACGCCGGCCGAAGCTGCCGCCCATCAACAGGGTGTGCACGAAGACCTGGTCGGGTGCCAGGCCCGCCAGTTGGGCGGCTTGGTCTCGTGCCACTGTCGGCGCCTGGGTGCCGGTCCAGATGTCCAGCCTGCCGTCGCGCAGCCAGGCCACAGCGTTCATCGGCTCCATCGGCGCGTGGGCCAGGAAGGGCACGCGGTATTCGGCCTCCAGCACCTTGGTTGCTGCCAAGGCCTTGGTGACATCACCGTCGTCACGAATGCGGCTGTCCTGGTGCTTGTCGTCGAACGACGCCGTGATGGCGTCCATCAACGCCGCAGTGGTGGTGCGGTGAACCGGCTCGGCCCAGTCGCACTGCACGGCCTGCGCGGCCTGGAAGGCGCGCCAAGTGTTGTCGGCGATCACCCCGACGCCGCCGGGCAGCGCCACCACCTGCAACACGCCGCGCATCGCTGTCGCGGCGGTGGCGTTGAAGGTCTTGATCGGTGCGCCGATGGCTGGGTTCATCCGAACGGTTGCAAACACCATCTCGCGCAAGCGCACATCGATGCCGAAGGTCGCGGTGCCGGTGCACTTGCCCGCCATGTCCACCCGCGGCATCGGCTTGCCGAGGTAGCGCCACTGCTCGCGGGGCTTGAGTGCCGGGGCGTCTGGCAACGCGATCGTGGCCGCCGCGCTGGCCAGTTCGGTGTAGGGCAAGCGTTTGCCGTCCGGGGCGATCACCGCACCGTTGTCGGTCTTGAGCGTAGCCGCGGCTGCACCCAGGCGATCAGCGGCCGCCGCCACCAGCGCAAAGCGCGCTGCCGCACCTGCAACGCGCATCTTGTCGAACGCATCGGGTACGCTGGACGAGCCGCCGGTGCCCTGGATGCCCATGAACTTGCCCAGTACGCCCATGCTGCCCCGCATGGCTTGCGCCATGCCGCCTTGGTCAAGGGCGGCGAACGGAACGCCGCCTTGAAGCATCGCCTTGTTGAAATAAGCCGCGCCGGGCGAGCCATGCTCGACGCGGATGCTGTCCCAGGCGACATCCAACTCTTCGGCCACCAGGGCCGCCAGCGTGGTGTGGATGCCCTGGCCCATCTCGGCGCGCGGCGTGATGATCGTCACGCCCTGGGCGTCGATGCGCACATAAGGCGTTATCGCTGTCGCGCCATCGGGCAACTCGCCCAGCAAAGGGTTGGGGTGCGGTTGCAGATACTTGTAGACGCCGAATACGGACCCGCCAGCCACGGCGGCGGAGCCGATCAGGAAGCTGCGCCGGGCGATTGTTCTGATCTTGCTCATGTTCAGGCTTCCCGGATGCGCTGGGCCGCATCGTGGATTGCGGCGCGGATGCGCGGGTAAGCGCCGCAGCGGCACAGGTTGCCCGACATCGCGACGTCGATGTCGGCATCCGTGGGCGCAATGTTGTGCTGCAGCAGCGCGGCTGCGCTCATGACCTGGCCTGACTGGCAGTAGCCGCATTGCGCCACCTGGTGTTCAATCCAGGCGGCCTGCACCAAGTGCAGGGCGACCGGCGTGCCCAGGCCTTCGATCGTGGTCACGGCGCCACGGATGGCGCCCACCGGCGTCACGCAAGAGCGCACGGGTGCGCCGTCCACATGGACCGTGCAAGCACCGCACAGCGCCATGCCACAGCCGAACTTCGTCCCGGGCAGGTTCAGCTCATCACGCAGCACCCACAGCAGCGGCATTTCGGGTTCGACGTTCAGGTCGTGGGTCTTGCCGTTCACGGTCAACTTCATGTTCTGGGCCTTTAGAAGGAATGCGCCACACTGTGCCCAGTTGACGTTGCCTATGCACCTGCATAATGCGCCATATACGCAGCCAATCACGCCAATTCAAGCAACCCGGGATTGGCGCGTTTCGCCAGTGCGCTGGCGTTTTTCGCTGCTTACACTGGCGCGATGCGGCAACTTTTGGTGCTTGAGGATTTCATGGGACGTTCTGACTCCAGCGACGCTGTCGCCCAGCGGCTGAGATCCGATGCACCCGCCGACGGAATTCGTGTTGCCGCGAAGCCTGTTTCGTCCCTGCGGCCGGTCGCTGTTGGCGGCTATGCTGTGCAGCATGGTTGGCGGCTGCTGCTGCGCGACCTCGAGATCAATCCCGCTCATGTGCTGCGCCGTGCGCAGTTGCCGGGGGACTTGTTTGCGCGGGACAACGTCCAGCTGGACTCGCAGCAGTACTTCAGGCTGTGGGCGGCTCTTGAGGACGAAGCTGGCGCGTCGGCGCTTCCGCTGCCCTTGCGCATCGGGCAGGCCTTGTCCGCGGATTGGTTCGACCCCGCCTTGTTTGCCGCGCTGTGCAGCACCGACCTGAACGCTGCGTTGCTGCGCATCGCCAACTACAAACGGCTGGTGGCGCCGATGACTTTGCAGGTCGACATCAGCGCGCAGCGCACCACGCTCACGCTGGAATGGCTGGACAAGCGTTGCCCGCCACCGCCCGTGCTGATGGCCTTCGAACTGGTGTTCTTCGTGCAGCTGGTACGAATGGCGACCCGGTGCAGGGTGCAGCCTCTGGCCCTGACTTGCCCGCTACCCCTCGGTCATGCCGACGTCTACGCAGAGCACTTCGGGCTCGATGTGGATCGCGCCGATGCGCTCACTTTGGTATTTAGTGCTGAGGATGCCTGCCGGCCCTTCCTGACCGCGAACCACGGCATGTGGTCCTTCTTCGAGCCGGGCTTGAGAAAGCGGCTGCACGAACTCGATCGGCAGGCCACGATGCGCGATCGGGTTTACAGCACCTTGCTGGAAGCCCTGCCTGCTGGCGACCTGTCTATGGCAGTGATTTGCAAGAAACTGGGCGTCAGCACGCGCACGCTGCAGCGGCGACTGAACGACGAGGGCTGCAGCTTCCAGCAAACGCTGGACCAGGTGCGAACTTCGCTGGCCCGGCACTATCTCCAGAACTCATCGATGACCGGTGCGGAGATCTCCTTCTTGCTCGGATTCGAAGACCCCAACTCCTTTGTTCGTGCTTTCCAAGGATGGACAGGCACAACGCCTCAGTCGGCAAGGGGCACGGGCTCGCGTGCTTGATGGAACTCGCAGCCTGAACCTCAAGCGCCGATCCCACCATATTGACCCACAAACCGCAGCTGGTGCGGTGTACCTGGCCGACCTTGCGCGGCAAGGTCAGACCCCTGGCGATGCCGGCCTTGTTGGTGTGCTGCACTGTCGGGAGTTCATTCGGGCTAAGCCCCGCTTCAGTGGCAAGCAGAGTGACACATTGCACTGGCAATGAGCTGCGGCTGGGTGTCGCCGACCGAGCGCGAGCAAGCTAGCGCGGTTCCAGCGAACCGGTGATCGACGCGCGCTGAGAGATTTCAATCCAGTTGCCTGCCGGGTCCTTGACCATCGAGATACGGGCGGTCGTGCCCAAGGTTCTAGGGGCGGTGGCTTCGCGTCCACCGTGGGCAAGAACGTGGGCATGGTCACTGTCGACGGCAAAGACCTGAAAGGTCAGGTAACGCCAGCCACTGCCCTCAAACGGGGCGTCCAGCGGCGCATCGTCGGCCTGCTCCAACACAATGACGCCCTCGCCAGCTTGGAATGCTGCACCCGACGTGCAGTCCAGTTCGGTCAGGCCAAGTGCATCGGCATAGAAGCGCCGCTGCGCCTGCAGATCACGCACCGCCAGCCGAACACCGATCTGCGTGATGCCGAATGCACCCATGGGCACCAGACTGACCCGGTTGCCGTCCGGGTCGACCAAGGACTTGGCTGCGCTCAAGCCCTGTTGGGCGATCAGCAGTTCGCGATAACCGCTGGGCGGGGTTTGAGGCAGAGGGTCGGCCAGGTGGTTGATCTTCAGCACCGACCCCTTCAGGTCGTGCCGATGCTGGTCCATGCCGCGCCGGACCTTCAGCAGGTGATCAAACGGTAGCCCGACCTCGTCTTGCCAGAACCGCAGCATGGGCTCGAGATGGTTGGTGGCCAGGCCAATGTCGAATTTGGGTTTGGCGAGTTTCATGATCGATGATCCTAGGGTTAAAAGTGCCTGAGCATTCTGACGACCGTGCTCAGCTGCGCATGCGATGGTCTGGAATGTACTCACCCGTCGACGATGCCCGCGACTGAGCGCAGGCGGCGAGTCTGCGGGCAAGGGCAAGCGCGGGCTTGCACCCGACCCAGGCCAATGACCCTCATCGCCGACCGCAGATGTCTGGCTCACTGACGAGATTTCGATGGCTGGAACCTGCTGGTCGCAGTCGACACAAATTCGTGACAATGAAGGTTCAACCACAGGTCCTCGTTCCGACGGGCCGCACTCAGAAAGCGCAGACGATGGCAAATATCGCCGTGACCACCCAGCGTGGCATCGTGCAGGGAACATGTGACGATCGATTCAAAGGCGTGCTTGAGGCCTTTGTGGAGAATTTCCAGTCCCAGGATGAAGTGGGCGCCAGCGTCGCCATCACGCTCGAAGGCAAGACTGTTGTCGACCTCTGGGGCGGCCAGAAGACCGATGGCGGCGATCCCTGGGAACGCGACACCATCGGCGTGGTGTTTTCCTGCACCAAGGGCGCCTCGGCCTTGTGCGCGCACATGGCCGCGGACCGCGGCCTGCTGGACTTCAACGCCCCGGTGACGCGCTACTGGCCAGCCTTCGGCCAAGCCGGCAAGGAAGGCGCGCTGGTCTCGATGATGCTCGACCACTCGGTGGGACTGCCCTCGGTGAGAGCGCCGTTGAAGGAAGGCGCTTTCTACGACTACGACTACATGGTCGAGGTCTTGGCCAAGGAGACGCCGTTCTGGAAACCGGGCACTCGCAACGGCTACCACGGTGTCACCAGCGCCTGGACCGTGGGCGAAATGGTGCATCGCTCCACCGCCAAGCGCATGGGCTTGTTTCTCCGCGACGAGGTGACCGGGCCCTTGGGCGTCGACTTCTGGATGGGCCTGCCCGAAGAACACGAAACGCGCGTGGCGCCGATGATCCCTGCACTGGTGGACGCCGCCGCCCGCAACTCGCGCATGGCCCAGGCCATGAAGGCCGACCCCGCCGGCCCGACCGCGATGTTTTTGGGCGGCATGGGTCGATTCAGCCCCAACACCCGCGTCGCCCACGCTGCTGAGATCGGCTCGGCCAACGGCATTTCCAACGGACGCGGCCTGGCAGGCCTGTACGCCGCGCTGGCCAACGGCGGCAGCCTGAATGGCGTGCGCCTGGTCGGCCCCGACACCCTGAGCCGCATGGGCCAGATCAGTGTTGCCACCCACGAGGACGCGACGCTGGCGATCCCGACCAGGTTTTCGCTGGGCTTCATGAAGTCCATGGACAACCGCGCGCTGGAAAACACCGCCTCTTGCTCGGCGATCCTGTCCGAAGCGGCTTTCGGCCATGTCGGCGCCGGCGGTTCGATCGGCTTCGCCGACCCTGCCTGCAAGATGAGCTTGGGTTACATGATGAACCGGATGGGGCAGGGCATCTTGCTCAACCCGCGCGGGCAGTCCCTGGTGGACGCGGCCTACCTGGCACTGGGCTATCGCAGCAACGCGAGCGGGGTCTGGACGGTTTAAGGCTGCCCGGCGCCGACCGCAAGGACCTGTCCACAGACCTTGGCGTGCAGGTTCGATGGCAGCTTGAATTCTGAGGCGGCGCAGCCAGCAACTGCGCAAGACAGGTTCAGCGGATCTCGATCTCGACGAAGACGACTTCGTGGTCGGTGTTGTTGATCACGTTGTGTTCGACGCCCACCTGCCGGTTGTAGGAAAGTCCGGCCACCAGCGGTGCCGTGCGGTTGCCTTCCGGGGTTTCCAGCAGCAACTCGCCGTTGGTCATCGGCACCACCACGTAGTCATGTCCATGGCGGTGCCAACCGGTCTCGGCGCCAGGCGCAAAGCGCCATTCGGTGACGATGACGCGGTCATCGTTGATCTGCACGGTGGGAACGGCCTGTGGACGGGTCATGAATATTCCTGAAGATGTGTGGTTCGGCCCTTGCCTGCCGCCATCGTGGCAAGCAAGCCTATTGCGCCGGCCTTAGGCGTTGCAAACGCATGCCGGTGTCGACCTCGGCCGTGAAGATGTTTCCCTTGGTGTCGATCGCGATGTTGTGCACCCAATGGAATGGCCTGGCCCTGCGCGCCATTCAGATCGGGAGCCCGTGGCCATGGGGCCGACTTCCGTTCAGGCGCAAGCCAGTGTACAAAGCGCTCCCGGTGCCAGATAGAGGCATTAACCCGATGCCAGCCTGTGCGACGCCCTGGCCGGGCCGGGTTTTCACCGGCGACCCGGCGACCACAGCAGCTGGCATGATCGGGCCGAATTTTCCATTTTCGACCTGGAGCGCCAAGACCCATGAAAATCCTTGTCCTCGGTGCCGGCGCTATCGGCGGCTATTTCGGTGCGCGTCTGGTGCAGTCCGGCGCCGACGTGCAGTTTCTCGTCCGTGAACGGCGCTGTGCGCAGCTTCGCGATCGCGGACTGGTCGTCAAGAGCCCGTTTGGCGACTTCACCGTGCCTGCCAAGACCGTGCTGCGCGAGCAGATCGAGTCGCCGGCTGATCTGCTGCTGCTGACCTGCAAAGCCTATGACCTGGACGCTGCGATCGACGCGATCGGCCCCGCGATGGGGCCTTCGACGCACGTGCTGCCGCTGCTCAACGGCCTGGCCCACCTCGATGCGCTGCGCAGCGCTTTTGGTGCCGCCCGCGTGGCCGCCGGCAGTGTCGGCATTCCGGCGACGCTGACGGCCGATGGCGATGTGGTGCAGCTCGGCACCTTCCACCGCATCAGCTTCGGTGGCCTGCCCGGCACCTCGGCCGACGTATTGCCCAAGCTGCAGGTGCTGCGCGACTTCTTTGCTGCCACGCCGGTGACCGTTGAGCTGGCCGAGGACATGATGCTCGGGCTGTGGGAGAAGTTCGTCGGCCTGGCCACGCTCGCCGCGATGACCTGTTTGATGCGCAGCTCAGCCGGCGACATCCTGCGCACCGATGAAGGCGCTGCGCTGATGGCCGAGGCCTTTGACGTCTGCGATCGCGCGGCCCGGGCCGCAGGACATACCCCCCGTGCCGCCGCGATGGTTCCGTTCAAGGCGATGCTCACGGACCGTGCGTCGCCGATGATGGCCTCGATGCTGCGTGACCTGGAAGGTGGCGGGCGCACCGAAGGCGAACACATCGTCGGCGACATGCTCGCCCGCGCCCGCGCTGCTGGCATCGACCCGGGCCCGCTGCGCCACGCTTGGGTCCATCTTCAGGCCGCTGAGAACCGCCGGCAACGCGAAGCGAGCTGAACCGGCGGTCGAGGCGTAGTTGAGCGCACGCCGTGGTGGATCGCGGCCAAGCCTTGCGGCGTCGGTACGACTGGTAGCCCAGAGCGCCAAGCCGAACTGCGAACCGCACCTCTCAAGTAAATGTGGCTTGGCCACTTGACCCCCCATGGGGGGGGCGGCCGGCGTCGGCCGGCCTCGGGGCGCTCAGACCTCGAGGATGATTTTGCCGAAATGCTGACCGGACGCCTGGTGCCGAAAGGCCTCGGCGATCGCGTCTAGCGGGAAGTGCCGGTCCATCACCGGCCGCAGGCCTGTCGCTTCGATCGCGCGCACCATGTCGAGCTGGTGTCTGCGGCTGCCGACTGAAATCCCTTGCAGCCGGATGTTCTTGGACATCACCGTGGCGGTGGACACAGGCCCTTGCACGCCGGTCAGCACGCCGATCATCGAAATATGGCCGCCAACGCGGCAGGCATGCAGCGACTGACCGAGCGTTCCCGACCCGCCGACTTCCACCACATGGTCTGCCCCCTCGCCGTCTGTGAACTCCAGCACGGACCTGGCCCACTTTGGCGTCTCGCGGTAGTTGATCAGATGGTCTGCGCCGAGTGCACGCAGCCGTTCGAGCTTCTCATCCGACGACGACGTGGCGATCACGGTGGCGCCGGCTGCCTTCGCGAACTGCAGCGCAAACACGGAGACGCCGCCCGTGCCCTGGACGACGACGGTCTCGCCGGGCTGCACCGGCCCGTTGACCATCAGCGCCCGCCAGGCTGTGACCGCTGCGCAAGGCAGCGTCGCCGCCTCGGCGTGTGTGTAGCCGGCCGGTGACCGAGTCAGCGCCAGTGCCGGCACGGTGGCGTATTCGCAGGCGTAGCCGTCGATGTGGTCGCCGGGAACGCCGACCCGCGCGCGCGCCGACACAGGTCCGTCCAGCCATCGAGGAAAGAAGGTGCTGACGACCGCATCACCGACCTTGAAGTCCGGCTGCTCCACCAGACCGCCCAGCGGCGGGCCGACGTCGACAACCTCGCCCGCGCCGTCGGACATCGGGATGCGACCATCGGCCGCGACGATCTGGCCCATCACCACCGCGTAGTCGTGGTAGTTCAGCGAACTGGCGTGGATCCGAACCACGACTTCCCCCTGGCCCGGCGGACGCCGCTCGGCCGAGCCGATCTGCAAGTTCTCGAGGCTGGCGGGCTGACGTAGCCGGACGATCTTCATGGCGATTTCCTTCGGTTGAAACAACCAGTGTATGGCTCGCTGTCATTCCATCCGGTGGCGAATGCCGGCGAGCCTGTATGGCGCAGTGGCCGATCAAAACTCGGGCTTTGCCGGCGTCGCGATTCAGCGTTCAGCAGGCAGGTTCTTCATCGCTGATGAGCATTCGCGCTGTGTGTTTTGGGATGGATGGGTGTGTGGACGCCGCAGGCCTGCTCGATCGCCTGCGCGGCATCGAGGACCATGTCTTCGCGGAACCGGGGTCCGATGATCTGCACCCCCATGGGCAGGCCGTCGACCACACCGGTTGGTACGGAGATCGACGGCAGGCCCAGCAAGGATGTGGCGAACAGCCACACATGCGATCTGTACAGTCGATCGACGCTGGCCTCGCTCTCGGTATCAACGCCATAGGGCAGCGCTGGTTCCATCGCCACCGGGCACAAGACCAGCGGCGAGGCCTGCATGAACAACTGCCATCGGCGCAGCAGCGTCGCGCGCGCGGCGCCGAGTCGCATCAGGCTCGCGGTGTCGAGCATTGGTGTACGGGCCATCATCAACTCGAACGCACGCTTGGCGCGGTGATCGCCTAGCGACATGACCTGGCTTCCGACGGCGAGGCGCGCTTCGCCTTGGGCATAGTCGTTCCAGGCTGCAGCCGCAGCGCCCACATCGGGAGGGTCCTGCAATTCGACCCGGTAGCCGGCGTTGGTCAGGATCGCTGCAGCCTTGTTCAACTGGTCGCGCACGACGGCATGCACACCGACGCCTGCGGGGTCTATGCTCAGCGCGACGGTGCGTGGCTGGTTGCGTGGCAGCTCTAGCGGGACGGGCACAAACCAGGGGTCACGCGGATCGTCCACCGCCATCGCGTACAGCGCCAGCCTGGCGTCTGCCACGGTGCGTGTCACGGCGCCCTGCACCGAGATGAACTGAAGTGAGAGTTGGCGCTCGGTGGGCGCGGTCGCGTTGAATGACGGCACGCGACCGAACGACGGCCTCAGACCGACGGTCGCCGTGCAGTAAGCGGGATAACGTATCGAGCCGCCGCCATCGTTGCCGTGGCCGATGGCGCACATGCCCGTGGCCACCGCCACCGCGGCGCCACCACTGGAGCCGCCGGGCGTGCGATCGGCATCCCAGGGGTTGAGCGTGCGCCCGTGCAGGTCGTTATCGGTGTACCAGCGCATCGAGAACGCCGGCGTGTTGGTGCGCCCCAGCAGCACCGCGCCGGCCTGCCGCAGGTTCGCCACCACCGGGCTGTCGCTGTGCGCCAGGTTGTCAGCCAGAGCGACCACACCGTTGGTCGTTGGCAGGCCGGCCTGGTCGACATTGACCTTGGTGGTGATCGGCACCCCATGGAGCGGTCCCAGGCGATCCCCTGCCGCCACTGCGCGGTCGGCGTCGTCGGCCGTCTCGAGTGCGGCTTGGGCCTGCAGCGACACGATGGCGTTGACGCTGGGGTTGACCTCTTCGATCCGCGTCAGAAAGGACAGCACGGCTTCGCGGCTGCTGATGTCTCTGGCGCGGACGCTGTCAGCGATCCGGGTTGCCGACCAGGCCCATATCTTGTCGTCCATCTGGTTTGCTCGGTGTTGCCCTTACGCCTCACGGCCAGTGACGGACCTGTGCGACGGCGGCGTGGTGCTGTTGAGTGCCCGAGGCCGGCCGAAGCCG
>CAMCTC010000130.1 GCA_945878355.1 Bordetella parapertussis | reverse complement strand
AAAACACGGGAAAATCGGGTTGGCACGCGAACTGCACTGCTGAGTTGTCCTCACCCTCAACCCACTCTCCTGGAGAGACATCCATGAAGCGCATTCAGCAAGGTTTTACCCTCATCGAACTGATGATCGTCGTCGCAATCATCGGCATCTTGGCGGCTGTGGCGCTGCCGGCATACCAGAGTTACATCAAGCGCGCGGCGTACAGCGAAGTCATCAGTGGCATGGAGCCAGCCAAGATCGGCGTCAGCGAATGCTTCAACACGACAGGCGCGCTGACAACTTGCAGCGACGGCGCAGACGGCGTACCGGCCGCAGTGACCGGCAAGGTCGGTGGTGCGCTGGCCGCCGTCAGCACCACGGCCGGTGTGATCACTGCGACGCCAAATGACTTTAAGGGCATCGTGAAAGCGGAGACTTGCGTACTGACGCCGGCGGCAGATGCTGGTGCGCTCAAGTGGACTTATTCAGGCGCCTGTGTCACGGCTGGTTACGCGAAGAACTGATTCCGAACCAATTCAAGAGGGCCACAGCCACTGCCAATCAGCCGCCTTCGGGCGGCTTTTCAGTTCATGGGCACATAGCCTTCGCCAGCACAAGGCGTTGACAAAGTCCACGCCTCGCAGCCTGTCAGTGAACGGGCCACGGCTTCAGAATGATATATATTTGGTATATTCCTTAGGCTTCAGGGCAGCATCCATGACCTTGGCAAAACTCTTTCTCAACGGACGCAGCCAGGCGGTGCGCCTGCCCAAGGCGTTCCGCTTCGAAGGCCTGACCGAGGTGCTGATCGAGCGTGATGGCGACCGCGTGATCCTCAGCCCGGGCCGAAAGCCCTCGATCGAGCGCTTGATCGAGGCACTGGGCCAGTTCGAATCCTTCCCAGACCGCATGCAGCCGCCCCTGCCCGACCCGCGCGAGTCGTTCTGAAGCGGTCCGGACCATGCGATTCATGCTCGACACCAACATCTGTATCTACGCCATCAAGCAACGCCCGCCTGAAGTGCTGGCGGCGCTGCGGGCGCAGGAAGTAGCCGGCCTGGGGCTGTCCTCGGTCACGGTGGCGGAGTTGGCCTTCGGCGTGGCCAAGAGCGGGTCGGCTCGCAACCAGAGAGCGCTCGAACAGTTCCTGGAGCCCCTAGAGATTGCCGATTTCGACCGCTCAGCCGCGCTGGCCTACGGGCGCCTGCGTGCGGCGCTGGAAGCCGCAGGCACGCCGATCGGCCCGCTCGACACGCAGATTGCGGCCCATGCGCTGGCCTTGGGCGTGATTTTGGTCAGCACCAACCAGCGCGAATTTGCCCGAGTGCCGGGCCTGCGGCTGGAAGACTGGGTGGGCCAAGGGTAGATCCGCCTGGCAGCACCGTCGGATCGCGCCCAGTTGTCCCCCGCTTGACGCCGCAACACGCGGTGGCGGACCGAACATCAACGCCATGAACCCAATGCCCATCACGCCGACACCAGGCGTGGCCACGCGCGCCGCGCTGCCGCCGTTCAAGCCACTGCCGATGAAAGGACCCGATGTGTCGGTCGAGCGCCGCGCCGACGGCAGCATCGTGCTGCGATCGAACCATCTGCCTGGCGAGGGCCCGCGCTCGATCGCCCACCTGCTCAAGGTCCGCGCCGAGTCGCATCCCGACCGGCCCTGGATGAAACAGCGCGAACCCGGCCACGGGCCTTGGCGCCAGGTCACTTACGGCCAGACGCTGCGCGCCGCAGAATCGATCGCGCAGTGGTTGCTGGCCCGCGGGCTGACCAGCGCCGACAGCGTGATGGTGCTGTCGGCCAACTCGATCGAGCATGCGCTGCTGACGCAGGGCTGCTACGCCGCAGGTGTGCCGATCGCGCCGATCAGCCCAGCCAACTCGCTGATCTCCAGCGACCATGCCAAGCTCCGGCACTGCGCCGCCGTGGTGCGTCCACGGGTCGTCTTCGCGCAGTCGGGCGAGTTGTTCGCGCGCGCCTTCAAGACCTTGCGCGAGATGACTCCTGACCTGGTTTTCGTCACCGCCGACGGCCTGGGCGAGGGCGCGATCGCGCTGGCCGAGTTGATCGCGACGGTGGCCACCCCCGCGGTGGACGCATCGCGCGCGACGCTGGGACACGCGACGGTGGCCAAGTACTTGTTCACCTCGGGCTCGACCGGCATGCCCAAGGGCGTGCCGCAGACCTTCGGCATGATGGCCGGCGTGATCGCCGGACAGGAGGGCTTGCGCGCTGAGCCGGTCGATCCCGAACTCATCCCCCAGAGCCTGGAGTGGATGCCTTGGAGCCACATCAGCGCCGGCAACATCGGCTTCAACAGCGTGCTGTGGAGCGGCGGCACCGTCTACCTCGACGAAGGCAAACCGATCCCTGGTCAGTTCGAGACCACGATCAAGAACCTCTACGAGGTCTCGCCGATGGTTTTCGGATCGGCGCCGATCGCCTTCGGCATGCTGGCCGACGCGATGGAGCGCGATCCGCTGCTGCGCCGCGCCTTCTTCAAGAACCTGCGCTACATGGCTTATGGCGGCGCTACCTTGTCGAACGACGTCAACCAGCGGCTGCAGGCGCTGGCGATCGCCGAGACCGGCCAGCGCATGCCGCTGACAACGATGTACGGCGCCACCGAAACCCAGGGCGTGACGGTCACCCACTGGGCGACCGAGCAAGTCGGTCTGGTCGGCCTGCCGCTGCCGGGCATCACGCTCAAGCTGGTGCCCAATGGCAGCAAGCTGGAGGTGCGGGTCAAAGGGCCGACGGTGGCCAGCGGCTACCACCGCGACCCCGAGCGCAGCGCCGCCGCATTCGACGACGAGGGCTTCTACAAGCTGGGCGACGCCGCCCGCTTCGTCGACGAGCGCGATCCGTCCCAGGGGCTGGTCTTCGACGGCCGCGTGACCGAGGACTTCAAGCTCGACAGCGGCACCTGGGTCAGCGTGGGCACGCTGCGACCCGATCTGGTCGCCACTGCCAGCCCCTATGTGCTTGATGCGGTGATCGCCGGCCAGGACAAGCCCTGCATCGGCGCGCTGTTCTGGCCCTCGGCAGCCGGACTGCAGGCACTGGCAGCGCAGGCCGGGCCGGGCACGCCGGTCGAAAAACTCGCGCTGATCCTGCAACAGCGTCTGGCCGCTTTCAACGCCAGTGCTGGCGGTTCTTCGCGACGCGTGGGGCGCTTCGCGATCATGATCGAGCCGCCGTCGATAGACGCCGGGGAGATCACCGACAAGGGCTATGTGAACCAGCGTACGACGCTGGAGCGCCGTGACGCACTGGTGCAGTCGGTCTATGCCAGCACGCCTGGTGCCGGCATCTTCATCGTCTGACGCTGCCGCCGATGCGGGCCATCACTTGTCGCGCTCGCGGTAGTCGCTGTAAGCCGAATCGCGCTCGCTCAGCAGCGCGCTGACCGTCTCGCCGTCGCGCCTGAATCGCGACATATAGGCCTTGCTCTCCTCGGTCTGGAAGGCGAGTGCCTGCAGCTCGGTGCCGGCGCGGATCGCTGCGCGCAAGCCCATGATGTCCATCGCGCGGTGCACGCTGCGCTTGTTGATCGCTGCCAGTTCGCTGGGCAGCTTGGCCACGCGCTCGGCCAGCTTGAGCACCTCGGCCTCCAGCGTTTCGGCAGGATAGGCGCGGTTCGCCCAGCCGCGCTCGGCCGCCTCGCGCCCGCTCAGCGAATCGCCGGTCAGCATCGACTCCATCGCCTGGCGCATGCCCATGGTCCAGGGATGGAACTGCATGTCGGGTGGGCTCATCAGCCGCACCGGCGGGTAGCCAATCTGCGCATCGTCGGCAACATAGACCAGATCGCAGGCAGTGGCCAACTCGGACCCGCCGGCCAGGCAGTAACCGTGCACCTGCGCGATCACCGGTTTGGCCAGGTCCCAGATGTGGAACCAGCCTTCGACGACATGGCGCGCCCACTGGCCCAGACCGCCCGCGGTGTGGTAAGGCTGATCGACGCGGTTGTCGGCCGACAAGTCGTAGCCCGAGCAGAAAGCCTTGCCCGCGCCGCGGATGATCGTGACACGCACCTGCGGGTCGCGGTCGTTGTGCTCGAGCGCGGCGAAGATCTCCGATCGCAGCGCGTTGTTCAGCGCGTTGCGCTTCTCGGGGCGGTTCAGCGTGATGCGGCTGACGCCGGGTGCGGGACTGTCGATCAACAGGTGGATGGGGTCGGACATCGCGAAGCCTTTTTCGAGTCGGTCACAAGGTGGTGTTCATGCTAACCAGCCGGACTCGGCTGCCCCTGTCGCGCCGGCGTCGCGGCCAGGCCAAGCGACACTTGGCGCGGCATGAGGTTGAAGCTGTTCAAACAGCAGGTCTGCCGCCCATGTTCAGAGCTTCAACCCCAGGTCCACGGGTTCAGCGTCTTGACGCCGCTTGGCGCGAAGTCAGCGGTGTTTCGCGTCACGACGGTCATGCCATGCACCAGTGCGGTCGCGGCAATCAAGCCGTCACGAACTGGGCAGGGGTCAGGCACATGGAGTCTCGCGCTGCGCAGCGCCACGGCGGTATCGACGTCGAGAATGCGGCCTGAAAAAGCCGGCAAGACATGGCCGTTCAACCATGAGCGAAACATTGCACCCTGCGACGGGTCGCGGCGTTCGAGCAGCAGGATGCCAATCTCGAGTTCCTGGATCGTGACCACCGACAAGTAGAGGTCGACCGCATCGACGGCTTCGGCCCAAGCCGCAACATGTCGATCAGATTTGCCGTGCCGAATCTTCCTCAGTTCGGAAACGACATTCGTGTCGACGAGAAACATCAGGAAAAATCGGCTGCCAGCGCGAGGTCGCGCCACCGAGGAATCTCCAGTTCGACCTCTGTGACACCGGGCATGGCCAACAGGTCGGCAATTTTCGTGCGTCCGCCGCAGATCCTCTTGTACTCGTCAAAGGTCAGCAACACATGCGCTGGCTTGCCACGATCGGTGATAAACACCGGCCCGGCCATGGCCGCTTTCTTGGCCTTGCTGGCATCCTGGTTGAACTGCCGGCTTGACAGAGTGGTGATCGCCATCTTGACGCCTCGGTTCACACGTTGTTCGATGTAGAAACGTTACCACAATAGGTCTCTACAGAATGTGCGGCCAAGATACTTTGAGCGCGCTCGGTCGATCGCTAGGCCGAGCCTGGTGGCTTGCTCGACCAACCGGCCCAGTGCAACAGCTACCGCGAGCGCGGTTGGCGGGTCACGGAGACCCGTGGGCGAATCGACGCGCGCGCTTGACCCCAAGCGCCATCATCGTGGCTCGCGCAGCCCGGCCAAAGCCTGTCTTGTCGCCTCGAGCCCCTGCGACCAGACGGCGCGCTTCCAGGCTTCGTCGTCCGGGTAGAAAGCGTCGCGCAGGCCTTGCTTGATCGATTGGGCCAATCCGGGGTCCGCCTCGGGATGCTGGGCCAGCCAATGCTCGGCCCGCTGCGCGAACAGCATCTGGGGCAGCGCGACAGTGCCGAACTCCAGGCAAATCCCGGTGTACTCGGCCTGCGGACATTCGCCGTAGACCGCGTGCTGGATCGGGCCGGTCATCGGGATGCTGGTCGAACTGCCGGTATGAACCGAGGTCACGCGTTCGCCCCACCAGCGGCGCGCGCGCTGTAGCGCATGGACGCCGTCATCGCAGGCAAAGATTCGCTCGCCGACGCCGAAAGGCCCCAGACCCGAGTGCAGGTCGATCCAGGCCAGGCGCTCGCAAGACCCAGCGTGCCGGCGCAGCAGTTCGCGAAACACGCGGTGGCTCCAGGTCGGCTCGACGCCGCTGTAGTACATGCCGTCAGCATGGCTGTATTGACCCTTGGTGATGGCAATCTGGGCCCGGCGCGGGCCCATCGCGGCCAGCGCCGCCGCCAACGCTGCCTCGTTGTCTGCCGACGGCGGCCAGCGCTCGGGCAGCAGCAGTGGATGCAGATCGGCGTAATCGGGGTGGGCCGGCAGGGCTTGGCCGAAGTCGATGAAGTTGCGGTTGAGGTCGACGTTTTCTTGCGTCACGCGCCGAGTCCAGGCGAAGCCGTAGGGGTTGACCGCGTGGACGTGGACCAGCGCGGTCGCCCCGTCGCCGGGCTCGCGCGGCCCCATCCGAAGCAGCCCGGCCTGGATACCGCAGCCGACATGCCCTTCGACGCCGTGAACACCGCTGGTGGTCAGCAGCACGTTCGGCGCGTCGGCCGGCCCGTCGCGCACCACGTCGACGGCCAGCAACTCGCCCGCTGGGCCGCGCAGCGGGTGCACATGCGACTCGACCGACAGCCCGCGCGCGTCGGCCAGCGCCAGCCAGCGCGCGCGCGCCGTCGCGTAGTCAGCACTGAAGAGTTCGAGCGGGTTGTCGTGGTCTGTCATCGCGGGTTGGCCTGCCGGCACAGTATCGGCAGTGACAGGGCTTGCGGTGATCCGGGAATTCCTGGGTGCCGGCCGACCTCGTCTTGACGGCGCTTTGCGGTCGGCCGCCGCTCCAGGCTAGTCCACCTTCGCGCCAGACGCCTTCACGATCGGGCCCCAGCGCTTGATCTCATCCTGGATCATCGAGGCCATCTGCTCCGGCGTGCCGCCGACGATCTCGTAACCCAGGTCGCTCATGCGCTTGACGAAGTCAGGCGCCTTGGCGGCCTTCTGACCCTCGGCATTCATCCGGACAATGATCTCCTTCGGTGTGCCCGCAGGCATCGCCAGGCCGAACCAAGCGGTCGACTCGTAGCCGGGCAGGCCCGCCTCGATCATCGTCGGCAACTCGGGCAGTGTCACGGAGCGCACCGGTCCGGTGGTGGCCAGCGCGCGCAGCTTGCCCGAGCGAATGTGCGAAATCGCCGAAGGGATGTTGTCGAACATCATTTGCACCTGACCGCCCAGCAGGTCGGTCAAGGCCGGACCGCTGCCCCGGTACGGCACATGGGTGATGTCCAGCCCAAGCATCTGCTTGAACATCTCGCACGACATGTGGATTGTCGAGCCGCTGCCGCTCGAGGCGCAGGCGAGCTTGCCCGGCTGCGCCTTGACGAGCGCGATCAACTCCTTCAGCGAGTTGGCTTTGACCCCCGGGTTCAGCACCAGCACATTGGCGAACGAGGCGAAGACGATGACCGGTGCCAGGTCCTTGTTCGGGTCGTAGTTGAGCTTGCTGTACAGAAACGGTGTGATGCCGTGCAGGCTGCTGGCGGACATCAGCATGGTGTAGCCGTCTGGCGCAGATTTCGCTGCCATCTCGGCGCCGACATTGCCACCGGCGCCCGGACGGTTGTCGACGACGACCGACTGGCCGAGCGTCTTGCTCAGTTCGATGGCTGAGGCGCGGGAAATGATGTCGGTGGCACCGCCCGGAGCGTAGGGCACGACCAGGCGCACCGGTTTGCTCGGATACGGCTGGGCCTGCAGATGCTGCGGCGTGATCAGCGCAAGCGTCAGCAACGTGGCCGACGTGAGGGATGTCAGTGATTTCATGGCGTCGACTCTCTGAGTTAGGTGGGTCTGGTGGGTGGTCCGCGGATCCCTCAGACCGGCCGATGCTAGCCGGTGGCTGGCTCAGCCGATTTTCCGCAGCGATGATCGACACGCAATGCGTTGCTTGACTGAGGCTTGCGCAGCCCGCCGAAGAGGCCTGATCAAGCTGCGGCGCCCACCCGCAGACGCCGCAGCGCGACCTGCCAGGCCGCGTCGATGTCTGGCGTCCAATCGGTCCCCAACGCGTCGCGGAACACCGCGACGATGATCTCGAAGAAGCGCTCGAATTGAGCCGTCGTCACGCCGTAGACCTGGTGGCTCAGGTGTTCGGCCGCGACCAGCCCGGTCGCAAACCGGCCCGCACCGGCGCCGTCCTGCAAGCACTCCAGCGCACGCAGGAACATCTCGCCACGAACGCTGCCACTGGCATCGTTGCTGAACAAAGCCAACAGGTCTGGCGCCTCTAGGAACAGGCGCTCGAAGACCCGCGGCGCAGGGTCGCCGATACGCTCGGCGACCAACTCCAGCGAGTGCTCCAGCAGCAGCGTCAGGCTCACGCCGGTATCGTCGCCGCCTGGGCAACGTAGGCGCGGTTCCAGGTCGGACTGATGGTCACGTCGTTGATGCAGACATGGGCCGGCAACCGCGCCAGGAACAGCACCAGCTCACCACAGTCGTCGGACTGCACCATGCGCGCCCGCTCCTCGGCGCTGACCGGGATCGGCCGCTTGTCCAAGATGGGCGTGGCAACCTCGCCCGGGCACATCGCGGTGGCGCGGATGCCGTGCCGCCCCTCCTCGATGTTCAGGCTCTCGGTCATCGCGTTGACGCCGAACTTGGCCGCGCTGTACGCCGGCCCGGTCATGGCGCTGACCTGCCGGCCGGCCCAGGAGGAGACATTGATGATCAGGCCGTCGCGCTGCGCCCGCATCATCGGCAGTACAGCATGGCAGGTGTAGAAAGTGCCGTTCAGGTCGACGTTGAGCACCTCGTCCCAGGCATCACGCTGCAGGTGCTTCCAGTTGCGGGCCTTGATGTTCAGGCCGGCGCTGTTGAGCAGCAAGTCCAGCCGCCCTTCCTGGGCGGCGATGCCATCAGCCACCGCTTGCGCCGCGTCGGCATTGGCCACGTCGAGCACCGCGACGCGGGCCTGGCCACCAGCGGCCACGACCTGCGCCGCCACCTTGTTCAGCTCGGCCTCGCGCCGGCCCGACAGCACCAGCCGCATGCCGGCCCCGGCCAGCGCCAACGCCGCGCCTGCGCCAATGCCGCTGCCGGCACCGGTGATCCAGGCCACCTTGTTCTTGAGATCTCGCATCAAAGACTCCTCAGCTTGTGGAAGGGGCCCGGAATGGCCCCAGAAAGAACATCATCGCCCATCGACCGACCGGTCGAGCAAGGCAAGGCCGACACGCGCCAACTGCCGACCATAGCCGTTGTTGGCAAAGGCCGCTGGCCAGCACCGACCGGCTGTTGCCGCCGGACCCGCCGCCCGCCGCCGGCCGGCGCGCGAGTCATACTCTCGCCCCATCATGCGAAGAATCGCCGTTCTCACCACCTTCGAGGAGTCTGCCGACTCGGCCGCACGCCACCCCAACGATGGCGCCAAGGTTGCTGCGGGGCTGCTGGCTTGGCGGCCGGATTGGCAGTTCGACACCTGGCGCGTCAGCGAGGGCCACTGGCCACCGGATGCGACCGTGTACGACGGCGTGGTGATCACCGGCAGCCCGGCGTCGGTGAACGACGACAGCGCCTGGATCCGGCAGCTCGAGGCCGTGGTGCGCGCGCTGCACGCGGCCGCCCGTCCGGTGTTCGGCATCTGCTTTGGCCACCAGCTGATCGCCAGCGCGCTGGGCGGACGGGTGGGGCGGTCGAGCATCGGCATGCGTGTCGGCGCGGTCACGACCCAGTTTTCGCAACACGCGGCCTGGATGCAGCCGGCCCAACAGTCCGTCACGCTGTACGCAGCGCACGAAGACCAGGTCGTCGAACTACCGCCGGGCGCGACGGTGCTCAGCGGCGACGAGGTCTGTCCGGTCGCGGCTTACGCGATCGGCAGCAAGGTCTTCGCGACCCAGTTCCACCCGGAGTTCAGCCGTGCCTTCATGGACGACCTGCTCGACGAGATGGCCCCGACGATGGCGCCCCAGGCCTTGCAGCGGGCCCTTGATCAAGTCAGTCGCCCGGTCGACGCTGCGCTGATGATGCGCTGGGTCGCGCAGTTCTTCGACCAAGCGGCTGTGGGCTGAGGTCACCAGGCGCAAGCCGCAGCCAAAATCAACACTTCGGCGGGCCAGGCCCTGCCTTTACTGGAGAACGACGTGAGCAATTCGCCCTTGCGCGATTTCGTGGTCGCTG
The DNA here is from genome assembly GCA_945878355.1 of Bordetella parapertussis. Lineage (GTDB taxonomy): Bacteria > Pseudomonadota > Gammaproteobacteria > Burkholderiales > Burkholderiaceae_C > Pseudaquabacterium. The sequence goes on along the minus strand of CAMCTC010000130.1, from coordinate 3,047 downwards.
TCACCCACCTGGCTGACCAGCACCACAACGAGCCCGAAATGCTGGCCGCCGTCAGGCCAGAGCTTGCCAAATTGGTGGCACGCGACGACTGGCTACCCGATGAATTGGCGCAGCCGCACCCGGAGTTCTACCGCCAGTACCTGCTGCACGCTGATCCGCTGGAGCGCTTCTCGGTGGTCAGCTTCGTCTGGGGCCCGGGCCAGCGCACACCGGTACACGACCACCAGGTCTGGGGCCTGATCGGCATGTTGCGGGGCCAGGAGACAGCCCAGCCCTTCGGCTTCGACGCCGGCGGTCGCTTGCAGGCCCAAGGCGACGCGGTGACCTTGCAGCCCGGCCAGGTCGAGGCGGTGTCGCCCAGCATCGGCGACATCCACCAGGTCAGCAATGCCTGGGCCGACCACACCTCGGTCAGCATCCATGTCTACGGCGCCAACATCGGCGCGGTGCATCGCTGGGTCTATGTCGAGGACGGCAGCCGCAAGCCCTTTGTGTCGGGCTACTCCAACACCAGCGTGCCCAATCTCTGGGATCGATCCAAGGAAAACCCGTGATGTCCGATGCCCTGCCCACGCTGTCGCCCGAGGCCATTCGAGCGGCCTTGCTCGCCAAGACCGAAATCGCCTTGATCGATGTCCGCGAGGAAGACCCCTACGCGCAACAACACCCGCTGTTCGCGGTGCAACTCTCGGCTGGCCGGATCGAGCTCGACGCGCCCTGGCGCCTGCCGCGCCGCGATGTGCCGATCGCCGTCTACGACGCCGGCGAAGGCCTGGCAGCTGGCGCGGCGCGCAAGCTGCAAGCCATGGGTTACAGCCGAGTCCACCTGCTGGCCAGCCCGGATGGCAACGGTCTGGCCGCTTGGTGCGCCAGCGGCGGCGAGGTTTTTCGCGACGTCAACGTGCCGAGCAAGTCCTTCGGCGAGTTGGTCGAGCACGAGCGGCACACACCCTCGCTGTCGGCCGAGGCAGTCCAGTCGCTGATAGACAGCGGTGCCAACGTGGTGGTGCTCGACGCGCGTCGATTCGACGAGTACCAGACCATGAGCATCCCCACCAGCACCAGCGTGCCCGGGGCCGAACTGGTGCTGCACGTGCGAGACCTGGCGCCCGATCCGGCGACCCGGGTGATCGTCAACTGTGCCGGCCGAACCCGCAGCATCATCGGCACCCAGTCGCTGGTCAACGCCGGCATCCCCAACCCGGTGGCGGCGCTGCGCAACGGCACGATAGGCTGGACCCTGGCCGGCCAGGCACTAACCCATGGCCAGCAGCGCCGCTTTGGACCGGCCAGCGCGGCGGGCCTAGCCGCGGCACGCGCATCGGCCCAGGCTTTGGCCGACCGCGCCGGCGCGCAGCGCTTGAGCGCTGCCGGGCTGGCCACCTGGCAGGCCGACACCAGCCGCACGCTTTACTGCTGGGATGTGCGCACGCCCGAGGAATACGCCGCCGGCCACCTGCCCGGTTTCGGCAGCGCACCAGGCGGCCAGCTGGTGCAAGAAACCGATGTGTTCGCCGCGGTGCGTGGCGCGCGCATCGTGCTCGCCGACGGCGGGCCCGAGACCGACGGTGTTCGCGCGGCGATCACCGCGCACTGGCTGGCCCAGCTGGGCTGGCAGGTCGGCTGGTTGACCGATCCAGCCCAATTCAGCCAGACGGGGCCCTGGCAACCCGCGCACGAGGCTTTTCCCGAGGTCACGCTGGTCACGCCGGCGCAGCTGGCGCAGCAGCGCGGCACGCTGGTGCTGGACTTCACCCCCAGCGCCCAGCATGTCAAGGCCCATGTCCCCGGCGCGCGGTGGGCGCTGCGCGCACAACTGACGCAGTTGCTGCCCAGCCTGCTGGCGGCAATCGATGTCGAGCGCATCGTCGCGACCTGCGGCAGCGGTGCGCTGGCGCGTTTCGCCGCCGCCGATCTGGCTAGCCTGACCCGCCTGCCGGTGGCCGTGCTGGCCGGCGGCAACACCGCCTGGGTCGCCGAAGGCCAGCCGGTCGAGACTGGCGACGCTGGCCTGGCCAGCCCGCGGATCGACCGTTACCGCCGGCCATACGAGGGCACCGATGCGCCGCGCGAAGCGATGCAGGCCTACCTCGACTGGGAATACGGCCTGGTCGAACAGCTAGGGCGCGACGGCACCCATGGCTTCCAAGTACTGGCAGCAGCTTGAGCCAGAACGACACCGCCGGTGGCTGACCGACCCGGCGCCATTCGCCCCGATAACCATCCCCAGGAGATCCGATGTCCCTCTCGCTAGACCATGTGGTGATCCATGTCACCGATCTTGAAGTGGCCATCGCCGACTTCAGCGCCATCGGCTTCAACGTGCAACGCGGCGGCCAGCATGCCGAGGGCGCGACGCACAACGCGCTGGTCGGTTTTGCCGACGGCAGCTATCTCGAGCTGATCGCTTTCCTGAAGCCCAACAGCGGGCACCGCTGGGCTTACGCGGCAGAGCGCGGCCTGCAGGGTTTCGTCGACTTTGCGCTGCTGCCCAGCCAGATGGGCGCGGTGATCGACGCGGCGCGCGGCCGTGGCCTCAACTACCGTGGACCGTCGCCTGGCGGCAGGCTTAGACCCGACGGCGAACGCCTGCAGTGGCAGATCGGCACCGCGCCGGCGCCGGATCTGCCTTTTCTGTGCGGCGACATCACAGCGCGCGCCTTGCGGGTGCCTGAGGGCGATGTCCGGGTGCATGCCAACGGTGTGCAGGGGGTTGCCTCGATCACCGTTGCGGTGGCTGACGTCGACGCCAGCCTGACGCGCTACCGAGCACTGCTGGGCGCACAGGCTGACACCGGCACCGAGCCCGTCACGGTGCCCGGTCTGGGCTTGCGGCTGGCGACCTTGCCGCTGGGCGGCGCAACGCTGCTGCTGGTCGCGCCCAGCCCTGGCGCGCAGGCCGGCAGCGCGCTGCGCGCCCGGCTCGACGAGCGCGGGCCCGGGGTGATCGGACTGGCGCTGCGCGGTCCGCGAACTGCCGCCGCGCATGCGCTGGCGCTGGACAAGACCCATGGTGCGGCGTTCGAGATCGTGCCGGGCTGACGTGC
>CAMCTC010000129.1 GCA_945878355.1 Bordetella parapertussis | reverse complement strand
GCAACACCCATGCCGCCGCCGATGCACAGCGAGGCAATGCCCTTCTTGGCATCGCGCTTGATCATCTCGTGCAGCAGCGTGACCAGGATGCGGCAGCCGGACGCGCCGATCGGGTGGCCGATCGCGATCGCGCCGCCGTTGACGTTGACCTTGGACATGTCCCAGCCCATTTCCTGGTGCACCGCGCAGGCCTGTGCGGCGAAGGCCTCGTTGATCTCGAGCAGGTCCAGGTCGGCTGGGCTCCAGCCGGCGCGGGCCAGCGCCTTGCGCGCGGCAGGCACCGGGCCCATGCCCATGATCGCCGGGTCCAGACCCGCGCTGGCATAGGACGCAATGCGCGCCAGCGGCTTCAAGCCCAGCGCAGCGGCCTTGGCCGCACTCATCACCATCACGCCAGCAGCACCGTCGTTCAAGCCCGAGGCATTGCCCGCCGTCACCGAGCCGGCCTTGTCGAAGGCTGGCCGCAGGCCGGCTAGCGCTTCGGCGTTGGTCTTCTTGTTGATGAACTCATCGGCGGCGAACAGGATCGGATCGCCCTTGCGTTGCGCGATGCTGACCGGGACGATCTCGTCCTTGAAGCGGCCGGCGTCCTGTGCGGCACTGGCTTTTTGCTGGCTGCTCAGCGCCAGCGCATCCTGCTGCTCGCGGGTGATGCCGTACTTCTTGGCCACGTTCTCGGCGGTGATGCCCATGTGGTACTGGTTGTAGACGTCCCACAAACCGTCGACGATCATCGTGTCGACCAGCTTCCAGTCACCCATGCGCTGGCCGTTGCGCGAGTTCGGCAGCACGTGGGGCGCCAGGCTCATGTTCTCCTGGCCGCCGGCGATGATGATGTCGCTGTCACCGTCGCGGATGGCTTGAGCGGCCAGCATCACCGACTTCAAGCCCGAGCCGCAGACCTTGTTGATCGTGAAAGCCGGCACAGCCTGCGGCAGGCCGCTCTTGATCACCGCTTGGCGCGCGGCGTTCTGGCCCGAGCCGGCAGTCAGCACCTGACCCAGGATCACTTCGCTGATCTGCTCGCCAGTCAGACCGCTGCGCTCGAGCAAGGCTTTGATGACGGTGGCGCCCAACTCAGGTGCCGGCGTGCCGGCGAGAGTGCCGCCGAATTTACCCACCGCGGTGCGTGCGGCGGCGACGATGACGATGTCCATGCTCATGTGATGAAGTCTCCGTAAAAGAATTGAGGAAATTGAGTGGTTCAGGCTTTTTGCTTGACGTAACGGCCGGGTGCGGGCTCGATCACCTTGTGGCTGCGGTTGCCGTAGGACTTGGGCGCGGCGATCTGCTTGCCGCCCTTGTGGCTCAGCCAGTCAGCCCACAGCGGCCACCAACTGCCGGTCGTCTCGGTCGCGGTCTTGAACCAGTCGCCGGCCTGGCCTGGCAGCTTGTCGTTGACCCAGTGGCTGCGCTTGTTCTTGCTCGCCGGGTTGATCACGCCAGCGATGTGGCCCGAGGCGCCGAGCACAAAAGTCTTGTCCTTGGCACCCTTGAGAACGCCGGTCGAGGCATAGGCCGCTGGCCAGGGCACGATATGGTCCTCGCGCGACCCGTAGATGAACACCGGGCAGCTGATCTTCGACAGGTCAAGCTTTTGGCCACAGACCGTCAGCGCGCCAGGCGCTTTCAAGGTGTTGTCTAGGTAGGTGTGGCGCAGGTACCAGCAAAACATCGGACCCGGCAGGTTGGTCGAGTCACCGTTCCAGTACAGCAGGTCGAAGGGCGGCGGGGCCTCGCCCTTCAGATAGTTGCCGACGACGTAGTTCCAGACCAGGTCGTTGGGCCGAAGAAAGCTGAAGGTCGTTGCCAGTTCCTTGCCCTTGAGCAGCCCGGGGCCGTTGGGCGCCTCATCACCCAGCGTCATCTCGCGCAGCTTGACCGCGGCCTCGTCGATGAAAACGTCGAGGATGCCGGTATTGCTGAAATCGAGCAAAGTGGTCAGCAAGGTCATCGAATGCGCAGGCTTTTCGCCGCGCGCGGCCAGCACCGCCAGCGCAGTCGCCAAGATCGTGCCGCCGACGCAAAAGCCCAGGGTATTGATCGTTGCTGCACCAGTGATCGCTTGCACCACCTCGACCGCCTTGATCGCGCCTTGATCGATGTAGTCGTCCCAAGTGGTGGCGGCCAGGCTCTCGTCCGGGTTGCGCCAGCTCACGACAAACACCCGGTGGCCTTGCTCGACGGTGTAGCGGATCACCGAGTTCTCGGGCTGCAGGTCGAGGATGTAGTACTTGTTGATGCAGGGCGGCACGAACAGCATCGGCCGCTCGAAAACCTTGGCCGTCAGCGGTTTGTATTCGATCAGCTGGAACAAGGCGTTCTCGAACACCACCGCACCTTCGCTGGTGGCGACATTGCGGCCGACCTCGAACACGCTCTCGTCGGTCTGCGACATGTGGCCTTGCTCGATGTCCTTCCAGAGCAGCTGCATGCCTTGCGTGATGCTCTCGCCGCCGGTCTCCACCGCCTTGGCCAGCGCCTCGGGGTTGGTGGCGAGAAAATTCGCAGGGCTGGCCGCATCGACCCACTGTTGGACTGCAAAGCGAATCCGGGCCTTGGTCTTGGCATCGCCCTGAACACTGTCGGCCATCTGCATCAAGGTGCGGGCGTTGAGCAGGTAGGTCTGCGCTGCCAGCGCCGCAGCCGGGTTTTGCGCCCAAGCGTCGGCCGAGAAACGCTTGTCGCCAAGCTTGGCGGCCGGTTGGCCCTGTTGCTGGTGGGTCAGCGCACTGTTCCACATCGACGCTGCCTGTGCCAGATAGTCCGACTGCAGCTGGCTCATCGCGTCCATCGGCAGGCTCAGACCCGCCATCGATTGCCACATCTCGCTCATCGCCGATCCCATGGCTTGGGCGTTGGCGCTGATGTTCTGTCCGACCTCGCCGGGGGCGGGTGTCGTCTTTCTGGTCATGCGGGTCTCCTGGTCCGGCTTGCGCGGATGGCGCGCCGATGTGCGATGCTGTACAAGGGTTCACTTTGTACGTCCACAAGCTTACCGCATGATGACGTCAATTTTCAATAAGCGATATTGCGTACCGCCATCTGAAATGCACATTGTTGCCGTTGCCTGGATATTTGTGGTGCTGCTGATGGCAGCGGCTGAAGCGAGCTCGACGCAAGGCACGCTGCTCGGCGCCTTGTTCACGCTGCTGCTTTACGGCGCCCTGCCGCTGAGCATCGTGCTCTATGTGATGGGCACGCCGGCACGCCGGCGTGCCCGCTTGGCTGCCGAGGCCCGAGCGGCCGAGCGCAGCGGCGCATCAGCCCCCGACAGCGACGGCAGCAGCCATGCGCCCGGTGTGGCCGTCGCGCCTGAACGAGAAAAACCGTGACGCGTCGCTGACCGTGCACCAAGTCCCGCCACTGATTTGACGCACGCCCAAGCTCGCCAAGCGACGTCGGGCCAGTCCTGCCAGGTCGGCACGCCATCGCAAGCTACCGTCCGGCCTGGGGCTGCGACGAAACATCAGCTCATCCGGCCTGCGAGGGTCGACACCGAAGGCCTGCAACACGTCTTCACCGACCTCGAAGGCCTGCGGTCCGATGCAAGGACCCAACCAGGCCAGCAGCTGATCGGCCGAACAGCCGGCGAGCTTGCACAGCGCCGAAACGCTTTGGTCTATCACCCCGGCCGCCAACCCGCGCCAGCCGGCATGGACCGCACCGACCGCGAGACCGTCAGCGCTGCACAACAGCAAGGGCAGGCAGTCGGCCACCAGCACGGTGCAAGCCAGGCCGGGCTCGCGGCTGATGCTGGCATCGGCCTGCGGCAATTCGCGGCCTGATTGAAGGTCGGCAGCCGTCAGCGTGACGACAGTCGCGCCGTGAACCTGGTTCAGCCACACCGGGACTGCGCCCAGCGCTTGCGAAAAATGTCGCTGGTTCTGAAACACCGACTCAGGCTTGTCGGCCCCCGCCCCGCCGAGCGCCGGCGGGCGCAGGTTCAGGCTGTCAAAAGGTGCGGCGCTGACGCCGCCGGACCGGGTGCTCATCAGCGCGCTGACATGGGCTGGCGCCGGCCAGTCAGGACGCAAGGCCTGGGGCAGCCTCATCAGAACGCGTCGGGACAGGCGTCGGGGTGCGTCTTGGAAAAGTCGTCTTGCTGCAGACAGGTCTCGAAGACGCGCATCACGTTGGGCACATGCTCGGTGCGGCAGTTGAAGCGCTGCGCATTGAAGACCTGCGGCACCAGCACACAGTCGGCCAAGGTCGGCGTGTCACCGTGGCAGTAGCGACCAGGCTGCGCAGCGAGTTGGCGCTCGACCACCTCCAGGCCGGTCTCGACCCAATGGCGGTACCAGCGATTCTTGTCGTCCTCGCTGAGCTTGAGGTCGCGCGTCAGGTAGCGCAGCACGCGCAAGTTGTTCAGCGGATGGATCTCGCAGGCGATGTCGTGAGCCAGCGCGCGCACCCTGGCCCGGCCCAGCGCGTCGGCCGGCAGCAAGGGCGGCTGCGGATGGGTCTCGTCCAGGTATTCGATGATCGCCAGCGACTGGGTCAACACCGCGTCGCCGTCCTTGAGCAATGGCACCAGGCGCGAGGCTGAGACCGTCGCGTAGGACTCGCCCAGTTGCTCGCTGTTGGCCAGGTGCACCGGCATGTAGTCGTAGGCCAGACCCTTGATCGCCAGCGCGATCCGCACCCGGTACGACGCCGAAGACCTGAAGTAGTTGTACAGCTCCATCGAAAGGCCTCCTTGAAAAAGCCCGCTGTCAGCCCTGCTTGATCTTGAGTTGAAGGCTGCCCAGTCCTTCGACCCGGCCTTCGATCAGGTCGCCCGGGACGACCGCGGCAACGCCAGACGGCGTGCCGGTGAAGATCAGGTCGCCCGCTTGCAGCGTCCAGGCATTGGACAGCGTTTCGATGGTCTCGGCGACGTTCCAGATCAACTCGCTCAGATCGCCGCTCTGGCGCTGCACGCCGTTCACCGACAGACTGATCGCGCCGCGCTTGAGCTCGCCAGTCCTGGCGATGGCATGCAGCGGGCCGATCGGTGCCGACTCATCGAAGGCTTTGCCGATGCTCCAAGGCCGACCTTGCTTCTTCATGTCGTTCTGCAGGTCACGCCGGGTCATGTCCAGACCTATCGCATAGCCCCAGATGTGGCGCACGGCGTCGGCCGCCTTGATGTTGCGGCCACCGATGCCGATCGCCACCACCAGTTCGATCTCGTGGTGCAGGTTGGCGGTCAGCGGCGGGTAAGCCATCTCGCCGACCACGCCGTCGGCGACCGGCAGCACCGTGTCACCAGGCTTGAGAAAGAAGAAAGGCGGCTCACGGCCGGTAAAACCCATCTCCTGGGCATGCTCGGCATAGTTGCGGCCGACACAGTAGATGCGGCGGATCGGAAACACGCCACCACCGAAGACCGGCACGGTGGGCTGGGTAGGCACAGGGATGACGTGGTTCATGGCGGGTGGTCGAAATAGGGTTGATCGGCGGTTGATGCAGGATCATGCCACGGGCCCGGCTACACTTTTACCCACGATGATCGAGACCCGCCGAATCAAACACTGCCGCCAATGCGGCACTGCCGTGGCCTACCGCCAACCCGACGACGACAACCGCGAACGAGCGGTGTGCGGCGCCTGCACCACGATCCACTACGAGAACCCGCTCAATGTCGTCGGCACGGTGCCGGTGTGGGGCGAGCAGGTCTTGCTGTGCCGGCGCGCGATCGAACCGCGCTATGGCTACTGGACCCTGCCCGCAGGTTTCATGGAGCTCGGCGAGACCGTGGCCGATGGCGCGCTGCGCGAAACGATCGAAGAAGCCGGCGCTCGGGTTGAAATGCAGGACTTGTTCACGATGATGAACGTCGTGCGGGTCGGCCAGGTGCACTTCTTCTACCGCGCCCGCATGCTCGACACGACGCTGAACCCAGGGATCGAAACCTTGGAGGCGCGCTTGTTCCTAGAGCACGAGATCCCCTGGGACGAGATCGCATTTCACACTGTTCGCGACACGCTGAAACACTACTTTGCCTGTCGCCAAAGCGGCCAGTACCCACTGCACTGCTCAGACATCTAAAGCCGGCAGTTGCCCGCCGCGTCGACGAATGCCATGAATTCGGCATCGCGGTCGTGGTCGCCGGCATACACATAAGGCGGCTGCGGAAATGCCGCCAGACACACCACCACCAGACGGCGCTGGCGATGGATGTAGATGAACTGGCCGGCAAAGCCGCGCGCGATCATCGCGCCATCGCCGGTCAGCCACCAACTGTAGCCGTAGCCAGTCAACCGACTTGAGCGCACGGCTTGGATCGCCAGGGTCTCGGGCGGCAGCGCAAACGCTGGCCGCGCCACTTCATCGATCCAGCCGGCGGGCAACAAGCGGCGCCCGTCGACCACGCCGTCATCAGCGACCAACTGCGCAAAACGGCCGAAATCACGCAAGGCCATCCCGGCCCGGCTGCCGCCGATCTCCTGACCGTCTTGGGACTCGACGGTGAAGAACGCGTCGAACTCCATGCCACAGGGCTGCCAGATGCGCTCGGCCATGTAGTCGGCGAGCCGCCTGCCGGTGGCCGCGCTGATCACCGCGCCCAGCAAGTAGGTGTCGCCGCTGTTGTAGCACCAGCGGGTGCCTGGTTCGTGGACCGCGGGCAGCTGACGCATGATCTCGAACACACCCCCAGGCACTTGATTGGCCAGCGAGCGGCTGTAGCGGTTGACGTCAGAGTCCCGATCCGGATAGACCTCGGTCCAGCCCACGCCCGACGACATGGTCAGCAGATGGCGAACCGTCACCCGGTCGTAGGCCGACCCGGCCAGCGCCGGCAACCAGCGCACCACCGGCAGGTCCAGCCCAGGCAGCGAACCATCGGCCAGCGCTACGCCGACCAGCATGGCCGTCATCGACTTGATGGTCGACATCGTGCTCCAGCGATCGCTCGGACGCAGACCGAGTCCGTATTGCTCGAGCACGAGACGCCCGTCTCGAGCCACCAACAGGCCAGCCACCGTGTTGCGGTCGAAGAAATCGGCGACGCTTCTCGTTGCGCCACCGCTGTCGAAGACCGGCGCGATCTGCGGGCCACGCGGCCAATCGCGTGGCTGCGGCCCGCGCTCGATGCGGCGCGATGCGAACAGCCGGTCGACCATGCGATAACCATGGCTTTGCAACCCGGGCGGCCAGAGCAGAAAGTCCTCGGCACGCGGCAAATGCTCGACCGGCAACGCCAGCGTCGCGCCTGATGGGATTGGTGGGTTCACTGGGTTCATCGCTGAAGCACTATGGCTTGAAAAAGAAATCGCCCATCGCCTGGTCGTAGAGCGATGGAACCTGGTCGTGACCGACCGATTTCGAGAGACGAACGACCTCGCTGCGAACGTTGCGCAGCACCCGGTCTATCGGCATGCCGGGCTTGTCCATCTCTTTCAGAAAAACTCTGGTGAACAAACCGTTCGGGTCTTTGTCTTGGTCGTTCAATCGGTCTAGCGCCTGCTGTCCGGTGCCGGCGGAGAAGATCACCATCTGCCCCGAAGCCGCCGAAGTAGGCGCCAGGCCTCGGCCGCCGATGGCGCGGCCCGCAGTCTTGAACGGGTTGTCGCGGCAGGCATCGATGATGGCCAACGCGAACTTGGCCTTGCTGTCTTGTATGTCGTCCAGCAGGCGTTGCAGCGGTATCGCTTCATCCTTGACCTGGTCTTCAGACTGGCCGCGTATATCGACCGGCAGCAAAAAGTTCGCCGCACCCAACTGAACGCCGTGACCGGCAAAGAACACGACGACTTCGTCACCGCCCCGGATGTCGTTCTTGAAGCTGCGAATCGCGTCCTTCATGCCGCGCTCGGTCAAGTCGTTTTTCATGGTCACGCTGAAACCGACCTTTTGCAGCGCGGCGCCCATGGCCTTGGCATCGGCTCTGGCGTTGAGCAGCTTGGTGACGTCCTGGTAGCTGTCATTGCCCATCACCAGCGCACGTCGGGTTGGGCCTTGCGCTTTTTTGGCGGTGTCGTTCGTCGATGCAAGCGCTGGTTCAGGCTTGCTCTGCGCTGCCTGCAATTGCGCACGCAGCTGCGCCATTTCGGCCATCAACTTGGCCAGGTCCTGGGCCGGCTTCTGCGCCAGCTTCTCTTGCTCCTTGGCTTTGGCCTCCAGCGCGAGACGCGTCAAGCGCAGGCTCTCGGCCTCCTGCGCCAGACGCGCCTGCTCGGTGACGCGCTGGTCCTGCAGCAAACGCTGCTGCGCTCGAAGCTGCGCCTCTTGGTCGGCCAAGCTCTTTTGCTTTGCCGCCGCCTCAGCCTGCAAGCGCTGCTGATCTCGGCTGTTGGCATCGGCAAGCTCCTGCTGCCGCGCTGCCTGCGCCAGCTTGTCCTGCTCACGCCGAGCCTGGGCGAGCCGCTCCTGATCCCGCGCCCTCTCCCGTGCAAGGTCCTCCTCGGCAAGCTTGACCTTGGCCGCAGACACCTGCAGCTCTTCGAGCAAACCGGCGGTCCGCTGTGCCCGCGCCAGCTTGTCCTGTTCATGCCGGGCCTGGGCGAGCCGCTCTTGATCTCGCGCCCTCTCTCGTGCAAGGTCCTCCTCGGCAAGCTTGACCTTGGCCGCGGTCGACTGCAGTTCCTCGAGCAAACTGGCGGTCCGCTGTGTGCGCGCTGCTTTCGCATCGCCAGCGGCAGGGTTGACGGGATAGTCTGTGACGGGCCGCGCGGCGACTGCAACCGTCGACGCCGCGTTCGAAGCCATCGACGGCATTCTGAAATCAAGTGACCAGTTGAATGCCAAGGCATTCGCGGCAGCCACCTTGCCGGAAAAAAGCCCGTCGGCAGCGCTGTCGACAAAGCGGTCTCTCCAGTTGCCGATGTAGCGGTTCAGGTCGGTGGACTTGCCGGCCTCGACATTCTTCTTGAGCACCTCCGAGAACTCACCGATCGGACCGGTCTGCAACAACACATGGTAGTAGCCGCGCAAGCCATTGAATTGGCTGACCGTGAACTCGATCAAAAGCAAGTTGTCAGGCAGCACGTCTAACGATGCAGGGGCTATCTTGGCAGTGACGGGTCCCCACAAACTGTTGTCTCGCCAGCGCTCCAAGATGTTGCTGCGCAGCGCGGCGATCGGAAACATCTGCGAGCACTTCACCACCAGTTGGCTAGACAAGGTGCCGTGCAGGCTGTGGCCGAACGCTGCGCCATTGGACCGATTTTCGCAGCTACCGGGGGGCCATTTGCTGGGCAAATTCTCCAGCCTCGCGACAAAGATCTTGAAAGGCGAATCCCGATCCTGGTTCAAGAAGGTATAGGCCTTGCGGTTGTCAGGCGACGCTTCATCGAACACATGGTTCACCGCCCATTCACCGGGCGGCAGCGCAATCTTCAGGCGCGACGAGACATTCACGACGTCGCGGTAGACGTCGCCTTCCTTGGGCTGGCCCTCGCTGCTGCGCAGCACCCTTGGCTTGTTCGTCGCCGCTTTGGCGCTCCAGTGCTTGGTCTGTCCGTCGGACTGGCTGTCCACCGCAGGCTCGACACCCGTGAAGAAAGCCTTGGCCAACGCGTCGATCTGCCGGTCTCGCCAGTCCAACACCTTGGCGTCGAGCGTCGAGGGCTTGCCAGCCTCGACGTTGCCGCGAAATGCCGTGGAGCTCTCGCCAAAGTCGCGCAGCGCCAGCCAGCTGTGGGTGAACACGCGACCCTGGCCCGATCTTGTCACCACCTGTTCAAGATGCATCATGTCGTCGGGTAGGCTGCTGACGATGGCTTGCGGCAGCTTGGAGAAGGCTCGGATCCAGAAAGGGTTGCTGGGCTTCCAGCGCTCGGTCAACGCGAACCTGAAATCGGTGGTGTTGAAAATCTGCGAACACCTCGCCTCGGGCTGACCGGATGCCGTCCCGTACAGCTTGTGCGCAAAATGAGCAGCGGACGTTCGCCTCTCGCAATCCGACGCACCGAAGGACAGGCCCGAGCGGACCTCGTAACGGACGACATGCAGTTTGAACAAGGAACCCGGGTCTTGATTGACAAAGACCAGCGCTTTGCGTCCGCGCGCCGGGTCGTCTTCGAAGACATGGCTGACCAGCCATTCGCCCGGTGGCAAGGCGATCTTCATGGTCGGCGACAAGCGAACCAGATCGCGGTACACATCGCCTTCGATCGGCATACCCTCGCTGGACCGAACTGCGGCATGAACAGCCGGCACCGAGAACAGCAGCGACAACACCCAAAAAACAAGGCTCGCCCAAGATGGGATGCAATAACGATTCATCTCAAACCCTGCTAGAAACCCGCCTCAAGGCGTCGCCGCCGTCACACGCCAGATCACGTTGCCGACATCGTCAGCGACGAGCAAACACCCGCCAGGCCCGATAGCCACCCCGACGGGACGGCCGTAGCAACGCTCTTCGTCTTCAGCGAGAAAGCCACTGAGGATGTCGCGCGGCGGCCCGCTGGGGCGCCCGTTCGCGAAAGGCACGAAGACGACTTTGTAGCCGCTGAGCTTGCTGCGGTTCCACGACCCATGCTGCCCGATCGCCATGCCCTCGGGAAACCCGGGCAGCGTTCCGGCGGGCAGCCAACACAGCCCCAGCGATGCGGTGTGCCCGCCCAGTGCATAGTCCGGCGTGACGGCCCCGGCCACCGCAGCTGCGTCCTGCGGCACCCGATCGTCCACGGTCTGGCCCCAGTAGCAATACGGCCAGCCATAGAAGCCGCCGTCGCGCACCGAGGTCAGGTAGTCCGGCGGCGTCTCGTCACCCAGGCCGTCGCGCTCATTGACCACGGTCCAGAGCTGACCGGTGATCGGCTCCCAGGCCATGCCGACGGCGTTGCGCAGACCACCGGCAAACACGCGGTTGCTGCCCGTCGTCAGGTCGAGCTCATAAATGCAGGCCCGGCCCTTCTCAATCGCCATGCCGCCCTCGGCGATGTTGCTCATGGAGCCAACGCCGGCATAGAGCTTGCGCCCGTCGGTGCTGGGCAGCAGGCTTCGCGTCCAGTGGCCGCCGGGCTTGAAGTCGACCAGCTTGCGCCCCTGACCGCTGATGTGGGTCGCACCCGCGGTATAGGCGAAGGCCACGACGCCATCGGTGTTGCCGACGTAATAAGTGTCGCCCAGCAGCGCCATGCCGAATGGTTGACTCAAGCCCTTGAGAAAGGTCTCGCGGATTTCGGCCACGCCGTCGCCATCCGCATCACGAAGCAGCGTGATCCGATCGGCACTGACGCCGATGGCCGCAGCGCGCTTCATCGTGCTGAACATCGCATAGCCAAAAATTGTCCGGATCGGACCGGGCTTGGACATCGCCTCGGCGATCGTGACGTCGCCGTTGGGTAACAGATGGATCCAGCGCGGATGGTCGAGGCCAGCGGCAAAAGCGTTGACCTGCAGACCGGGCGCCGCGGTCGGCTTCTGCCCGGGCGCCCAACCTTGGGCCGTGGGCATCTTCAGCGTCGGGATCCGACCCTGCGCCCTGCCCTCAGGAATCGTCGGCGAATTGCCAATCGCCTGGGGGGGTGCGCTGCCCTGCAAGCGACGCCAGAGGATGGCGGCTTTGCCGACCTGTGCAACCAGCCGCGCGAAAATTTCGGTCAAACCCATCTGAACTCTCCTCGTCATTGCGCGCCTGCAATACAGGAACCCGCCGGTCACGCCAGCGCTGCATTGTCATCGCCTCAAGGTATCCAAGTGATTTGGCGGCCTGCTCGGCAAAGCCCGAGGGGCGCGAAGGCACCGGCTCTCAAGCAAATGTGGCTTTGCCACTTTGCTTGATCCCCACGGGGGGCGGCCGGCTTCGGCCGGCCTTGGGGCGCTCAAGAGGCCGGTGCGCGATCCCAGGCGATCAACGCCGTGCCGGCGGCAGGTCGGTGCAACTGCCGTGCGCGACCTCGGCCGCCAGGCCGATGCTCTCGCCCAGCGTCGGGTGCGGGTGGATGGTCTTGCCGATGTCAACCGCATCGGCGCCCATCTCGATGGCCAGCGCGATCTCGCCGATCATGTCGCCGGCATGGGTGCCGACGATGCCACCGCCCAGGATCTTGCCGTGGCCCCGGCCATGGCCGTCCGATGTCCCTTCGAGGCTGTCATCGAACAGCAGCTTGGTGAAGCCCTCATCTCGGCCGTTGGCGATCGCCCGGCCCGAAGCGGTCCAGGGGAACAGACCCTTCCTAACCTTGATGCCGCGCGCCTTGGCATCGTCCTCGGTCAGGCCGACCCAGGCCACCTCGGGGTCGGTGTAAGCGACGCTGGGGATCACGCGGGCGTCGAACTGGGTCCGACGCAAGCTTGCGTCGTCCAGTGCTTCGCCTGCCGCCACTTCGGCAGCCACATGGGCCTCGTGAACCGCCTTGTGCGCCAGCATCGGCTGGCCGACCACGTCGCCGATCGCGAAGATATGCGCCACGTTGGTCCGCATTTGCACATCGACCGGGATGAAACCGCGGTCAGTGACGACCACACCGGCCGCCTCGACCCGGATCTTCTTGCCATTGGGCGTGCGGCCCACCGCCTGCAACACCAGGTCGTACAGGCCCTCGCTGGTTTGGCCGTCGGCGCCTTCGAACTGCACCAGGATGCCCTCGGCGGTGGCTTGCGCGCCCACCGTCTTGGTCTTCAACATGATCTTGTCAAAGCGCGGCGCGTTCATCTTCTGCCAGACCTTGACCAGATCCCGGTCGGCGCCCTGCATCAGGCCGTCGAGCATTTCAACCACGTCCAGCCTGGCGCCTAGCGTGGAATACACCGTGCCCATCTCCAGGCCGATGATGCCGCCGCCGACGATCAGCATGCGCTTCGGGGTCTGGCGCAGTTCCAGTGCACCGGTGGAGTCGACGATGCGCGGATCCGTATCGAGCCCATCCTTCTGCATGAAGGGCAGCCTCACCGCCTGCGAACCGGCAGCGATGATGCACTGCTTGAAGCGGATGGTCTGGGTCTTGCC
>CAMCTC010000128.1 GCA_945878355.1 Bordetella parapertussis | reverse complement strand
GGGCAAGAGGTGAGGATCTTGATGTTGCCGCCAGCGGCCACTGGCGCCGCACCGTCGGCCAAGGCCACGCTGGCCATGCGGTCGCGCAGCTTGCCCTCGTCCAGCCGCAGTTCTTCTTCCTTGCGGAAGCGGATCTGGGTCGAGATGTCGGGCCTTGTCACGCCCAGCGTGCCGCTCTCGCCGCAACAGCGCTCGCTCTTGAGCACGTTCGGCCCGACCAGCGCCTTGACGGTCTTCATCGGCTCTTGCAGCTTCATCGGGCTGTGGCAGGGGTCGTGGTAGAGGTAGCCCGCGGCGTTGCCGTCGCCAGCGCCGGGCAGGGTGATGCCTTTTTCAAGCAGGTACTCGTGGATGTCGATGATGCGGCTGCCGGGGAAGATGTCCTCGAACTTGTAGCCCTGCAGCTGGTCGTAGCAGGTGCCGCAGCTCACCACGACGGTCTTGATGTCGAGGTAGTTCAGCGTGTTGGCCACGCGGTGGAACAGCACCCGGTTGTCGGTGATGATCTTGTCGGCCTTGTCGAACTGGCCCGACCCGCGCTGCGGGTAGCCGCAGCACAGGTAGCCAGGCGGCAACACGGTCTGCACGCCGGCATGCCAGAGCATCGCTTGCGTGGCCAGGCCCACCTGGCTGAACAGCCGCTCGGACCCGCAACCCGGAAAATAGAACACCGCTTCGGTCTCGGCGGTGGTGGCTGCCGGGTTGCGGATGATCGGGACGTAGTCCTTGTCCTCAATGTCGAGCAGCGCGCGCGCCGTCTTCTTGGGCAGGCCGCCGGGCAGCTTCTTGTTGATGAAGTGGATCACCTGCTCGCGAATCGGCGCCGCACCCAGCGTGGCGGCCGGTGCGTTGGTCTGCTTGCGGGCAGCGAGCTTGAGCACGTCGTTGGCCATGCGCTGCAGCTTGAAGCCCACACCGACCATCGCACCGCGCACCAGCTTGATGGTCTGCGGGCTGGTGGCGTTGAGCATCAACATCGCTGCGGCGTTGCCCGGGCGAAAGCTCTTTTGCCCCATCTTGCGCAGCAGGTTGCGCATGTTCATCGACACCTCGCCGAAGTCGATGTCGACCGGGCAGGGGTTGAGGCATTTGTGGCAGACCGTGCAGTGGTCGGCAACGTCTTCGAACTCTTCCCAATGCTTGAGGCTGACGCCGCGGCGGGTTTGCTCCTCGTACAAGAAAGCCTCGATCAGCAGCGAGGTGGCCAGGATCTTGTTGCGCGGGCTGTACAGCAGGTTGGCGCGCGGCACATGGGTGGCGCACACGGGCTTGCACTTGCCGCAGCGCAGGCAGTCCTTGATGCTCTCGCTGATCGCGCCGATGTCGCTTTGCTGCATGATCAGCGACTCGTGGCCCATCAGCCCGAAGCTGGGCGTGTAAGCGTGGCTCAGGTCGGCCGCGCGGACATCGGCGCCGAGCTTGCTCAGCGCATCGCCGCGCAGCAGCTTGCCCTTGTTGAAGCGGCCCTCGGGGTCGATGCGGGCCTTGTAGTCGGCGAAGTCGGCCAACTCGGCATCGCGCATGAATTCGAGCTTGGTGATGCCGATGCCGTGCTCACCCGAGATCACACCACCCAGGCTGCGCGCCAGCACCATGATGCGGGCCACCGCCTCGTGCGCGGTCTGCAGCATCTCGTAGTTGTCTGAGTTGACGGGGATGTTGGTGTGCACGTTGCCGTCGCCGGCATGCATGTGCAGCGCCACCCAGACCCGGCCGCGCAGCACCTGCTGGTGGATGCGCTTGAACTCGTCGAGCATCGGCGCGAAAGCCGCGCCGGCAAACATCGCTTGCAAAGGCTTGAGCAGCTGCAGCTTCCAGCTCGCGCGCAGCGAATGGTCTTGCAGCTGGTCGAAAAAGCTTCGGCCAGGCTCGCCGCCGTCGGGCGACTGGGGCAGGTCGAGCTGGTTCAGCCACAACTGCCACTGCGCACGCACCTGGCCCAGCTCGGCCAGGGCTTGCTGCACGCGGTCTTCCAGCAACTCGGCGCTGGGGATGTTGCCGGCGTCGTCGGCCTTGCCCAGCGGCAACTGGCCCTGGGTCAGAAACACCTGCAGCCGCTCGGTCAATGCCAGCTTGTTGCGCAGGCTGAGCTCGATGTTGATGCGCTCGATGCCCAGCGTGTACTCGCCCATGCGCTCGAGCGGGATCACCACGTCCTCGTTGACCTTGAACGCGTTGGTGTGGCGGGCAATCGCCGCGGTGCGCTTGCGGTCGAGCCAGAACTTCTTGCGGGCGTCGGCGCTGACGGCCACGAAGCCCTCGCCCGATCGGCTGTTGGCGATGCGCACCACCTCACTGGTGGCGCGCGCCACGGCGTCCTCGTCGTCGCCGACGATGTCGCCGAACAACACCATCTTGGGCAGCGCGCCGCCGAAAGACCCGCGCTTGCTCTTGGTGGTGTAGCCCACGGCTTTGAGGTAGCGGTCGTCCAGGTGCTCCAGGCCGGCCAGGATCGCGCCGCCTTTCTTGGCATCCTCGAACATGAAGTTCTTGATCTCGACGATGGACGGCACCGCCTCGATCGGGTTGCCGAAGAACTCCAGGCAGACGGTGCGCACATGCGCCGGCATCTTGTGGACGATCCAGCGCGCGCTGGTGATCAGGCCGTCGCAGCCCTCTTTCTGAATACCGGGCAGGCCGGCGAGGAACTTGTCAGTGACGTCCTTGCCCAGGCCCTCTTTTCTGAAAGTCGAGCCTGGGATGTCCAGCCGCTCGGTCTTCTCGAGCACCTTGCCCGTGGCATCAAACCAGCGCAGCTCGAAGCTCGCGACCGGGGTGTCGTGGATCTTGCCCAGGTTGTGGTTCAGCCGCACCACCTCCAGCCACTTGGCCTGGGGCGTGACCATGCGCCAGCTCGCCAGGTTGTCCAGCGCGGTGCCCCACAGCACAGCCTTTTTGCCGCCGGCGTTCATCGCCACATTGCCGCCGACGCAGCTGGCCTCGGCCGACGTGGGGTCGACCGCAAACACATAGCCGGCGCGCTCGGCGGCGTCGGCCACGCGCTGCGTCACCACGCCGGCGCCGGTCCAGACAGTGGCCACTTTGTGCGCCACGCCGGGCAGGTCGATCAGCTCGACCTCGGTCATCTGCTCGAGCTTTTCGGTGTTGATCACCGCGCTCTTCCAGGTCAGCGGCACCGCGCCACCGGTGTAGCCGGTGCCGCCGCCGCGCGGGATGATGGTCAGGCCAAGCTCGACGCAGCCGGCTACCAGCGCGGCCATCTCGGCCTCGGTGTCGGGGGTGAGCACGACAAACGGAAACTCGACCCGCCAGTCGGTGGCATCGGTGACATGAGAGACCCGCGACAAGCCGTCGAACTTGATGTTGTCGCGCGCAGTGGCGCGGCCCAGCGCCTTGCGGCTGCGCTGGCGCAGCGCGGCCAACACGGCAAAGTGGCTGGCAAAACGCTGGACAGCGTCGCTGGCGAGCTGCAAAAGTTCGCCGACATGGCTGTCGCGCAAGGCATCGGCATCGGGCGTGCGGCGCTGGGCCACCTCGCCGAGGCGGTGCTCGAGCGCAGCGATCAGCAACTCGCGGCGCTTGGGGTTGTCCAGCAGGTCGTCTTCGAGGTAGGGGTTGCGCTGCACCACCCAGATGTCGCCCAACACCTCGTAGAGCATGCGGGCCGAGCGGCCGGTTCGGCGCTCGTCGCGCAGCAGGTCGAGCAGCTCCCAGCCGCGCTGGCCCAACAGCCGCAACACGATCTCGCGGTCGGAGAACGAGGTGTAGTTGTACGGAATTTCGCGCAGCCGAGGCGCGTCGCCCGCGGCTGCGATGTCAGGCTGGCCTGCGGTCAGGTGGGAGATGGCAAGCGGTGCGTTCATGGGACGGCAAGCGGCGACTTCCTGGATCGAGGTCAAACCAACCTGCATAGGCAACTGGATTGGTATCGTATCGCAGTGCAACATAGGGACTGCGCCCGGGGCGGCGCGAACCGCACCGGCCGGCGGGTTAATCCGGTTGCGGATTGAAGCCCAGGTGTGTCTGATACGGCACTGTCACAAACCGCCTGCACACTGGCGGCCCCCTCTCAGGGTATTCACGGAGATGAAATGAAACTCAAACTGCACTTGGCGGCCCTGGCCGCCGCCACCGCGCTGGCCAGCCTGCCAGCCCAGGCCCAGACCGAAATTCAGTGGTGGCACTCGATGGGCGGCGCGCTGGGCGACTGGGTCAACGACCTGGCCAACGAGTTCAACGCCAGCCAGAAGGACTACAAGGTGGTGCCCAGCTTCAAGGGCAGCTACGACCAGAGCATGACCGCAGCGATCGCCGCGTTCCGCGCCGGCAATGCACCCAACATCCTGCAGGTCTTCGAGGTCGGCACCGCGACGATGATGGCCAGCAAGAGCGCGATCGTGCCGGTGGCCCAGATGATGAAGGACGCCGGCTACAAGTTCGACCCGGGCGCCTATGTGCCCGCCGTGTCGGGCTACTACACAGCGCCCAACGGCCAGATGCTGAGCCTGCCGTTCAACAGCTCGACGACGATCTTTTATTGGAACAAGGACGCCTTCAAGGCTGCCGGTCTCGACCCCGAGAAGGCGCCGACCACCTGGCCCGAGGTAGCGCTGGCCGCAGCCAAGCTCAAGGCCACTGGCCACAAATGCCCGTACACCACCAGCTGGCAGAGTTGGACCCAGCTCGAGAGCTTCTCGGCCTGGCACAACAC
The DNA here is from genome assembly GCA_945878355.1 of Bordetella parapertussis. Classification (GTDB taxonomy): domain Bacteria; phylum Pseudomonadota; class Gammaproteobacteria; order Burkholderiales; family Burkholderiaceae_C; genus Pseudaquabacterium. The sequence goes on along the minus strand of CAMCTC010000128.1, from coordinate 8,309 downwards.
CTTGTTCGCGACCAAGAACAACGGCTTCGGCGGGCTCGACACCCGACTGGCCTTCAACACCCCGCTGCACCTGCGCCACATCGAGAACCTGGCCAACATGAGCAAGCAGGGCCTGTTCGTCTACAAGGGACGCAACAACACGGCCGATGCCACTTTCCCGTCGGGTGAATGCGCGATGTACACCGGCTCGTCGGCACTGTACGGCAGCGTTTCCAAGAACGCCAAGTTCGCCTACGGCATGGCCGCCCTGCCCTATTACCAGGACGTGCCGGGCGCGCCGCAGAACACCGTGATCGGCGGCGCCAGCCTGTGGGTGATGTCGGGCAAGAAGCCAGTCGACTACAAGGGCACGGCAGCGTTCTTCAACTTCCTGTCTAGCGCCGACGTGCAGGCCAAGAGCCACCAGCGCACCGGCTACCTGCCGATCACCAAGGCAGCTTTCGAGACCACGGACAAGAGCGGTTTCTACAAGAAGAACCCGGGCACCGACGTGGCCGTGACCCAGATGATCCGCAAGACCACCGACAAGTCGCGCGGCATCCGCCTGGGCAACATGGTGCAGATCCGCACGGTGATCGACGAGGAACTGGAACAGGTCTGGTCGGGCAAGAAGGCGCCCAAAGAGGCGTTGGATTCGGCCGTGTCGCGCGGCAACGAGCTGCTTGAGCGGTTCGAGAAAGCAAACAAGGGCTGAGCGACTTGGCGGCTGAGAAACGCGTCCTCTTCAAATCGGCCTGGTTGCCCTGGGCCTTGCTGGGGCCGCAGTTGGTGGTGATCTCGGTGTTCTTCTTCTGGCCCGCAGGCCAGGCGCTGCTGCAGTCGTTGCAGCAGCAAGACGCCTTCGGCACCAGCGTCGAGTGGGTGGGGCTGGAGAACTTCCAGCGCCTGTTCTCCGACCCGACCTACTACCAGAGCTTTCGCACCACCGCGGTGTTCTCGGTGCTGGTGGCGGTATCGGGACTGGTGATCAGCCTGCTGCTGGCGGTGATGGCCGACCGGGTGATGCGCGGTGCTGCGGTCTACAAGACGATGCTGATCTGGCCTTACGCGGTGGCGCCGGCGGTGGCTGGCGTGCTGTGGTTGTTCATGTTCGCGCCGAGCATCGGCGTGGTGGCCTGGTACTTGCGCGCTGGCGGATTCGAATGGAACCACCTGCTCAACGGCGACCACGCGATGGCGCTGATCGTGATGGCGGCGGTGTGGAAGCAGTTGTCCTACAACTTCCTGTTCTTCCTGGCCGGGCTGCAGTCGATCCCCAAATCGCTGATCGAGGCGGCGGCGATAGACGGCGCACGGCCCTGGCGTCGTTTCTGGACCATCATCTTTCCGCTGCTGTCGCCCACCAGCTTCTTCCTGCTGGTGATCAACGTGGTCTATGTGTTTCTCGACACCTTCGCGATCGTCGATTCTTCGACACACGGTGGGCCGGGCAAGGACACCGAGATCCTGATCTACAAGCTCTACACCGACTTCAAGAACCTCGACCTGGGCGCGTCGGCGGCACAGTCGGTGGTGCTGATGGTGCTGGTGGTGGGCTTGACGGTGGTGCAGTTCAAATACGTCGAACGCCGGGTGAATTACTGATGCGCAAGACCGCAATGAGGGCCGTCCGTGGTTGAGCGCCGCCCCTGGCTGAACCTGTTGTCGCACGCCGTGCTGCTGCTGGGGGTGGCGGTGGTGGCCTTCCCGGTCTACCTGACCTTTGTCGCGGCCAGCCACACGGCCGAGGCCATCGTGCAAGCGCCCATGCCTTTGCTGCCGGGCGGCCACTTCTGGGAGAGCATCTTCAAAGCGCTGGGCGGACACGGCAGCGGGCCGGGTAGCAAGGCGCCGGTGAGCCAGATGCTGCTGGTCAGTCTGATCAGCGCGCTGATCATCGCGCTGGCCAAGATCAGCATCTCGCTGCTGTCGGCGTTTGCGCTGGTGTACTTTCGCTTCCCGTTCAAGCAACTGTTCTTCTGGGCTATCTTCGTCACGCTGATGCTGCCGGTCGAGGTGCGCATCTCGCCGACCTACAAGGTGGTCAGCGACTTGGGGATGCTCAACAGCTATGCCGGGCTGACGATCCCGCTGATCGCCTCGGCCACCGCCACCTTCCTGTTCCGCCAGTTCTTTCTGACGGTACCGGACGAACTGGTCGAGGCCGCGCGCATCGACGGCGCCGGGCCGATGCGCTTTTTCAAGGACATCCTGCTGCCCTTGTCCACCACCTCGATCGCGGCGCTGTTCGTGATCCAGTTCATCTACGGCTGGAACCAGTACCTCTGGCCGCTGTTGGTGACGACCGACGAGAAGATGTACCCGATCGTGCTGGGCATCCAGCGCATGATCTCGGGCGGCGACGCGGCCAACGAGTGGAACCTGGTGATGGCCACCGCGCTGCTGGCGATGCTACCGCCGGCGCTGGTGGTCATCAGCATGCAGCGCTGGTTCGTCAAAGGCCTGGTCGACACAGAAAAGTAGGCCGCCGACACCGAAGGTCTCGGCACCTCACCACCAAAAGGACAACATGGGCGCCATCGCCATACACCAGGTCGTCAAGCGCTATGGCCGCGGCCGACAAGCGGTGCAAGTCATCCACGGCGTGTCAGCCGACATCGCCGACGGCGAGTTCATCGTCATCGTCGGGCCCAGCGGCTGCGGCAAGAGCACGCTGCTGCGCATGGTCGCGGGGCTGGAAGAGATCAACGAAGGCCAGATCAGCATCGGCGGCCGGGTGGTCAACGATGTCGAGCCCGCCGACCGCGACATCGCGATGGTGTTCCAGAACTACGCGCTCTACCCGCACATGAGCGTCTTCGACAACATGGCCTATGGCCTGAAGATCGCCAAAGTGCCCAAGGCCGAAATCGAGGCCCGGGTGCAGAAGGCCGCCAAGATCCTGGAGATCGGGCCTTTCTTGCAGCGCACGCCACGCCAACTCTCGGGCGGCCAGCGCCAGCGCGTCGCGATGGGCCGGGCGATCGTCCGTCAGCCGCAGGCCTTTCTGTTTGACGAACCGCTGTCCAACCTGGACGCCAAGCTGCGGGCGCAGACCCGGCTCGAGATCCAGAAGCTGCACCGCGAGCTGGGCGTGACCTCGCTGTTCGTCACCCACGACCAGGTCGAGGCGATGACGCTGGCCCAGCGCATGATCGTGATGAACGCTGGCCGGGTCGAGCAGATGGGCACGCCCGAGCAGGTCTACGGCAAGCCGGCCAGCAGCTTTGTCGCCAGCTTCATCGGCTCACCGCCGATGAACCTGCTCAGCGGCCAGGCCTCGGGCGCCAGTTTCACGGTCGGCGGCCAGACCTTGGCGCTGCCGGCAGCAGCACCCCGCGACGGTGCGCTGGTGCTGGGGCTGCGGCCAGAGCACTGCCAGATCGGCGCCGACGGGTTGTGGCCGCTGGCGGTGGAGACGGTCGAGATGCTGGGCGCCGAGCGGCTGGTCCACGGCCGGCTGGGCGGGGCGCTGTTCACTGTTCGCATCGACGCCACGCTGGTGCCGCCGCAACTCGGGCAGACGGTGAAGCTGAGCGCCGCGCCTGCGCAGCTGCACTGGTTCGACAACGACACCGGCCAACGGGTGGACGCATGACGATGACCGCTTGGCCCTACCCGCGCTGGGTGGCGCACCGCGGCGCTGGCAAGCTCGCGCCCGAGAACACGCTGGCAGCGTTTCGCCTGGGTGCGGCGCAAGGCTTTCGGGCTTTCGAGTGCGACGTCAAGCTCTCGTCCGATGGCCTGCCCTTCCTGCTGCACGACTCGACGCTGGAGCGCACCACCAGCGGCAGCGGCACCGCCGGCGACCTGGACTGGCGCGAACTGTCACAGCTCGATGCCGGCAGCTGGCACAGCCGCGGCCATGCTGGCGAGCCGCTGCCCACGCTACAGGCCGTCGCAGCCTTTGTGCTGCGCAACGGGCTGGCGCTCAACATCGAGATCAAGCCCACGCCAGGCCTGGAAGAACACACCGGCCGGGTGGTGGCCGAGCACGCGGCGCGGCTGTGGGCAGGCCAGGCAGTGCCGCCGCTGCTGAGCTCGTTCCGCCCCGAGTCGCTGTCGGGCGCGCGTGCGGCCGCACCCGCGCTGCCGCGGGCCTTGTTGCTCGACAAGCTGTGGCCGGGCTGGTTCGAGATGGCCAGCTCGCTGGGCTGCGTCGCGGTCGTCACCCAGCACAGCCTGATGGACGCGGCGCTGGTCGACCAGCTGCACCGCGCCGGCTGGCGGGCGATGGTCTACACCGTCAACGAGGCTGAAGATGCGCAGCGCCTGCTGGCGCTGGGCGTGGACGGCCTGATCACCGACGCGGTGGACCGCTTCGCGCCGGCGCTGGGCTGACAGGCTCGCCCTCGGACCCGGGCATCGCGCCCACGCTGCGCACGACTGCACGCCAAGCCGTTCGCTGCCAGCACGTCGCCAACCCCCTCCCCAGCGAACTCACGGATCGCGAACAGCGCTTCCGAAGCGGGTCGCGGCGTGGGCGACATGACGCCCACGCAGGCCTAACCCGGGCTCGATCAGCCGGCATCACGCCATTGAGGGCCGTCAGGGGCGAGAGTTTTCGGCTCCAGGCGGCGAGGGTTTCGATATTCGAACGCCATCGGCGGTTGCGGCGTTTTCAGCGGGTATTTGGGGTCATCGACTCAGGGACAAGATCCCGCGCAACAGTTCCCCCTTTGGGGCGGCAGGCCCAGGCATGTACCGCGACGCCGCCGTGATTGGCGACTGGCGGTTGGCAATTGGCGAGCCACGAATGGCTGCTCGGCGCGATGAGCAGCCCTTTGGGGCAAATGGCAGCGAATGGCAGCGAATGGCAGCGAATGCCCGCTGGGCTTGAAGGCCTTTCGGTTTGCCCTTTGGGGCAATTGGCAACCACAGACATGTTCACCAAAATGAAAGCTTGGGCAAAATAGATCAGTTTTTCGACATTTATCGCTGATTTTATCGAGTTGAAGCTTTTATATTTTTACTCAGGATTAACGATAAGCGACTCTAAATCAGCTGCCATCATGGACATCCCAACCCTCTACCTGCTGACCAGCATGATGCTGATCAGCCTGCCCATCGCTTTGTGGGTTATCGTAGGGCCCAAGCAGCGCCCGCAGCTTAAAGTGCGCTTCTGGTGTGCTGGCGGAGTGGTGTTTGGATTGGGCGTCGGCCTGATCGGGCTGCGGACCATCGCGCCCGACCCGATGACGATTCCTCTGGCCTTTGCACTCATCGACTTGGGTTTGCTGCTCAGGTGGCAGTCGCTGCGCGCCGTGCTCAACCGGCCGCCGATCTCTTGGTTCACGCTGATCGGGCTGGCATCGGCTTGCTTTCTGGCGATCGAATGGGCGCGCGCAACCGGTGTCATCGCGTGGCCGCTGATCGCTTATCCGATCCAACTGGCCATGGCTGCTGTGTTGATGCGTGATTGCGCCCAGATCGCCCGCGAGCAGCACAGTGTTGCGGCTCGCTGGTTGATGGTCGGTTACCTGCTTCCCGCCGCGTCAATGGCCATCCAGCTGGTGATTTTTGTGACGAACCGGGACGTACCGATGGCCGCCTACCCCGCGCAAACGACGCCCATCACCGGGGTGACGATGGTCTTTCTGGCGGTCATCAGCAATTTCGCCTTCCTGGGTATCTTGTTGGAGCGCAAGGCCAACCGGGAGGCTCGCAACATCAAGCACGCCGAACGAGAGACGGTACTGCTTGAGTTCTCAGCCCGATTGACCCGGCTGGACCGCATGCGCAGCCTGGGCGCCTTGGCCGGCGCGCTCGCCCATGAGCTGACGCAGCCGCTGATGGCGATCCTGTCGAACGCCCAGCTGGCCGAGAGCAGCCTCAAACGAGGCGGGTCCAGCGCAGAGCAGCAGGCCGAGTTGGTGCAGAGCATCTTGCGCAGCGCCAGACGGGGCACGGCGATCGTCCAGCGCATCCGGCAACGACTGCAGCCTATGGATCCGGTCTCGGTGATGGTGGACTTGGTCTGGATCAGCGCTGACGTGATCGACCTGATGACACCGCTGATGCAGGCCCACAAAATCGCGCTGAATCGCCGGATGCCGGCCAAGCCGGTGATGGTGACGGGCGACCCGATCGAGCTCTCACAGGTATTGGTCATCTTGCTGACCAATGCGATCGAGGCCTGCGCGGCGTCGCCCGAGCGGCGGATCGAGATCGCGCTGCAGACCGACGGTGGGCGTGCTTCATGGTCGGTGCGCGACCATGGCCACGGGCTCTCCGACGATGCGCTGACAAGCGCCAGCGAGGCGCTTTTCACCACCAAGCCCAGCGGTCTGGGTCTGGGTCTGGAGATCGCGACGACGATCGTCCGCCAGCACCACGGTACCTTGACGCTGGCCAACGCGCCAGGCGGCGGTGCGATCGCGGTGATGGACCTGCCGCAGGCATTTCCCGCCAACCCTTCCGAGACCTGAGCCGATGAAACCACCCGCAAGCGATTCGCCCGAGCCGCGCCAGCCGTCCCGCCCGTCCCGTCCGATTGCGCCACGGCGCATCGTGACGGTGGACGACGAGCACCTCGCCGCGCGGTACGCGCGCGGCTGCGTGGCCTTGGTCGACGATGACGCCGAGGTGCGTTCGGCGCTGGCAGCGCGGCTGAGGTTCGAGGGTTATGTCGTCGAAACCTTTGCGTCGGCGCGCCTCTACCTCGATGCGCGGGACTCACCGCTGCCGTCATTCCCGGGGCCAAGCTGCCTGCTGTGCGACCTGCGGATGCCGGAGATCGACGGCCTGGCGCTGCAGCGGCAACTGCAGGGGCACGATGCGCCCGCGATGGTGCTGATGAGCGGGCAGAGCCTGCCGCAGGACGTGGTGGGCGCATTCCACGCAGGCGCAGTGGACTTCCTGGTCAAGCCTTTCGATGCCACCGAATTGCTGGTGGCTATCGCCAAGGCGCTGAGCGCGAGCACAGCGCAGCGCACAGGCGAGCAACGCCAGCTTGCCGTCGCGGCGCTGGTCGCGGCGCTGACGGATGCCGAGCTCAAAGTGATACAGCAAGTGGTCCAGGGCAAGACCAACCCTGAGACCATGGCGATCTTGGGAATCGCGCTACGCACCGTCAAGCTGCACAGACAGCGGGCGATGGAAAAGCTGGGCCTCGACAGCGTCGCCGCGCTAGGGCGTTTTGCACAGGAGGCGGGGTGGTGAGGCCGACGACCGGATCATCCACAGCGTGGACGGCCTGATCACCGACGCGGTGGACCGCTTCGCGCCGGCGCTGGGCTGACAGGCTCGCCCTCGGACCCGGGCATCGCGCCCACGCTGGCCTCGGCACCCCAGGCCAGGTCATCGGGGTCGGGCGCCGGCAGGCGACGCAAACCGCGGACCAAACTGCTGCGCCAGGACAGCGCGGCCAGCAGCAGCGCCGCGCAGCCCGACGCACCGAGCGCCGCCGGCAAGCCGGCGTGCTCGCCGATCCAGCCGCCGAGCAAGGCGCCGGGCCCGGCAGGCAACAGAATCAGCCAGCGCATCGTGCTCGTCATCCGGCCCAGCAGCGGCTCGGGGGTCACCGCCTGACGCAGCGCCAGGAAGTTGATGAACACCAGCACGCCGCCAACGCCGCTCAGCATCAGCATCGCAGCGAATGCGATCACGCCACTGGGTCCGGACGGCGCCAGCGCCGGCAGCAGCCAGCCCAGACCGCAGGCCGCAAAACCGAACACGATGGTCGGGCCCGGGCCATGGCGATGGCTCAGCCGGTGACCCAGCACGCTGGCCGCCAAGGTGCCCAGGCCCAAGCCGGCGTAGCACAGGCCGATCGCCTGCTCGCTCAAGCCCAGACCGCGCGCCGCGTGCAGGATTTGCACGCCCTGCACCGCGTTGCTGCACAGCTGCCAACCGCCGACCATCAGCGCCAGCGTCACCAGCAAGGGCTGGTCGCGAACAAAGCGCAGGCCGGCGCGCAGGTCGCGCCAGAAATGCGCATCGGGTCGCGGCACGCGCTGCTCGACGACAGGCAGGCCGCGCAGGATCAGCGCCGAGACCACCAGCACCGCCGCATCGAGCAGCAAGGCCAGCGGCGCGCCGGTGAGCCGGATCAACGCGCCCGCGGCACCGGGACCGGCCACTTCGGCGCCCGAGCTCGCCAAGGCGTTCTTGGCATGGGCCTGGACCAGGCGCTCGCGCGGCACCACCTGGGTCAGCACGATTTGCGCCGCGCTGCCGGCGGTGGTCGAGACCGTGCCGGTCAGAAAAGCCACGCCGTAGAGCCAGGCCATGTTCAGCCATCCCAGATGCCAGGCCAAAGGCACGCTGGCCAGCGCGACCGCGATCAACAGCTCACCGACGACGTAGACCGGCAGCTTGCGAACCCGGTC
>CAMCTC010000127.1 GCA_945878355.1 Bordetella parapertussis | reverse complement strand
CGTGCGCGGGCCCTGGCACATCCAGAACGCCAACGCGTATCACGGCCGGCTCAAGGGCTGGATGCATCGCTTCAGAGGGGTGGCCACGTCGTATCTGGAAAGCTACCTGGGATGGTTCCGCGCGCTCGACCGGGCCACCCGCAGCCGGGCCCCGTTCCCTCCCATGCTGAGACTGGCCTTGGGGCTCGAGGGTTGATGGCGTCATCATTTAACGCGCAAAGAGCCTCACCGAAGCCCGCCGCCAGGCCGTGGAGCTGGCCCGGACATGATCGACGCGGTGCAGCAGGCACGCCTGACCTCGGCGCTTTGGGAATGCGACCGCCATCGCGCCGCGCTTCGTCCAACGCCGCGGTGGCGGCTTACCGGCTGGAAGGCCAAGCTGCCCGGAGATTGAACGAGCAGTGGCCAGGATGGCCGCCAGCGCCAAAGTACCGCCTGCCTATACTCCAGCCATGCGCTTGAGCTTGTCTACACGCAGCACTATTCGAGACACCGTCCGGTCGGTGGTTGGGCCCGATGCCACCGTGCGTTTGTTTGGCTCGCGCACGGATGACGACGCCCGTGGCGGCGACATCGATCTGCTGGTGGAGTCGAACCAGGTCATAGCCCAGCCAGCGCTGGTGGGTGCCCGCATTGGCGCTTGCCTACAACTGGCGCTGGGCGACCAGCGAATCGACGTGGTGATCGCCGCACCCAACATTCCAGAACAATCCATCCACAGCATCGCTCGCGCTACCGGGGTGATGCTGTGACCGGATCACCGGGGTCAGCGACCGGTCAGATCCGTCACATCCTCGGCACCGCCGCCAGCAGCGCGCGGGTGTAGTCCTCGGTTGGCCGCATCAGCACGTCGGCGCAATCGCCTTGCTCGACGATGCGGCCCTCGCGCATCACTGCGACCCGGTCGGCGATGTACTCGACCACCGCGATGTTGTGGGTGATGAACAGGTAGCTGACACCGAGCTCGCGCTGCAACTCGCGCAGCAGGTTCAGGATCTGGGCCTGCACCGACACATCCAGCGCCGAAGTCGGCTCATCGCAGACGATCAACCGTGGCTGCACCGCCAGCGCCCGCGCGATCGCAATGCGCTGGCGCTGGCCGCCTGAGAACTCATGCGGGTAGCGCTGCAGCGCATCGGCGCGCAGACCCACTTGATCGACGATGCGCAGGATGCGCACGCGGCGCTCGTCGACCGAGGTCTGCGGCTGCAGCGCGGCCAGGCCTTCGTCGAGGATCTCGGCCACCCGCATGCGCGGATTGAGCGACGCAAACGGGTCCTGGAAGATGATTTGCACCGAGCGCCGTGCTTCACGCAGCGCAGGGCCTTGCAGGTCGAACAGGTTGCGGCCGTCCAGCAGCGCCGATCCGCGGATCTCGGCCTGGCCGCGCAGCAGTTGCACGATGGCCTTGCCGGCGGTCGTCTTGCCGCAGCCCGACTCGCCCACCAGCGCCAATGTCTGGCCGGCGGCAATGTTGAAAGACAGCTGGCTGACCGCATCGAAGCGCGGCGCCTGGCGCGCAAAAACGCGCTTGGGCAAGGAGAAGCTCACGCAAAGGTCTTTGACCTGCAGCAGCGGTGTCGCGCCGGCCTTGGCGGCAACTGCCGTGACCGTTGCGGCCGGCGCTGAGACTGCCACCAGACCCAAGCCAGGGCCGCCAGTCGCGAGCAGCAGGCAACGCACCTGGCGGCCTGGCTCGCCGGTCAGCGCTGGCGCCGTGACGTGGCAGGCCGACTGCGCGTGGACACAGCGCGGCGCGAAGCGGCAGCCTGTGAAGTCTTGCGTCAGCGGCGGCACCGTGCCGGGGATCGCGGCCAAGGCCTGGTCGCGCCGACCTGCGCCGGGCAGCGCTTGCATCAGCGCACGGGCATAAGGGTGCTGCGGCTCGGCAAAGAACTGCGCCGCCGGCGCGACTTCGATGATCTGTCCGGCGTACATCAGCGCCACCTGGTCGGCCATGCCGGCCACCACCGCCAGGTCGTGGGTGATCAGTAACAGGCCCATGCCGTGCTCGCGCTGCAGGTCGGCCAGCAGGTCGAGGATCTGCGCTTGAATCGTCACGTCGAGCGCGGTGGTCGGCTCGTCGGCGACCAGGTAGTCGGGCTCGCAGGCCAGCGTCATCGCGATCATCACGCGCTGTTTCTGGCCGCCGCTCATGCGGAACGGGTAGTCGTCGATCCGCCGTTCGGGCTCGGGGATGCCGACTCGCTTGAGCCAGTCGATCGCCTTGGCGCGCGCAGCGTCACCGCGCAGCGCGGTGTGGGTCTCGATCGCCTCGACCATCTGCCGGCCGACCGTGAGCACCGGGTTCAGGCTGGTGCCGGGCTCCTGGAAGATCATGCCGATGCGCCCGCCGCGCACCGACCGCATGCTTGATTCGGGCAGGCCGAGCAAGTCGGTGTCGTCGAGCGTGATATCGCCGCCGACAACCGCGCCGTTCTCGGGCAGCAATCGCATCAGCGCCAACGCGGTCATGCTCTTGCCGCAGCCCGATTCGCCCACCAGCGCGAAGGTCTGGCCTTGGCGGATCGTCAGGCTCAGACCGGCGATGGCCTTGACGATGCCAGCCTCGGCATCGAGCTCGACTTCAAGCTGGGTGGTCGTCAACATGCGCATGGTCCGGGTTCTATCCTCAAGCCGCGACACGCCGTGACAGGCGGGGCCGCTGGGCGCGCGAACGCGGGTCGAAGGCATCGCGAACGCCATCGGCAAACAAATTGGCGGCCAGCACCAGCGTGACCATGAAGCCGAAGGCCGACGCGAAACTCCACCACACGACCGGGTCGCGGCTCATCTCGCTGCGCGCCAGGTTGATCATGCCGCCGAAACTGCTGGTGCTGGGGTCGACACCGACACCCACATAGGTCAGCACCGCTTCGTACAAGATCAGGTCGGAAAAGCTCAGCACCGTGGTGATCAACACCAGGTGCATCACGTTGGGCAGGATGTGACGCGCCATGATGCGCAGCGGTGCGACACCGAACGCGGTGGCGGCTTGCACAAACTCCAACTCACGCAGCTTGAGCGTCTCGGCTCGCACCAGCCTGCACAGCGTGGACCAACCGGTGACGCCGAGGATGAAGCACAGCAGGAAGACCTTGATGTCGGAGCGCTCAGCCCCGGTCTCGAACCAATCGGGGTGCTTGTCCAGCGCCACCTGCACCATCAGCACGCAGGCAGCGATCAGCAGCACGTTGGGCACCGAGGTCAGCGTGGTGTAGAGGTACTGCACCACCTCGTCGACCCAGCCGCGGAACCAGCCCGCCAGAATGCCGAGCACCACCGCGAACGGCAGCGCTGCCAACGTGCTGAGCATGCCGATCACGAAAGCGGTGCGGATGCTCTTGAGCGCCTGCACCAGCACATCGTTGCCGGTGCGGTCGGTGCCGAAGACGTGGTAGCTGCCCATCAGCGCGATCACCGGGCCAGCACACAGGCAGGCGACAGTCAGCGTCAACAACAGCGCCCGCAAAGGGTAGTGGGTGCGGTCGGCAGCGATGTCGCGCCAGGCTGCAAACAACCCGCCGTGCGATCGCGCCAGCAACGTCGCCGCGCCCAGGCTGGCCAACAGCGCGGCGACCAACCCACCGGCCGCTCCCCACGCCGAGCGCTGCCAGAGGTCGGCAGCCCATTCGGTTTCAGGATGGACCAAGTGCGCGCCGCCGTGCAGCAGGCGCGGCAGTTCACGCACGGACTGGCCGTCGCGGTTGACGGTCTGCTTGGTGATCGCACGGTAGCCCAGCGGGGCTGAATAAGTGGTCTCGCGCATCGCGATCTGGCGTGCCAGTGCCAGATCGAGCAGCGACTCGGTGCGGGTGTCGAAGAACTGCTGTCCGGCGGGCTGCCCCGCCGACACTGCCAAGCCACGGCGGAAGTGGACACTGTCGAGCGCGGTGACGCCGACAAACAGCAGCAGCAGCATCGACGAGCACAGCGCCGGCGCGTCGCGCAACACCCTGCGCCAGGTCGCGCGCAGCGTGTCGTGGCGCGTCACCCGCCAGGCATAGCCGATCAAGCTGGCGAACAGCGCCCACAACGCCACATCGGTCCAGAGGATGACGAACTTGAAACCCATGGTGGTCTTCTTCGAGTGTCCAGGGTCAGGACAGCCGCACGCGCGGGTCGACCCAGGTGTAGGCGATGTCGATCAGCACGTTGCTGGCAATGTAGAGCGCAGCGCCCAGAAACACCATGCTGCGAACGATCGCAAAATCCTGGCCCGAGATCGCTTCGATCACGAAAGCACCCAGCCCCGGGATGCCGAAGAAACTCTCGAACACCAGGCTGCCCATGAAGACGTATGGCAGGTAAGCGCCGGCGCTGGTGATGATCGGGATCAGCGCATTGCGCAGCACATGGCGGAACAGCACGACGGTCTCGGACAAGCCTTTGGCCCTTGCGGTGCGCACATAGTCGCGGCCAACCTCCTCCAGGAACATCGCCCGATACAGCCGCGCCTCACCGCCTAGCCGCGCCAGCAGCGACAGCATCACCGGCAGCGCCAGGAAGCGGATCGCGTCGAGCCCCGACGCGAAACCCGAGATCGGCACCAGACGCAACACGCGCGAGAACAGGTACTGGCCGACGATGATGTAGAACAGCGCCGATATCGACAGCATCAGCACGCACAGCACGACGCCCCAGAAGTCGATGGCCGAGTGGCGAAAGAACACCAGCGCCAAAGAGAAGCTGATGCTGACGAACAACTGCAGCACAAACAGCGGCAGCGCGAGCTGCAAGCTCACGCCCATGCGGGATGACACCTCGTGTCCGATGTCGGTCGATCGGGCCGAATCGCTGCGACCGAAGTCGAGCACCAGCAGCGACACCGAGCGCTCCCAGAGCACTGTGCGCTTGATCTTTTCGACCCCGCTGGCGGCCTCGTTCCAGTACAGCGGCCGGTCGTAACCACGCTCGGACTTCCACTTCTCGATCTGCTCCTGGGTCACGCGCTTGCCGCCGATATTGAGCCGCGCCATGTCGTCTGGCGTATTGACCGTGAAAAACAGGAAGAAGGTCAGCAGGTTGACCCCGACCAGGATCAACAGGCCGTAGCCGGTGCGACGCAAGATGAAGCTCAACATCGTGGGGCTTTCAGGTTCAGACAGGGCCGGAGGCTGGACCGCGCTTGGCCGTGGCAGTCTCGCGAGCACGCAGGCTGCGCCAACCCACCCAGACCAAGCCGGCCAGCGCCAACACCATCAGCAACAGCGGCCACATCACCGGTGAATTCCACTCCGCCTGCTTGGCTGCGCGCCGCGTCGGGTCGATCCGGTAGTACTTGGCCATGTCGCGGATCAGGATGCTGGGCTTGCCATTCGTGACCCATTGCTGAAAGGCCAAGCCACCGTACGGAAAGTAGCCGAAGCACCAGGGCGAGTCCTGCTGCAGCATCGTCACCATCTGGTCGATCAGCGCTTGCTTGGCCGGCCCATCGTCTAGCGATTGCAACTGGCGGTACAGCGCGTCGTAGGCCGGGTTGTCGTAGTTGGCGTAGTTGTCGCCCTGGTGCTTGCTGCGCCCGATCGGGCCATAGGTCAGGAACAGGAAGTTCTCGGCATCGGGGTAGTCGGCGAGCCATCCGCCCCAGAAGATCTGGTGCTTGCCACGCAATGTCTTGTCCTGGTATTGGTTGAAATCGGTCGCGCGGATCTCGAGTTGCACGCCGATCTTGGCGAACTGCTTGACCATCCAGTCGTTCTCGCTCTTGAAATCAGGCGTCAGTGCGCGCTGGAAATCGTAGTTCAGCACCAGCGGCTTGCCGGTCGCGGCCTCGCGTCCGCCAGGGTAGCCGGCTTCGGCCAGCAGCCGCTGCGCGTCGGCAATCGGTCGGCGCAGCACCTTGCCGTCCACCAGTTGGTGGGTGACCGGGTTGAAAAAGCCCGGCTGACCTTCGCGCGATCCGAACAGGCCCGGCGGCACCGGACCGTGGGCGGCGACGCCGCCCTTGGACTTGAAGATCCGGCCGTAGCCCTCTTCCCAGTCGATCGCGATCGCGATGGCCTGGCGCAGCTTGCGGTTCTTCGCCTGCTGATCGGGCGTGTCGCCACGGCCGATCACCGGGTCGAGCATGTTGAAACCCATGTACCAGTTGCTGATGTCGGTCATCAGCGGGAACTTGAAGCCACGCTCGTCGAACAGCTTTTTCACCGCGTCCGAGTCGTCGGCGTCGTTGCGGAAGTCGACCCCCCATTCGGGCCGCTCGATCTCGGGCACATCGAGATAGCCTTGGCGGAACTTTTCCTTGCGCGAGACTTTTTCCTTCTCGATCGTGACGTAGAGCGTGTCGATGAAGGGCATGGTCTTGCCGCAGTCGGCCAGCAGGCCGTCGGCCTGGTCCTCAGGCATGCCTTCGCAGGGATAGGCTTCGCCGCGGAAGTTCGGGTTGCGCTTCATCACATGGCGGCGGTCGCGAACGAAGTCGACCATCATGTAAGGCCCGGTGCCCACCGGCCATTGGTTGAGCGACAAGCCGTTCTGGCTCATGCCAGGCTGGGCGTAGAAAGCGTCTGCCTCCCAGGGCACCGGCGCCATGAAAGGCATCGCCATCCAGTAGCTCCACTGCGGGTACTTTCCTTTCAGGCGAACGCGGTAAGTGGTCTTGTCGAGCGCGACAGCACCGGCCAGTGGCCAATTCCGGAAATCGAGAAAGGGCTTGTCGCCCAAGTCGCGCGGCAAACCGGCGAGCAGCTTGGCGTCTTCTCGCTTGATGGTCTCGGCATAGTCTTTCAGGCCGATCAGGTAGTCCGCAAAGACAGCGAACACCGGCGCCTCGATGCGCGTCGTCGCGTGGCGCTTGAGCGCGTAGACGAAATCGTCGGCCACCAGTTCGCGCGTGCCCTGGTGCTCGAAGGCCAGCGGCGACCGCTTGTCACCGAGTTGGGCGCGGGTCAGGCCCAGGTAGCGCGGTTTGCCAAGTTCATCGAGCGCGAAAGCCGGGTGCGGCTGGTAGCGGATGCCGGGCTTGATCTTGACGTCGTAGACGCTCTCGGCGATGGCACCCGACGGTGCATCGTCGGGCAGTGGCTGGCCGTTCTTGTCCAGGTAGCGCGGCTTGGCCACTTCAGCGGCAGACTTCGGAATCAGCGTGTAAGGTCGCTTCAGGTAGTGGTAGCCGTAAGGCGGCTCGTAGATCTGAAACGTGTAAGCCGACTCAGGATTGGAATAAGACGCCGTCGGGTCCAGGTAGCGCGGTGAGCGCTCGTCGAACGAGTAGAACATCGTGTTCTCGCGTTCGGCACCCGCCGGGTAAGGGCTGTTGTTGCAACCGGCCAGCGACACCAAGCCTATCAGCCAGCAGACCGTGACCACCGGCCAGAGCCAGCAGCGCCAGAGCTTGCGCAGTGAGTGGGTCATACCGCGCATGCACAGGTTCCTGAGACGTGAGGGCTGCCGGGCCAGCGCCAACGGCCATGAAGCACGGCATGCCTCGCCAATCGGAAGATCGCGAAGCGTCGAACGCATTCTAGGGCTGGGGCTGGGGCCCTCGCCTACCAGCCCACCATCACGTCTCGCCCCTGCACCGCCAGTTCGACCCGCAGGCCCACAGGCAGCGTCACTTTGGTCTGGACATGGCCGAATGGCAGACCCGTCAGGATAGGCGTGTCGCAGACGCTGCGCAGCCGGGCGACCACGGTCTTGAGCGTGTAACCGCGGTCCAGCGGGCTCTTGCGCCAGTCGCTGAACGCGCCCAGCAGCACCGCTTTCTGGCGCTGCAGCACGCCAGCCTGGTGCAGTTGCAGCAGCATGCGCTCGACCCGGTACGGATGCTCGCCGACGTCCTCCAGGAACAGGATGCCGCCGCGCAGCTTGGGCCAATGCGGCGTGCCCAGCAGCGACAAGACCATCGTCAGGTTGCCGCCCCAGAGCTGGCCGCGCAGCTGCAGGCCGTCGAAGCCAGGCTCGGTGCGAAACCCCAGCGCCTCGAGCTCACCCGACATCGCCTCGGCAAAGCAGTCGCGCGTCACGTCGTCGACGCCGCCGCCCTCATCGCTGCGGCCGAAGTCGTCGCAGGCCATCGGCCCGTGCCAGCTGGTCGCGCCGGTGTGGGCCAGCAAGCCGAGCTGCAGCGCGGTCAGGTCGGAGAAACCGACCCAGCGGGTGCCTTGCTCGACGCTGCGCGCCAGCCGTGGCCAGTCGATGCGGTCGAGCAAGCGGCTCAGGCCGTAGCCGCCGCGGCAAGCCATCGCCACGCTGGGCGCAGCGTCGGCGATGCGGTGCAAGGTCTCGAGTCTGGCGTCGTCGTCGCCGGCAAAGCGCTGGTGGCGCGCCCGCACACTGGGGTCCAGCGTGACCTCGAAACCCATCGCGCCCAGGCGCTGGCGCGCCAGCTTGAGGGCGGCGGTTCGCAGCTCGACCCCGGAGGCGCTGTAGACATGCAAAGAATTCATGTTGCGGGCTGTCTGTCGTGAAATTGTCGTGAAATTCAGGTGGCATCCCCAACAGGGATGGGAGCTTGGCCATCGCCGGGCGCCCCGGCGGGACGATCCAGGTTGGCGGCGCGCAGCGCATCGCGCTCGGCCCGATGTTGGGCGCGACGCTCGGCAAAGAACTGGCGCAACAGCGCCGACGCCGGCTCGGCCAGCACGCCGCCCAGCAACTCAGTCTGGTGGTTGAGCCGAGGATCGGCAAACAGGTTGGTCACCGACCCGGCGGCGCCGGTCTTCGGGTCAGTAGCGGCGAACACCACCCGCTTGAAGCGGGCGTGCATCAGTGCCATCGCGCACATCGCGCAGGGCTCTAGCGTGACGTAGAGCTCGCAGTCGGGCAAGCGGTAGTTCTGCAGCAGCTGCGCGGCCTGTCGCAGCGCGACGATCTCGGCATGCGCTGTCGGGTCGTGTGTGGTGATCGGTCGGTTGTAGCCGGCGGCCACGAGTTGACCGTCGCGAACAATCACCGCGCCCACCGGCACCTCGCCAGCGCGCTGCGCGTTGAGCGCCTGGTCCAGCGCCAGTCGCATCAACGGTTCATCGGGGCTGCTCATGGGGCTTGGGGTTTAGTCGCGCATCGCTAGCGCGCTTCACAACACGCGCTGGGGTCAAGGGCCAGAAAACGCCTGGCCACCACCCGCGATTATCGGGCGCCGCTGCGCTCGGGCCTGGCATGCCAGGCCAGGATCGCCAGTACCCCGGTCACGCCCACGGCCGAGGTCAGCGGGTTGGCGAACACCAGCGAGAGCGCCAGCAGGTTGAGCACGATGAAGGCGACGACACCGATCTTGCGGTTGATCTGGCCGGTGTAAGCCGCACCCAAGCCGAGGATCGCGACCATGGTCGAGACCATCGCGATGCAGAAGCTAGACCAGCTGAAGTCGACAAACAGCAGTGCCGGCGAGTAGACGAAAGCGAAAGGCACCAGCGCCTTGCCCATCGACAGCCTGAAAGCGGTGATGCCGGTTCGCATCGGCTCGCTGCGGGCGATGCCGGCCGCCGCAAACGCTGCCAGCGCCACGGGCGGCGTGACATCGGCCAGCACACCGTAGTAGAAGACGAAGAAGTGCGTCGCGAGCTGCGGCACACCGAGCTGGCCCAGCGCCGGGGCGACGATCGATGCCAGGATGATGTAGGTCGGCGTGGTCGGCACGCCAGAGCCCATGATGATGCAGGCCATTGCCGTGAAGATCAGGCCGAACAGGATCGTCACCTGCTTGAGTTCGAACCAGCCCATCACATCGAACGCATGCACCGCCTGGGCCGCAACGCCCGAGAGGTCGAGCACGAAGGCCGAGAACTTGAAGCCCATGCCGGTCAGCGTGGTGATACCCAGCACGAAGCCGACACAGGCACAGGCCGCGCCGATGCTGAGCGCAGACTTCGCGCCCATCTCGAAACCCTGGGCCAGCGCGCGCGGCGTGATCGCCAGGCCGGTCATCTGTTTGCCGAACGGCCCCAGCAGCCTGGGCAGCCAGGAACAAGCCACCGTCAGCGTGATGCCCCAGAAAGCGGCCAGAAACGGCGTGTACTGCAGCAGCAGCAAGGTGACCATCACCACCAACGGGATGAACAGATGCCAGGAGCTGCGCAAGACCAGCGCCAGCGACGGGATCTGGTCCGGCGGCATGCCGGCGAGTTTGAGCCGTTTAGCCTCTAGGTGCACCATCCACAGGATCGCAAAGTAGTGCATCGCCGCCGGCACGATGGCCACCAGGATCAGCTGGTTGTACGGAATGCCCAGGGTCTCGGCCATGATGAAAGCCGCAGCACCCATGATCGGCGGCGTGACCTGGCCGCCGCACGAGGCCGACGCCTCGACCGCGCCAGCAAAGCGCGGCGAGAAACCCACTTTTTTCATCAACGGGATCGTCATCACGCCGGTGGTCACGGCGTTGGCGATGGCCGAACCCGAGATCATCCCGAACAGCCCGGACGAGACCACGCAGACCTTGGCCGGACCGCCCGAGAAGCGCCCGGCAGCGATCGTCGCGAGGTTGACGAAGAGCTGGCCCAGCCCGGTGAGCTGGGCCATGATGCCGAACAGCACGAAGTGGAAGACAAAGGTCGCGACCACGCCGACGGGGATGCCGTAAATGCCTTCGGTGCCCTTGTACAGGTGCGCGACCACCCGCGACACGGTGTAGCCACGGTGCGCCAGATCGCCTGGCAGGTAAGGGCCGAAGATGCCGTACAGCACGGTGGCCACGGCCAGCAGTGGCAGGAAAACGCCCATCGTGCGGCGCGCAGCCTCGAGCACCATCGCGATCGCGATCACACCGAACATCAGGTCCACCGCACTGTGCTGGCCTGGGCGTGCGATGTAGATGCTGTCGAAAAACAGCAGCAGATAGAGCGAAAAACTCGACGCCAGCAGCGCGAACACCCAGTCGCGCCAAGGGATGTGCTGGTGGCTGCCGTCGTAGGCCTTGAACGGCAGCGACAGCCCGGCGATCGCCAACAGCACCACGCCGAAGGCCGCGGTGGCCGCCGGCGGCGCCTCGGCCCCGACGGCTTGCACCAGGTTCCATCCCAGCAACAAGTAAAACAGCGCCAGCCCTGCCGAGACCACCCACTCCCAGGGCCCGGGCAGGCGGGACTGCCGCGGAAAGACCAGAAAGCACAGCCCCAGCACCACTGACAGGTGGATCGCCCGGTGCGCGATTTCGTTGTGCAGGCCGAAGCCGGCGGTGTAGTAATGCCAGCCCGACAGCGCCACCGCGATCACGCTGACGATGCCCGCCGACACACCGGCGAGGCGGCGGAAACTCGACTCGGGGTCGAACTGCTCGATCAGGCGATCGACTTCATCTTGGGTGAATTGGCTCATCTCGCTCTCAAGGCTCTCAGGGTTGCGGGCAGCCGACGGCCCGCAGTTCGACCGCCTCCTGGCTCAGGCTGGCCAATAGCAGCGGTGCCCCGGGCAGCAGCAGGCGCATGCGCTGCGCCGGCAGCGGCCGCACCACCAGCGGCTGCACCAGGCGGTCGAGCTTCAGGCGCCAGCCCGCGCCCGATCGCAACAGTTCTTCGCCAGGACCTGCCGCATGGGGCAGGCCGTAGCCCTCACCCTCGAAAGACTCCTCGACCAGATAGGCCTGCGGCCGCAACACATAGCGGTCGACCACCGGCGTGCCGAGCACCGAGTGCTCGAACGCCAGGCGCAGCCCCGGCGCGTCGGGATCCAGCGGCAAGCGCAGCAACTCGCGCCCGCTGCGGTGCTCGCTGAGCATCAGCTCGCAGCCCAAGGTCGCGGCCGGCACGATCAGCGCGCAAGCCAAGCCGACCGCGCGCTGCGGCCAGCTCACTTGGCGATGCCTTTCTCCTTCAGGTAGCGCAGCGCGCCGGGGTGCATCGGCGTGGTGCCGACCGCCATCGCGTTGGTCAGGCTGATGTTCTTGCCCTGCGCGTGCACCTGGCCCAGGATCGCAGTGTTCTCGAACATCGCCTTGGTGACCTCGTAGGCCATGGACTCGGACACCGCGTCATGGGTGGCCCAGACCGCCATCACCGCCAGCGTGTCGACCGCAGCGGTCTGGCCCTTGTAGGTGTTGGCCGGCAACGGCACCTTGGCGTAGTAAGGCTGCTGGCGCTGCAGTTCGGCGATCTCAGGGCCGGACAGCGGGACCACTTTGAGCGCATGGCTCTGCGCGAAATCGGTGACCGACGAGGTCGGCACGCCAGCGGTGATCAGCGTTGCGTGCAGGTTGCCGTCCTTGATCTTGTCGACCGCCTGGGTGAACGACGACAGGTCTTCCTTGATGTCAGCGCGGCTCATGCCGTGCACCTTGAGCAGGTCGGTCAGCAGCTGGTACTGGCCCGAGCCCGGCGCGCCCGACGAGATGCTCTTGCCCTTCAAGTCGCGCACGCTGTTGATGTTGAAATCGGCGCGGGTGATCAGCTGCACGGTCTCGGGGTAGAGCGCACCCAGCGCACGCAGGTTCTTCAGCGGTGCGCCGGCGAACTGGCTGCTGCCGGTGTAAGCCGCGTCCAGGATGTCGGCCGCGACAAAAGCCGACTCGATCTCCTTGTTGCCCAGCAGCTTGGCGTTGCCCACCGATGCACCGGCGGCTTCGGCCGTGGCCGAGACCTTCTTGCCGTCGACCGTCGCCTTGTTGGAGATCAGCTGCGCCAGCATGCCGCCCAGCGGGTAATAAGTGCCGCCGGTGCCGCCGGTGGCGATGCCGAAGAATGCGCGCTGCTGCGCTATCGCGGCGGTGCTCAGGACAGCAACAGCCACCACGGCTGCGCCAAGTTTCCAGGTCAGTTTCATGTGTTTCTCCAGATCGGGTTGCGGTTGTGTCCCGACGATAGCCGGCCGCAACACACCGGCCCATAGCGATTTGCCCTCGCCAGGACGCGATACTCGGGCGATGAAAGCCAGGCCTGAAGATGTCAACGCATGACGTGATCGTGATCGGCGCCGGTGTGATCGGCTGCGCGGTGGCCTACCACCTGGCCGAGTTGGGTGCGCAGCGCGTGCTGGTGCTAGACCGCGGCCAGATCGGCGCGGGCACCAGCTCGCAGTCCAGCGGCATCCTGCGAACCCACTACTCGGTGCCCGAGAACGTTGAGTTGGCGCGCCGCTCCTGGCAAGTCTTCGACCGCTTTGCCGAACTGCTGGACGACGACCAGGCCTCGGCCGGGCTGGTGAAATGCGGCTACCTGATCGCCGCACCCGAAGGCCCCAAGCTCGAGCCCTTGCGCGCAGCGCTGGCTGCACAACAGGCGATGGGCATTGCGGTGCAGCAGCTGAGCCCGGCGCAAGCCTTGGAGCGGCTGCCGATCTG
>CAMCTC010000126.1 GCA_945878355.1 Bordetella parapertussis | reverse complement strand
CGGTGCTGCGGGCGCCAGTGCAGGCGCAGGCGCAATCGTCACGGGTGCGGGGGGTGGTGCCACGCGCGTCACCGTGATGGCTGGCGCCAACTGCGGTGTGCTGATCTGCACCTCGGGTGGCGGCATGAAGGACGGTGGCGGTGCTGCGACCTTGGGCGGCGGCGGCAGTTTGTCGGGCGGCGGTGGTGGCGGCGGCTTGACCTCTTCGATCAGCTTGGTCTCGAGAGGGGCCTTGATCACGTCGACGATCTTTCGGCCCAGTCCGTTGACCAAGGCGTAGCCGAGCGCAATGTGCA
Organism: Bordetella parapertussis; assembly: GCA_945878355.1. GTDB lineage: Bacteria > Pseudomonadota > Gammaproteobacteria > Burkholderiales > Burkholderiaceae_C > Pseudaquabacterium. Next base: position 12,925 of record CAMCTC010000126.1, on the reverse strand, counting down.
GCACCACGACCACGCCGAACCCTATCGGGTGTTTGCCCGGCCGGCGTTGCTGGGAAGCGAAATCCACTGTATGACCTCCAGACAGTTCAAGCATTGTTGCCCGAGCTTCTGTGACTCTTGTTGATGAGGCGGCCTTGTGAGCCGCTGGCGGCCTGTCCGCTATGTGGGCCGGGAATATATCTTGAAAAATCGATGAATCTGCTCGGTGCTTCACTTAAAGCGTTGCCAATGACTGAACAGGTCGAAGACTTCGCAGTTTGGTATCAACCGCTTTTCGCCCGTTGACAAGGCTTGACAGCTAGCGTTGGGCGCGAATCCAAGAAAAATGGCCAACCGAATAGGTTGGCCATCTTAATTGGGGTGGTGGAGACGAGGAGGATCGAACTCCTGACCTTCGCATTGCGAACGCGACGCTCTCCCAGCTGAGCTACGCCCCCACAGACGTTATTGATTCTAGCAGCACCGTTGGTGACGAGGCCTTGCAGGCGCTGGTCTACCCCTCAAGCCGCGAACATCGGCACGCACATTGGCACGCGCCGCGCAGGTTCGCGCTGGGCGCTGGTCTACGGGTTCAAGCTTGCTGGCTATGGCGACTTCATTTGGATAGCTAGGATCTATTGGTGGCATTGACGCTTTGTATTGGCACATCGGGGCTGGGTTTGGTAGCGTTCGGGCAGTGCCGCCGCGTGTCCACGCGGTGGACTTTGTCCCAGTCACCATAGAGGAGCTTCCCATGAGCTTGAAGGGTTCCAAGACCGAGCAGAACCTGAAGGACGCCTTTGCCGGCGAATCTCAGGCCAACCGCCGTTATCTGTATTTCGCAAACAAGGCCGACATCGAGGGCCAGAACGATGTGGCGGCGCTGTTCCGCTCCACCGCTGAAGGCGAGACTGGCCATGCACACGGCCACCTCGAATTCCTCGAGGCCACGGGCGACCCGGCCACCGGCCTGCCGATTGGCAGCAGCCGCCAGAACTTGGCAGCTGCTGTTGCCGGCGAGACGCACGAGTACACCGACATGTACCCGGGCATGGCGAAGTCGGCACGCGACGAAGGTTTCGACGAGATCGCCGATTGGTTCGAGACCCTGGCCAAGGCCGAGCGCTCGCACGCCAACCGTTATCAGAAAGCCCTCGACGCGCTGGTCGACTGACCTGTCGCCTCGGGCATTTTCGCTTTAAAACAAGGGGTCTTCAAGGGCCCCTTGTCCTTTTTGCCAGACCCTTTCTCGTCCCACATTTCCAAGACACCAGGCCCAAGACCATGAGTACCCGCGAAGGCAACCTCGAAGCGCCCACCCGCCATGCGTTGGACTGGAAGAACCCTCAGTTCTACGATCAAGACGCTTGTTTCACCGAGATGGAGCGGGTGTTCGACGTCTGCCATGGTTGCCGGCGCTGTGTCAGCCTGTGCCAGAGCTTTCCCACCTTGTTCGACCTGGTCGATGCGACCGAGGACGGTGAGGTGCATGGCGTCAAGAAAGAGGCTTACTGGGATGTCGTCGACCAGTGCTACCTCTGCGACCTGTGCTATGTGGTGAAGTGCCCCTATGTGCCACCGCATCCCTGGCAGTTGGATTTTCCTCACCTGATGCTGCGGGCCAAGGCGATCAAATTCAGTGCCGGTCGGGTCGGTCCGGCCGAGCAGTTGCTGGCATCGACCGATGTGCACGGCAGCTTTGCCGGCATTCCGGTGGTGGTGCAGGCGGTCAACGCGATCAACAAGACCAAGCTCGCACGCGGCCTGATGGACAGTGCGCTCGGTGTGCACCCAGATGCCTGGATGCCTGAACTGGCCATCCAGCGCTTCCGCTGGGCCGCCGAGAAGACCGGCACGGCAAGCGAGGTGATTGACGGCAAGCTCGCACCGGGCAAGGTGGCGATCTTCGCGACCTGCTATGTCAACTACAACGAGCCCGGCATCGGCCACGACCTGCTCAAACTGCTCGAGCACAACGCGATCCCCTATGTGATCGTCGAGAAGGAATCCTGCTGTGGCATGCCCAAGCTCGAACTTGGCGACCTCAAAGGGGTCGAGAAGCACAAGGACGCCAACATTCCCGTGCTCGCCAGCTACGCCAAGCAGGGCTATGCGATCCTCAGTGCGGTGCCCAGCTGCACGCTGATGTTCAAGCAGGAGTTGCCGCTGATGTTCCCAGACGAGGCCGATGTGCAACTCGTCAAGGCAGCGATGTTCGACCCCTTCGAGTACCTGATGGCGCGCCAGAAAGACGGCCTGCTCAAGACCGATTTCAAGCGCCAACTCGGCAAGGTCAGCTACCACATCCCTTGCCATGGCCGGGTGCAGAAGATCGGCCGCAAGACCGAGGAGATGTTCAAGCTGATCGGCCAAAGTGTGACGGTGACGCTCAACACGGTGGAGCGTTGCTCGGGCCATGCCGGCACCTATGGCGTCAAGACCGCCACCCATCCGGTGGCGATGAAGATCGGCAAGCCGGTGTTCAAACTGATGGCCAAGGACGAGCCCGACCACATCGCCAGCGATTGCCCGATGGCCGGCCACCATATCGCCCAGGGCATGGGACAGGCCGGCACACCGCCCAAGGCCTTGTCGCATCCGCTGACCCTGGTTCGCTACGCTTACGGATTGGAGTAATTCAGCATGACCAACGCATCGATCACCCGCGACAGCCTGATGTCGCTCGAGGCCTACACCAAGGCTCGCAAGACCCTCAAGCCCGAGATCATCGGGCACCGCAAACTTCGCAGCGTGCGGCTTGGCGAGCACATCAATCTTCAGTTCGAGGACGAGAAGACGGTGCGATACCAGATCCAGGAGATGCTGCGTATCGAGAAGATCTTCGAGGAGGAGGGAATCCAGAGCGAGATCGAGGCCTATGCGCCTTTGGTGCCTAGCGGCAGCAACTGGAAGGCCACGATGCTGATCGAGTACCCCGATCCGCACGAACGCAAGCGCGAGTTGGCGCGGCTGATCGGCGTCGAGGACAGGCTTTTTGTCGAGGTCGAGGGCCATGCTCGCTCATACGCGATCGCCGACGAAGACCTGGACCGCGAGAACGACGAGAAGACTTCCGCCGTGCACTTCGTCCGCTTCGAGTTCATCCAGCCTGCGCTAGATGCGGTGCGGGCTGGTGCGGCGGTCAAGCTGGGCTGCGACCACGCCAACTACCCGTCGCATGTCAACATCTCACACGAGACCTTGGCCAGCTTGGCTGGCGACCTGCGTTGAATTTGCGCTGAAAGCCAGTCGCCTGGCATGCCGGGCCTGTAGCGTGACAGCGGCTTCGCCCAGGCTTTAACGCTTGAGGTCGCCGCTGACGTAGAACCAATGCCTGTCTTCGCGCAGGAACCGGCTGATCTCGTGCAGGCGCTGCGCCCGCCCGCCGAGCTTGCTTAGAGCAACGAATTCGACGGTCGCCTGATCGTCGTCTATCACGTGGTGCTGGCGAATCTGCAAACCCAGCCAACGCAAACCGGGTTCGAATCCGATGTCGGCCGGTCTGGTGCTCGGGTGCCAGGTGTCGATCAGGTAGTCAGCCTGCTCGAGCACGAACGCGCTGTAGCGTGATCGCATCAAGGTCAGCGCGTCGGGTGCTTGCAGCCGGCTTGGGCCTGCGTGCCATAGTCCGCAGCAGTTGGCGTATGGGCGCAGGCTGCCGCAGGGGCAGCTTGGATGGTCGTTCATGGTCCGATGATGCCGCAGCGGTGATGGTCGCCGCCGCTACACTGCGCCGACCATCACGGCGCTTGTGGCGCCCCCAACAGGAGACAAGATGCTCGATCCGCAAGCCAAGGCGCTGCTCGACATGATGATCGCTCGCGGCGTGCCCGCCACACACACGCTGTCACCGCAGGACGCGCGCCGCTTCTACCTCGAGCGACGCGGCGTCACCCAGCCCGCGCCGCGGCCGGTGGCCGAAGTGCGCGAGTTGACGGCCACCGGTCCGCACGGTGACATCCCGCTGCGCCTGTACCGCCCTGCGGGTGCCCGCAGCCCGGCACCGACATTGGTTTACTACCACGGTGGCGGGTGGGTGATCGGCGACCTCGACACCCACGACTCGCTGTGCCGCGATCTGGCCGATGCCAGCGGCTGCGCCGTGGTCTCGGTCGATTACCGGATGGGTCCTGAGCAGCGCTTCCCCGCAGCGGTCGACGATGTGCTGGCGGCCACCCGCTGGTTGCAAGCCCAGTCTGGCAAGCTCGACCTCGACCCGCAACGCTTTGCGGTTGGCGGTGACAGCGCAGGCGGCAATCTCGCCGCGGCGGTGGCGCTGGCCTGGCGCGATGCCGGCGAGCCCATTGCGTTGAAGTTCCAGTTGCTGATCTACCCGGCCACTGATATGCGCGCGGTCTCACCTTCTCATCGCAGCAACGGTCAAGGCTACATGCTGACCAGCGACACGATCGCCTTTTTCCGCAGCCATTACCTCGACCCCGAACAGTACCTCGACTGGCGTGCCTCGCCTTTGCTGCACACCAATCTGTCCGGGTTGCCGCCGGCGTTGGTGCTGACAGCCGGCTTCGACCCGCTCCGCGACGAAGGCCGGCAATATGCCGATGCGCTGTCGGCCGCTGGCAGCCCTGCGCAGTACGTCTGCTTCGAGCGCCAGATCCATGGTTTCATCACCATGGGCAAGGTGATCGATGAGGCCAACACCGCCGTCGGACTTTGTGCGCTGGCGCTGCGCCGTGCGCTGGCCTGACCGGTTGAAGGCGCTGCCTACAATGTTGGCCCTGATGCAGCACGGGCTGGTGCAGCCCGCATGTCTCGGAGCGCCAGCCCGCTGGGCAGGCCTGAACCCTCACTGATCGATGCCGATGCAACGACGCCAATTCAGCGCAGCCTTGGCTGCGATTGCACCCGCTGCGCTGCTGTCAGCCGCGGCCAGAGCCCAGTTCAGGGTCGAGATCTCGGGCATAGGCGCCACGCAATTGCCGCTGGCGGTGACCCGATTCATCGACGAAGACCGCAGCGGCCAAGCGGTGTCAGCGATTGTCCGCGCCGATTTGGAGCGCAGTGGCGCGTTCCGGCTGGTGGACTCGGACGGTGTGTTGGACGAACGCAGCCAGCCCAAGTTCACCGACTGGCGCGGTCGGGGTGCCGATGCGCTGGTTGCGGGCTCGGTGTCACGCTTGGCCGACGGCCGCTTCGATGTGCGCTACAGGCTGTGGGATGTTGTCAAGGGCGAGGAGCTGATCGCGCAGGCACTGGCGGTGACCGCTGCCGAGTTGCGGCTGGCTGCACACCGGATGTCAGATGCCATCCACGAGCGGCTGACCGGTGAGCGAGGCGTCAATGCCACGCGCATTGCGTATGTCACCCGCGCTGCCAACCGCTACACCTTGCGCATCACCGATGCCGACGGTGAAGGCGGCCAGGTGGCTTTGGCCAGCCCGCAGCCCATCATCTCGCCGGCCTGGTCACCCGACGGTCGCAAGCTGGCTTATGTGTCGTTTGAGAACGGCAAGGCTGTCGTGATGGTGCAGGACGTGCTCAGCGGCGAGCGCCGGCCTGTTGCGAGCTTCAAAGGCAGCAACAGCGCCCCGGCCTGGTCACCCGACGGTCGTCGATTGGCGGTCACGCTGTCGCGCGATGGCTCGGCCCAGCTCTACCTGATCGAGCTGGAGGGCGAAGGCCTGCGCCGGCTGACCAACAGCAGCGCGATCGACACCGAAGCTGTCTTCGCCCCGGACGGCCAGAGCCTGTATTTCGTCAGTGACCGCGGCGGTGGTCCGCAGATTTACCGCATGCCGGTGTCTGGTGGCGCGGCCGAGCGTGTCACCTTCTCGGGCGCCTACAACATCAGCCCGGCGATCAGCCCGGACGGACGAACCATGGCCTATGTCACACGCAACAACGGCATGCAGGTCATGGTGCAATCGTTAGACAGCAAACAGCCGGCGCTTGGGGTCACCGACACCCGCGATGACGAGAGCCCGAGTTTTGCGCCGAATAGCCGCTTGCTGGTCTACGCGACCCGCAGCCAGGGCCGCGACGTGTTGATGACCACCACGCTCGATGGCAAGATCCGCACCCGGCTGCTGTCGTCCGGTATCGATGTGCGTGAACCCGCCTGGGGGCCGTTCGTTCGATGAGACTGACCGCAACACGGTCAGGACTGACCGTGGACCGTCGCATTTGTTTGACTTGCCGGCAGCTTGCCGGCGCCCGGGCGGCCAAGCGGCCGCCGTTGACCGAGGAGTGATGATGATGATGGGACTTCGCGCAAGTGGCTTGGCTGCAGTGGCCGCGTTGTTGCTGGCGGGCTGCGGTTCGACCGTCAAGCTCGACGAAACGCCGGTTGAGACCCGCACACCCAACGCCGTGACCAGTGGCGTGGGCAGCGGCGGTGCGGCCTCCGGCGCATCGGGCGCTGGCGGCACGGGAGCCGCCGCACCGCAGGCCAAGGTGGCCACCGTTAACCTGGGCAATGGCGCTGCCAGCAAGCTAGGCCGAGTGGTTTATTTCGAATTCGACAGCTTCGTGGTCAGTGACCAATTTCGCAGCCTGATCGAAGGCCATGCCAAGCAACTGGCAGCCGCCCGCAGCAAGCGCATGGTGGTCGAGGGCCATACCGACGAGCGCGGCGGCCGCGAGTACAACCTCGCGCTGGGGCAGAAGCGTGCCGACGCGGTGGCCAAGTCGATGACCTTGCTCGGTGCTTCGGAATCACAGATCGAGGCCGTGAGCTTTGGCAAGGAGCGCCCGGTCTCAGAAGGTCATGACGAGGCTGCCTGGGCGCAGAACCGCCGCGCCGAGATCAAGGACCGCTGACCGTGGGTTCCTCGTTGATGCCTGTTGAGCGATCGACGCTGGTCATTCGGGCACGATCGTTTGCACGGGTCGCATTGTTTTGTCTGGCCGCCGGAGGCGCACAAGCCGGTCTGTTCGACGACGAAGAGGCGCGCAAGGCGATTCTTGACTTGCGTGCCCGGATTCAGGCGAGTGAGGACGCCGGCCGGACCAGGCTCGGCGACGTCAAGCAAGCGCAGACCGTGCAGCTTGAACAGTTGCAGGAGCAACTGCGCGATCAGACCCAACAGTTGCGCAGAGGCATGCTGGACCTCAGCACCCAACTCGATCTAGAGCGCGCCGACAACGCCAAGCTGCGTGGTACGCAGGAGCAACTGGCGCGCGACCTCGCCGAATTGCAGCGATCGTTCAAGGACCTGGCCAAAAGCCTGGACGACAGGTTGCGCGTGATTGAGCCGCAGAAGGTGGTTTTCGACGGCAAGGAATTTTTGGCGGAACCCGACGAAAAACGCGGGCATGACCAAGCCATGGCTGCGCTGCGCGGCGGTGACTTCGACAAAGCGGTGACCGCGCTGAGCAACTTCGTGCAACGCTACCCTGCCGGCGGCTACGCTGACTCGGCACGCTTCTGGCTGGGCAACGCGCTCTATGGCCAGCGCAGCTACAAAGAAGCCATTGCCGTGTTTCGTGCGTTCGTCACCGCTGTGCCGGCGCATCCGCGTGCGCCTGAAGCCCTGTTGGCGCTGGCCAACTGCCAGATCGAGATGAAGGACAACCGCGCCGCACGCAAGACCATCGAAGAACTGGTCAAGGCTTATCCGGCCAGCGAGGCCGCCGCCGCCGGCAAAGAACGGCTCATCAGCCTCAAGGGCTGATGGTTCAGCTGCCGACATGACCGAAGCGACGCTGCTGACGCTGCAAAACCAAGTGTTGTGGGCAGCGCTAGGTCTGGGTCTGGCATTTGGCGCGATCGCGCAGCGTACGCATTTTTGCACCATGGGCGCGGTGGCCGATGTGGTCAATATCGGCGACTGGATGCGCTTGCGCATGTGGGCGCTGGCCAGCGGTGTGGCGATGCTTGGCTTCAACACGATGGTCGCCCTGGGTTGGGTAAAGGCCGCCGACACGCTTTACGCGGTGCCCTCGATGCTGTGGTTGTCACAGGTGGTGGGCGGGCTGATGTTCGGTTTCGGCATGGTGCTGGCATCGGGATGCGGCAGCAAGACCTTGGTGCGCATCGGAGGCGGCAACCTCAAGTCGTTGGTGGTGTTCGGGGTGATCGGCTTGTCGGCCTGGGCCACGCTGCGCGGCATCACCGCGGTGCTGCGTGTCAACACGGTGGACCGGGTGCAGCTGAGCTTGCCCGGCGGGCAGGACTTGCCGTCGCTGGCGGCAGGTCTGGGCGGTACACCAGGTCAGCGCGCGCTGTGGCTGGGCGGCTTGATCGGCGGTGCGCTGGTTTGCTGGGCTTTGTCTCGCCGCGAGGGGCGTCGTGCCGAATCCTTGCTGGGGGGCGTCGGCGTGGGCTTGCTCGTGGTGGGTCTGTGGTGGGTCTCGGGCGTGCTGGGCTATGTGGCAGAACATCCCAAAACGCTGGAAGCGGTTTTTCTCGCGACCAACTCGCAGCGCATGGAATCGTTCAGTTTTGTCGCGCCCTTGGCTTATGTGCTGGATGGCTTGGTGTTCTTCAGCGACAGCAGCAAGCGCCTGACCCAGGGTATGGTGTTGGTGCCCGGTGTGGTGTTGGGCAGTGCGGCCATGGCGCTGGCCAACCGCAGCTTCCGCTGGGAGGGGTTTCGCGGCGTCGAAGACACCGCCAGCCATCTGGTGGGCGCCACGCTGATGGGCGTTGGCGGCATCACCGCGGTGGGTTGCACCATCGGTCAAGGCCTGTCGGGTTTGTCGACCTTGTCCTTGGGCAGCTTTGTCGCTTTGGCGGCCATCATCTTTGGCGCAGTGCTGGCGCTGCGCTGGCAGATCTGGCGAGTGGAGCGATCGGTGTGAGCTCAATCGGCCTCAGCGCTGTCGTTGATAGCGCCGATTTAGAGCGGCGATTCGGAGGTCTGCGTCGGCTCTACGGCGATGCTGGCTATCTGCGCATTCGCCAGGCACGGGTGGCCGTGGTGGGCTTGGGCGGCGTGGGCTCTTGGGCCGTTGAAGCCTTGGCGCGCAGCGGTGTGGCGCGCCTGGTGTTGATCGATCTGGACCATGTCGCGGAGTCCAACATCAACCGCCAGGTCCAAGCGCTGGACAGCACCCTGGGGCTGGCCAAAGCCGAGGCCTTGCGCCGGCGAATCGCCGACATCCACCCGGCCTGTGAAGTGCTGGTGGTGGAGGAATTCGCCAGCCCCGACAACTGGCCGGCGCTGTTGCCGGCAGAGGTCGACGTGCTGATCGACGCCTGCGACCAGAGCGCAGCCAAGCTGGCACTGGCCGCTTGGTCGCTGCGCTGCGCCACGCCCTTGGTCTGTGTAGGCGCGGCCGGTGGCAAGCAACTTGCGCAACGGGTCGAGGTGGCCGACTTGGCTGAGGCCAGCCATGACCCGCTGCTGGCCGCGTTGCGTCAGCGCTTACGCAAGCAAGGTGCGCCCAGGCAGGGGCCGATCGGGGTGCTCGCGGTGTTCTCGCGCGAAAACGTTGTGATGCCCGATGATGAGTCTTGTGCCAGCGACGGCAGCCTGAACTGTCAGGGTTACGGCTCATCGGTGACGGTGACCGCGACCTTCGGCTTGGTGGCCGCCGGCGAGGCGCTGCGCCTTTGCCGGGTCGGCACTTCACCGAGGACAGAGGTGTCCAAGCAATGCTAGAATGTTGAGCTCTATGCGATAGGGGGTCGTTAGCTCAGTCGGTAGAGCATCGGACTTTTAATCCGTTGGTCGCGTGTTCGAGTCACGCACGACCCACCAAAAGCATGGAGTAGGTTTTTCAGTCGCAGGATGGTTGGCGCTGAAATGGCTTCGGGCTCTTAGCTCAGTTGGTAGAGCAGCGGACTCTTAATCCGTAGGTCGAGTGTTCGAGTCACTCAGGGCCCACCAAAATTAAGTAAAGAAATCAAGGACTTAGGCGCTCAGGCTCCTGGGTCCTTTTTCCTTGGGTCTTCGGTTTTGTGGGTCATGTAGCCGCCATGTAGCGGCTGGTACGAGGTCTTGCACCATGTAGCCATCGCTCAGCAGTGGATCGAAACCTGCTTGATGCACTGAATCTGTAGCCTTGTTGGAGACTCCATGTGTTGGTCTCTGCCCGGAATAGCACGATCTGTGTGGTGCTCGCCTTCGAAGGAAGGCGTTCTGAACCCAGACCGACCCCACTCTACCTCGCCGCACCCGTGTTGGTCAGCGCCGACTCCAGCAGCATGGTGAGGCGTCGACCGACTGCGGCCAACCGAGCAGGGACCGTGGCTGACCACTGAGTCTGGTAGCTCGTCGGCAAGGTGTGACCTTCCGGATAGAAACCGGTGGTGCTCACGACCCGACAGCTTTCCTCGCCCCAAGCCTGAGGTGCGAGGCTGTCGACGACGACCACAGGTACGGCCTTGATCGCAGCCCTCAGTTCATCCAACCCACCTGGCCAGTTTTTGATCATCCCGGCATCCCACAGCGAGTGCAGGTTCGCGCCTCTTCCGAAGGCCTGGATCCGATAGCTGTTCCCGCCACGGTCGTCGGCATAGCCTGCATGCAAGGGTTGGTGTACGTCCGCCACGAAATGCACCACGTACTTCAACGCCTTCAGGCTTTGCACGTCGGTCAAGTTGGATCGGAGCACGGCCGCCTGTCGATAGATGGCATCGGTGACGCAGGCTCCTTGGATGCACATGCGGCCAGTGTCGAAGTGACAGCCAACTGCTTTCTCGCTGAGGCATGAACTCCGGCAATTAGGCGCAGCGCTTGGCAACTGCGTATTTCGGATCATCGTGACCGCCCGTTTCGGCATCGTGACCGCCGAATTCGGGAACGTGACCGACCGTTTCGGTGACGTGACCGACGGATTTTTGAAGGCCGCCTGAAGGTGATTTCCAACCTGTCAACAGGTCGGCGCTGGTGTTGCGTATGAACCACTGCTGAGGTCTAGTCTCGCGGCTTTGCCGGAGAACCAGTGCCCCAGCCACGAATGGACATACGCATGATCAAGGACATCCTCCGACTCAAGTACAGCGGCGGGCTCTCGCACGAGGCCATCGCGCGCAGCTTGGGGCTTTCCAAGGGCGTGGTCGCCAAGTACCTCAGCCTGGCCGGCGCCGCCGGGCTGGACTGGCAGACAACGGCCGAGCTCGACGAGTCGGCGCTCGAGCGCCGGCTACTCGGGCGCAGCGAGATTGAAACCCGCGTGGTCGAGGCCGACTTCGCCCGCGTGCACGTGGAACTGCGTCGCAAGGGCGTGACGCTGATGCTGCTTTGGCAGGAGTACCGCGCCGCCTTCGAGGGCCGGCGCACCTGGGCCTACACCCAGTTCTGCGAGCACTACAAGGCGTTCGCCAAGACCTTGAAGCGCTCGATGCGCCAGCACCGCCGGGCTGGCGAGAAGCTGTTCATCGACTACGCCGGCCCGACGCTGGCACTGGCTGACGGCTCGCGCGCCCAGGTCTTCGTTGCCGCCATGGGTGCGTCGAGCTACACCTTCGCCTGCGCCACCGCCGACCAGAGCATGCGCTCGTGGCTGGGCGGCATGGCGCGCGCGTTGACCTTCTACGGTGGCTGCCCGCAGCTCATCGTGCCCGACAACCCGCGTTCGCTGGTCAGCGTGGCGTGCCGCTACGACCCCAAGCTCAACGACACGGTGCGCGACTTCGCCCGGCATTACAGCGTCTCGATTCTCCCGGCACGCCCGTATTCGCCTAGGGATAAGGCCACCGCAGAATCGGCCGTTCAAGTCATCACGCGCTGGGTCCTTGCACAGTTGCGCCACACCGTGCTGGCCGACGTGCATGCCGCCGATGCGGCCATCGCCGCGCTGATGCCGTCGCTGAACAATCGCGCCTTCCAGAAGCTCGACGGCAGCCGCGCCAGCCTGTTTGCCTCGCTCGATTCGCCGGCGCTCTCGCCGTTGCCGATGCAGCCCTGGCAGTGGGCCACCTTCAAGAAGGTGACCGTGCACATTGACTACCACGTCGAGGTCGAGGCCCACCGCTACAGCGTGCCCCACCCGCTGGTCGGCCTTGAGATGGAGGCGCGCATCACCGACGCGCTGGTAGAGGTGCTGCACCGAGGCCAGCGCGTGGCCTGCCACGCCCGCAATGAGCGGTGTGGCGGCTTCACCACCGTTGACGAGCACATGCCAGCTGCCCACCGCGCCCACAAGGAATGGACGCCCGAGCGGCTGATCCACTGGGGCACCGGCATCGGACCGGATACAGGGCGATTTGTCGCGCAGTTGATGCAGCGCTTCCGTCACCCCGAGCATGGCTACCGCAGCTGCCTGGGCCTGCTCAGCTTGGTCAAACGTTACAGCGCATCGCGGGTCGAGGCCGCTTGCACCCTGGCACTGGAACTGGGTGCCGGGCACTACCGCCATGTGCGCGACATCCTGGCCAACCGGCGCGACCTGGTGGCTAGACCAGCGCCGGCGCCCGACTGGGTCAGCCCGGACCATGACAACGTGCGCGGCGCGTCGTACTACCACTGACCCCCTGACACACGACCACGAGAACCCAGATCATGATGATGAACAACACCCTGGCGCAACTGCGCGATCTCAAGCTCGCCGGCATGGTCATCGCCGTCGAAGAACAACTCTCGAGCAGCGCGAGCACGGCGCTGTGCTTCGAGGAACGCCTGGCCCTGATGGTCGACCGCGAGGTGCATCACCGCGGTGACAAGCGCCGTGCTGGTCTGCTCAAGCGGGCTCAACTGAAGTACCCACAGGCCTGCATTGAGGATGTCGACGGGCGGGCCGGGCGCGGCTTCGAGCGGCCGATGCTGATGAGCCTGGCGCTGTCGCGCTGGGTCGAGGACGGCACTGCGATCCTGATCACCGGCCCCGCGGGTTCGGGCAAGTCGTGGCTAGCATGCGCGTTGGCGCAGTACGCCTGCCGGCGCGGCCAGTCGGCGCTGTACCTGCGCGCGCCGCGCCTAGCCGAGGAGTTGCGCATCCAGCATGGCAATGGCGGCTTCGCACGCTGGCTGGGCGCGGTGGCGCGCACTGACGTCTTGGTCCTCGACGACTGGGGACTGGCAACGCTCGATGGCCCCAC
>CAMCTC010000125.1 GCA_945878355.1 Bordetella parapertussis | reverse complement strand
TCCCCGGCGCGATCAACACAGCCTCACGGAGGTCAACGACACAGCTCAACACCTACACTTATCCACAGCCGACCCTCTCAAAGTCGGCTTCCACCCCTGGCTCAAAATTCGGTCGGCGCGGTGGCTCAGATTTGGATCGGCGCCAACAGGGCCGCCATCCGATGCCGACGGCGGACATCACCCCGCAGCAGGCTTTCCAGCTCGCCGGCGCCGACGAGTGGGACGGCTATCGGACCCAGTTCCGCTAAGCGCCCAGGCTGCCCACAGCATAGACATAGCGACATCCATTGAAGCAGGAGAGTAGAAGATGAAATACGACGTGATTTCGGCCGATGGCCACATCGATCTGATCTGGCTACCGACGGACCTGTTCACCGCCAACGCCTCGGCAAAGTTCAAAGATCGCATGCCCTACGTCGAGCGCGGCCCCGATGGCCCACGCTGGATCAGCAAGAACGGCGCGCAGTTCGGCCTGGTCAACGGCATGGGATCGGCGGGCCGCAAGTACGTTCCTGGCGAGATTCACCGATCGGACCGCATGGCATCGACCGGCCTTTTCGACGATGGCAAGAAGGGAATCCGCCGGCTGACCGATCCCAGGCTGAGGCTGAAAGATCAAGATCTAGACGGCGTCCAGGCCGAGGTGCTCTACGGCGTCCTCGGGTCGAGCGGACGCCTGAACGACGGCGACGCGGCCTGCGAGATGCTCAGAATCTACAACGACTGGCTGCACGACTTCTGCAGCCATGATCCCCAACGCCTGATCGGCTTGGCCAACGTGCCCAGCCACGACATCAATGCGGCGGTGGCCGAGGTCAAACGGGCGGCCGATCGCGGCGTGCGCGGCATCGACGTTGCCAATCGCCCCGACATGATCCCGCTGTACGACGAGTTCTACGAGCCGCTGTGGCAGATCGCGCACGAAACCAAGATGCCGGTGCACTTCCACACCATCGGCGGCCGCTCGCCTGACTACACCAAGATGACGCCGAAGGTCGCGCGCCGCGCCTTTGCCACGCACATCACGGGCTTTCAGATGCACATGAGTTACATGCTGATCCAGCTGCTGTACAGCGGTGCGCTGGAGCGCTATCCAGACCTCAAGGTGGTGATCGGCGAGGCTGGTCTGGGCTGGATTCCCTATGTGCTCGAGCACATGGACATGGAATGGGAAGACCAGTTCAAGGACCTCGATCTCAAGATGAAACCCAGCGAGTACTGGCACCGCCAGTGCTATGCAACCTACCAGACCGACCTGGTCGGCATCAAACTGCTGAAGGAACTGGGCGAGGACAACGTGATGTGGGGCTCCGACTATCCGCATCCCGACGGCATCTGGCCCGACTCGCTCGACTTCATCAAGCGCGAACTCAACGACGTGGCACCGGCAACCCGCCGCAAGCTGATCTGCGGCAACGCCGCCAAGCTCTATCGCCTGACGTGACAGGGTGCTGGCCCGCAAGCGCAAGTACGTGCTGCCGGACATGATCGCCCAGTGCAATCCGAAGGCGTCCCCGCCAGACGACGTGAAGCTGCGGGGTGTGGCCAGGACGGCTGGCCAAGAGATCGGGTGGTGAAATTTTTTCGACGAAAGCGATGTGGTCAGCGTCCCGCCCGACCCGACCATCGGGCATGAGCAAAAGGGCACCCTGCCCGCTCTGGTCATGACCACGAAAGACTTCAACAAGCTCGGCGACGTGCCGGTCGTCCCCATCACCCAGGGTGGTGACTTCTCGCGCTGAGCGGGCTTCGCCGTGAGCCTGACGGGCACCGGATGCAAGACCCAGGGCTCGGCGCTGATCAACAGGGTCCGGATGCGCGATCTTGCGGCGCGCAAGGCTCGTTTGCTCTCAAGCAAATGTAGCTTTGCCACTTTGCTTGATCCCCACGGGGGGCGGCCGGCTTCGGCAGGCCTTGGGGCGCTCAGTGGTAGTCGTCTTCGAGTTGGTGGCGTACGGCGACGACGGCAACGATCGACTCGTTTTCGATGTCGAACAGCGCGACGTAGCCCACTCGCCCGAATGGAATGATCAGTTCTCTTAGGAAAGGGCTGTTGCCCGCCTTGCGGCAGGTAAACGGCGACGACTTCAGCGTGGCGATGCCAGCGCGCAGGGCGGTCATGGCCTGCTCTGGCAGATCCAGGTCACCGCCGTCACGGGCCAGTTCTCGTTCGACGAGGAAGTCGAACAGCCGGTCGAGATCCGCCTCGGCGTCTCGCGTCAGCCGGATCTTGAAGGTCACTTGCCCTTCGTCGCCAGGCGGACGCGCGCTGCATCGAGCTTGCGTTGCAGGCCATCAAGCACGACGTCGGCATCTACGTAGTCGTCGGTTCGCCGCGCCTCGTCACGGGAGCGCAGACCGCGCGCGACGAACTCCCCCTGAACACGACGCCGCTCAACGCCCGCACGAACAGACGCTTCGACAAACTCGGAAAGGGTCTCGCCATCCGCCAGCACGGCCTCGACCTCGGCGCGGAAGTCAGGCTCTACGCGAACGGACGGGATGGTGGCGGTCTTCATTATCGAATTGTAACGCAAATGCGCCGCAAATTCCCACTGATCGTGGCAACGTCAGTTTCTAGGCTGAATTTTGAGCCCGTCGCGTTGGGGACCGCCGGCTGACCGAGCTGGCCTTCTTGCGCTGAGACAGCCCCAATCCGGACAGGGCGATACCGACCAGGGCGAGAGTTTGGGGCTCCGGCACGGTCGCGACGAAGTCCAGCCACACGTTGTCGAACTGTTCCTGGCTGCGACCCCGGATGCCCCCGAAAAGAGGAGCCCCAGCCAACCAGCGGGAGGCTGGCCGCTCAACCCGGCTTAAAGGTGTGCCAGCTGGAGCGGCAACAGATCAAGCAGAGACCAGTTCGCCACCTTCGATGGCCATGCGGGCAATGAACCCCGAGCGGGTCTCGCCGGCTTTGCGGGCGCGGGCGTCCAGTCGATGCAGCACGCGGCGCGGCAAGCTGATATTCACCCTCTCGAGCGTGTTGTCCAACATGGCGGGGTCAATCTTCACCAGCCCCCAGAGCCAACCCTCGAACTCAGGATGCGCGGCGCGCAGAGCGTCTATAGCTGAAGGCTGTGGGATGGCTTGCCCGGCGTCCAAGATGGTTTCAATCCACACGGTCACGGCTTCCTCGGCCTGAATCAGCGCCTCTTCCATCGTATCGCCAGCGGAGAAGCACCCGGGCAGGTCAGGCACCACCACGCCCCAAGCAGTGACGTCGGTACCGGGTTCAATGGCAATGGGATAGCGCATGGATTTACCTCTCGGACGATGGCAGGATGCCGGCATCTCGCCGGATGGCCTTGACCAGCCCTTGGCCCAAGTCTTTTTTCGGGTGCGGCACCACCACGATGCCGGGCCGCTGGGGATGCTTGAACACATGGTGCGAACCGTTCACCCGGTCAAGCACCCAGCCGGCTTGCCGCATCTCGCGTATCAGGTCGGCGCTGGTCATTTGTGTATGATACACATTGATGCGTATTCGGGCAAGGCGCCCACCGTTGAAAAGGCAGCTCAAAGCGCAACGCACCGGACGCAGGCGATCGGGCCTGTAAGCACTCGGCGACCGCCAGCGCCTGTTCGGCTGTCCAATGCAGGGGAATCGCCGAGGAAGCTTCTCAGGTCCCGCTTGAGGTTTTCGACCACCAACCAAGCGCCATCAAATGCATGCCCTTCGACTCGGTTTCATCGGCTGGATCACGCAATTGAGGCCGCCACTGATAGTGCGTTGCGACGGGCTCGATGAGTGCCGCAAGATCACTCAAAATGGCGTCAACGTCGGCGCCGACAAGCCCCGAGGCGCTCAGCGGATCGGCGCGTTTGAGCACCTCCTCGTACTCCAAGAACAGCGCTGGGCTACAGCACATCAGCGCCTCGCCCCGCCTGACGATCTGCGCCAGAGCAAAGGATGGACCGTGCCGGTTGCGCGTGGCGGCAACCAGAATATTGGTGTCAATCACAAGTCTCGGCAAAATTTTCACATCATCGGCGATGTTAAGTCTGACCCGCATTTCGAAGCTTGTCGACTCTCTCCGCACCGCATCATCAAGTTGCTGCAGTGACACCCTGCCAATGCCAGGCTCTGACACAGATCACAGCCGTATATTTAAGTCGGTAGTCGCCGATATTGGCGCCGGTCTGGATCTACTGGCCTACTAACTTCTTGGCATCTGCCAAGCAGGAATGCTCGAAGGCCAGCTTGAACTCGTCTAGTTCGAGCGTCGTCATTCCGACATCTGCAGACCGACCCACCGCGCGCCACTGTCCAACGGCTTCAACGACCTGGCGCACGACGGCCAACGACTGTTCAGCAGTCAGCGCGAACTGTGAGGCTTTCCCCATCAATTGGGCCATGCTTGTGATGGGGCCCGTGTCTTCGCTTAACCATGTTTTGGATTCGCGGTCTTTGTCGGGCATCGGATTGACGTCGAACGCCGGCGACAGCTGCCATTGGTTGCCGCCCATGTAAAGGAATCCAATGTTTTGCAGGTGGTCGTCGACGTTGGTGATGAGGTGGTTGAACACCAGACGGCGCCACAGCTCTCGAGCGTCGTCCACATAGTTCGCGCAGACCCCTTTCATCACCGCGAGCACCTCGGTGTAAGCGTGGTCAGCTTGTCGACTCGCCTGGAGCAGCGTCGCGCCTGAAATGTAGGGGATGCGCGCATACTCGGGCGCGCGGTCGAATCGGCGGATGACCGCTACAGGGGTGTCTTGCACAACAGCCACATGGGCATGCGCAGCGTTGATACCTGCCAAGCTCCCCAGCTTGAGCGCAAGGACCTCCGCACGCGTCACACTTCGCTCGTCCTTGATGCTCGGGAACTTACCCAGCGCCAAGCGCCCATCCTGGTCCAGGATGCTGCATTTCGGGCGCACGCCTCCGAGGGACGTACCCTTGCCTCGCAGATAGGCCAAATCCTTGGCTGTTTCCTTGCCCAGTTCGACCGCTCGTGAAGCCGAAATCATCTTCTCGAGTTCAAGCAATGGAGTTGTCGCACGCCGGCCGGCAGGTACGGACTCCAGATAAGCGCCATGCCTATCGCGCAAGCGCAAAGCGCCCATGCGGCTGAAGTCATCGACCGCGCAAAGGTAATCGAGCTCGGTCAGCGCACCCAGCGTCGGGTCATCCTCGCGGCGCTTGGCATGCGCGCGGGCGACGACACGGCGGCCCCATGCATCCGGCTCGGTGTCCCCTAGCGCGAGAAAGAACAACGAGTCCTCCGTGGTCGCGGCCTTGCGGGTCTGGTACCCCGGCGCGGCCGTGAGATCCGGCGATATGTTGAACGTGTCCTTGTTGTCCAGCCAATCCTGAAAGTAGGCGAACTGCGTGAACACTCGGGGCCCGTTGCGCACAAACACGAGTTTGCCGACGGACGTGCCTACCTTGCCCAGGCACACATCCAGTTCAGTCTTCATGTTTTGTGCCGTGGCACCTGCTCGCGTCGCCATGTCGTGCCAACCCTTCAAAATGCTTTGGGTACCTTACGGCGTTTGCTGTAGATCCGAGTGGGTAGTTCTGCATCCATCAGCGCGAGGCCTACAGAGTCAGTCGGTGTGTCGAGAAGCAAGCGCAGTTTCTCGAGTTCCCCAAAAACCTGAAGAGCGCCGCCCAGGTAGGTGAGCGCCGTTCCAGAATGTCCGTCCTCCAGTCGACGTACCGTGCTTACCGAAACGCCCATGCGGGACGCCAAGTCGGCTTGAGACATACCCCGCCGCCGGCGCGCGAGCTCGATGTTCTGGCCTAACGCCTTGAGAGCTCGGTCTACGGGGATGTTGGTAGTAGTCGCCATGTCAAATAGATCTCATAAGAACGATTTTATTTCACAAACGCTCTAATTAGAACAATTATGGCAGACTGATGGTCATCTTGCAGGGGTCGCATCGGCAAGCAGGCTCACCCGCCGTAAGCGCTCTGAAAAGAGCACTTACGGCCAATACCGTTGCGGTGCCGCCAAGGACCCGGGTTGCCCCGGCATCTGACGCCTGACGCGTGCGTGGATAGTTGACGCCGGCCATCGGCATGAAGGTCGGCCCCAGCGAGGCTGAAACGTTCTGGACGGAGTTCCTGCGCAGCCTGATGCGCCGAGGACTGCGTGGGGTCCAGCTGGTGATCTCCGATGCTCACGAGGGTCTGAAGGCAACTGCGGCCAAGGTGCTCAAGGCCACGTGGCAACGCTGTTGGGTGCACTTCATGCGCAACGCCCTGGCGCACGCCAACAAGACCCAGCGCCGCATGGTCAGCGCTGCCATCGCCACGTCCTTCGTCCAGGAAACGGCTAAGGCCGCGCACGAGCAGTGGCGCGTCGTGGCCGATCAGTTCCGAACCTTGATGCCCAAGCTGTCCAAACTGATGGACGCAGCCGAGCATGAGGTGCTGTCGTACATGGACTTCCCCAGGGCGCACTGGCTGCAGATCCACAGCACCAACCCGCTGGAGCGGCTCAATGCCGAGATCAAGCGCCGAACCAACGTAGAGGGCATCTTCCCCAACGACGCGGCTATCACCCGATTGGTCGGCGCCATGCTGCTGGAACAAAACGACGAGTGGAGCCTGAACCGGCGCTACATGCAGCTTGAGGGCCTGCAAAGCCTCAGCGATACTGCCCCAACTCGGGTGCCCGCCTTCCAGCGCTGAACCCCGAGCAACGCGCACATCAGCCTTCTCCGGGCTCAGGAGTTACACCACTCCAGGGGACGCGATCATCGGGTCAGTCATCTTGGTACGGCTGCCACTGCCGGAGGGGTTGAAGTAGCCAAGCACCACAACCTAGCAATCGGTTGCGCGTTTATATCCATTCGGATATATTCAGGTCATGAAGCCCGTGCGCTTCCTCGGCGACTCGCTCAACCGTCTTCGGGAGTTCCCGGAAGACATGCGGCAGGACGCCGGCTACCAGCTGGAGAAGGTCCAGCGCGGCGAGCAGCCTGCCGACTTCAAGCCCATGCCAGTCATCGGCAAGGGCGTGGAGGAGCTTCGAATCTGGGACGAGTCGGGGACGTACCGTGTGATCTACACCGCGCGCCTGAAGGCCTTTGTGGCTGTCTTGCACGCGTTCCAGAAGAAGACCCAGGCGACGAGTCCACGGGATGTTGAATTGGCCCGAACGAGATGGCTCGCGTTGTCCAAGGAGCGTTAGATGAAGACCGCAAAGAACGCCACGAGCAAGAAGCCTGTGCAGCAGGTGGAATCCTTCGCCAGCGTCTGGGACGCCATCGCCGACACGCCCGAGCAGGCGGCCAACCTGCGCGCCCGTTCGGAGTTGATGCGCCAGATCACCGCCATCGTCAAGGAGAGCAACTGGACCCAGGCCGAAGCCGCCCAGCGCTGCGGAGTGACGCAGCCGCGCATGAACGACCTCCTTCGGGGCCGCGTGTCGCGCTTTTCGCTGGACGCGCTGGTCAACATCGCCACGGCGATGGGCCGCGAGGTGCACTTCGAACTGCAGACGGCGTGAGCCCGCTCGGCCGAGGGATACGCAGCTGCGGACGGCAAACCCGATGCTCGACAACGATCGACACAGACTCCGCGAACTCGACACATTGCCCCTCGACCCGCTGCGACAGGCACACCGCATGGAAGTCATTCACAGGAAGTACGGCAACAGCACGGTCGCCGTGTTGCCGCCGTCAGTCCTCGAGGACCCGTGGCCTGGCCGCCGGTCAGGCCACGTTCAGGATGCTCGACCTCGTGGCGCGCAAGGCCCGTCGTGTCGAACGCGTGTGAGCACGAGCACGAATGCTGATGTCGCTGGCGCGCGATTTGATCAAGTTGGGCGAGGGACGGTAGAAGATCTCCCTCAGCGAGCTTCAACAAACGATCGCTGTGGGAGAGTCTCCTTTCGACCAAGATCGGAGACCATCGCAATGTGTCATGCCCTCCTGTATGACCAGAAGTTCCTCGCGCTGCTGCTGCGCATCGATCATGACCTGGCTGCGCGCAGGCGCGCCGATGGTTGCCAATGCGGGGGCGCGCTGCACCGCGCCGACTACCCGCGCAAGCCGCGGGGCTGCCCGGTTGAGGTTCGCGATGACCATTCTTCGCGCCTGAGCTTTTGTTGTGCAGTGTGCCGCCGGCGTGCGACGTCGATGTCGGTGCGCTTCCTCGCGCGCCGTGTCTATTTCGCACTGGCGGTGGTGCTGATGTCGGCCCGGCCGGCCGGGCCGACATCAGCGGCGGCGCGGCTGGGGACAGCGCTGGGCGTTGATCGGCGCACGCTGGCGCGCTGGCGGGACTGGTGGCGAGAGCAATTCCCGCAGACGCCGCTGTGGCGGGCGACGTGCGCGCAGTTCATGCCACCGGTGCCTGAAGCTCAGCTCCCGGGCGAATTGATCACGCGATTTACCGGCCTGCTCCCCGAGGCGCTGGTGCATCTGCTGGTCTGGCTCAGCCCGGTCACGGTCGGGCGCGGGCGGCCCGCCGCGATCACGCTGCACGAGGCTGGCTGATCATCCGCAGAGGATGCACGTAGCCAGGCACGGCGAGGCTGCCTAGCCTTGGCACCAGTCGAGTCGCACCGCCGGTGGGGCCGCATCTGGAGCCTGCATTGAACAAAATTGCCGATCCCCCTGAACGTGATCGATGGGCGCGCCTGCGCTTCTCCGTCATCGGCCCGCTGATGGCCGCCCCGCCCGCGCCCCGGCAGTTGGGTGCCGCCTTTCTTTGCCTGGCTGCCAAGACCTGGCGCCACCCCGTCTCGGGCCTGGACATGCGCTTCGGCGCGTCGACCATCGAGCGCTGGTACTACCGGGCATGGCGCGCTGCCGATCCGGTGGCCGCGCTCAAGGACGGCCTGCGCGGCGACGAGGGCGGCTTCCCTAGCCTGACGCCGGTGGCTGTTCGCCTGCTGACGCTGCAGTACCGCGAACATCCGGGCTGGACGGCGCAGTTGCACTTGGACAATCTGCGCGTGGCTTGCAAAGAGGGTGATTCGCCCGTGGCCTCGTACGCGACGGTGCGGCGCTATCTGCGCGCCCAGGGCATGCACCGTCAGGCGCGGCCGAAGCGAGCGACCGAGGGCGCCGTAGCGGCCCGTGATCGCCTGGAACAACTCGAGGTTCGCAGCTTCGAGGTCGAGCATGTCGGCGCGCTCTGGCACCTGGACTTCCACCACGCCTCGCGCAAGGTGCTCACCCGCGCCGGCGCCTGGGTCAAGCCGATGCTACTGGGCGTCATCGATGACCGTTCGCGCCTGGTCTGCCACCTGCAGTGGTACCTCGACGAGACGGCGCACAGCTTGGTGCACGGCCTGAGCCAGGCGTTCATGAAGCGCGGCCTGCCGCGCGCGCTGATGACCGACAACGGCTCGGCCATGCTCAGCGAGGAGGTCACCACCGGCCTGGCCACGCTGGGTGTCGTGCACCAGACGACGCTACCTTATTCACCCTATCAGTATGTGGCGCTCAAACGTATGTGGCGATGTATCGATCAAGCCCTTTAGACAAGTCGGTTCAGTCCAATCTTGACCACATAATTTCTGGGCTAGAGATTGCGCAGGAAGGCCATAACCCCTGGCTTTTGGAGCCAAGGCCTTGTCGCATCGGTCGATGCTGGTGGCTCGCATGCGGCCAGTGCGCGGGCCTTCGTCTCAAGGTCCGTCTCAGCGTAGATATTGGTGGTTGTCAAAGAGACGTGACCTAACCAGGCGCGAACGGTGTTGATGTCAACTCCGGCGCGCAGCAAATGAGTGGCCGTGGAATGTCGAATCACGTGTGGGCTCACTCGCTTTGTGCAGAGCGACGGTACCTTTGCACGGGCTCTCAGGGTGTGGCGCTCGACCATTGTGTGAATCCCAAAACGCGTGGTGGGCTGACCGAAACGGTTGAGGAACAAATGTTGCTGTGGATCCCGCTCTGCGGCCAGTAGACGCAATTTCTCCATTGTGGTTTGCCACAAAGGGCAGGCACGGCGCTTGTTGCCCTTGCCGAGCACTCGGACGCACTTGGCGTACCAGTCGACGTCCGCGATTCTGAGCTCTGCTGCCTCACTCGCTCGTGCTCCCGAGTTGTACAGAAACAGCAGCAGAGCGTGGTCGCGTCGTCCTTGAGGGGTGGTACGGTCCGGCGATGCCAAAATCGCATCCATCTCTGGCTTATCGAGATAGGTCACGCCAGGATGATCCGTCTTCTTGAATGGGATCAGGCGTATCTGGGTACACCACGCAACATGCTCGGGACTGTTCTGGCCGATGAACCGAGCCAGCGCATGAATGCCGCCAAGGCGTTGATTGCGGGTAGCGGCAATGCAGTGTCGCTTGTCCTCCAAGTCAGCAAGGAACTGCCGTACGAGATCCGCCGACAGATCGTCCACCGTCAGTCGGTCGACCGACTTCTTGAGATAGTCGGCGACATATGGCAGCAGCAGCGCCAACATGTCGCGGTAGCTTCTCTGGGTGTTGATCGAAAGGTTCAGATCCCGCACCAAATACTCAAGCAAGAAGCGCCGTACCCAGGGTCCGAGCAAGGAAGATTCAGTCATGATGATTCTCCATGAAGTAGCGTTCGAAACGCAGGCTCGCCTCGTGAAGGAGTTCCGGCGTCATCGTCAGGTAGCGCTGTGTCGCCGAGAGGTCCACGTGGCCGAGATAGGTCGCCAGCTTGGGCAATAAATCATTCAGGTCTGCGCCGCTGCGATACCAGGCAACGAGACGATGAACCGCGCCTGCATGCCGAAGATCGTGAAACCGCGGCTGGCGTCGTGCTCCGCCCTCGCGAGCTACACCAGCGGCGACGCGCAATCGGCGAAAGCCGCTCCGCGCGGCGGACGTGCTCAGCGGTGTGCCGTCCCGGAAGCAGAAGAATGGGGCGTCCGCCTCTGATGAGTGTCTGGCGTTGCGCATGTCAGCGTAATCGTTCAGGACCTGCGTCAAATCCTTGCCCAGTGGCACGACGCGAGTCTTATAGAACTTCGTCTCGCGAACACACAGAACTGCTTCGTGTAAATCGACATCCTGGAGGTGCAGCGCGAGTGCTTCGCTGATCCGAAGTGCGGCACCGTACAAGGTCAGAAACAAAGCCTTGAAGACGTAGCTGTCGAACGGAACCCGGCTGGAGCAAACAGCTGGGATGGCGTCGAGCAAACGCTTGAGCTCTTCGTGGGAATAAGTGTACGGGACGAATGCCGGGTCGGTCAGCTTGGGAATCGTGCGAGGTAGTGGTGAAACCTTGACGAAGCCACGCGCCAACGCGAATCGGTAAGCCGGACAGCACATGGTATTTCCTGTGCCAGTACGTGGTCACGGAGCCGCTTCTGCCGAGGTATGCAAGGACGGAATTGGCTTCTATGCCTGTCACCGGGCCGTCGCCCACCGCCCGACAGAATGACCTTAGCAAATCGTTCTCCGTCCTGAACCGCCGTCCGAGGGCCTGCTTGTGGGAGATGTACAAAGTGATCAGAGTCGACAGGTTCATACCAGTCTCCCCAGGTCGAACTCGGCAACCTTGCGCAGGCCCATCCGATCCACCTTCGTGTAGGTCAGCGTCGAATTGGGGCTGCGATGGCCGAGGTGATCGCCAATCTGCTTCAGGTTAAATCCCGACCGGAGAAGATGACCGGCACAGGCATGGCGCAGACAATGCGCGCCACGTGGCGACAGAGTCATGCCAATGCGGCTCAGATGGGAGTGCGCGACGGGCGTGATGCTCGCTGCCGATAGCGGGCGATAGGGAGCCTTGAGGGTCAGGAACAATGCCCGATACGCGCAGCGCGGTCTTACGTCTCGAAGGTAGCGCAGGATCGCATTCCCGACTGCGGGAAGCAAAGGGTAGCGTTGCGTAAGACGCTGCTTCGGTCGGGCAACGTGGATAATTCCTCCCTCCCAATCAAGGCTCTCCAATCGCAGTCCCGCAACTTCGCCTCGTCGCATTCCGTACAGCGCCAAGAGCATCAGGATGGCGTGGTCGCGGATGTCTACTGGGTGATCACCGCCAGTGCTGGCAAGGAGACGTTGCACGTCTTCCCAGCCAGGGCCTTGCGGAAGGCCCTCAAGCGCATACAGCCGCGGTGACTCGATGGCCGACGTAATGCCGGGAGCACACCAGCCCCGCGCTTCAGCGAAGCTAAAGAAGCAGCGAAGGGAGCTGGCCAATGCGGCCAGCGAGGCACGTGTCCACCCCTGCTTGCCCTTCTGCTTGAGGAAGGCATCGACGTCTGAGACCGCTATCGTCTCCAACGACTGGTGTCGTGAGCTCAGCTCTCCAAGAAACCACCTGAGTCGATCACAACGAGTTGAAATGGTCACCGGTGACAAGCCACGCTCGTCGCGCATGTACCGAGCAAACGCATCAATCTGAGCTGCGAAGACGTTCGGTTCCTCGGGTGCCTGCGCAAGGCAACCTAACCGTTGAACCCATTTCATCGCGAAGTGGATAAACATCTGACGTTCGCATCCGGACTCACTGCGGCGGGTCGCCTGTCGATTGAACCTCATTCGATGATCGACGGCCAGATCGATGTCCTGGCTTGTCACGTTGCCGTGGTCAATGTCGATGCTGTGGGCCAGCACCAAGAGAATCCAGGCAATCTTGCGAAGGGCCGAGTGAGAGTAACCTTGTCTCGCACAGTGATTGAGGAAATCTTCCCTTGCTTCCGCGTGCGGGCCATTAAGGTAACGAGCCGAGACGGTGGGTCGTTTGAAAAGAGTGTCCATCATGATCAACCTCCTTCGTCACGAAGATGGACGTTGATCATCAGCCTGGGCAGGACCCAAGTTATGTGGTCAAGACTGGACTGAACCGCCTTGTCTAAAGGGCTTGATCGATACATCGCCACATAAGTTTGAGCGCCACATACTGATAGTTACGTGGCCGGCCACGTAACTATCAAAACGCCAAGCAGGAGTCGTTCTGGGGCCGCGTCGAGGGCCGGCTGATGGCCATGCTCGAGGGCGAGCAGACCTTGACGCTGGAGTTGCTCAACGAGTCTACCCAGGCATGGGTCGAGCAGGAATACCACCGCACGGTGCACACCGAGCTCAAGGATACGCCGCTGGCGCGCTACTTGGCGGGGCCGTCGGTGGCGCGCAAATGTCCCGACTCAGGCGTGCTGACGGACGCCTTCCGCATCGAGGTGCAACGCCGCGCGCGCCGTGCCGACGGCACACTCAGCCTGGGCGGCACCCGCTTCGAGATCCCGTCCCGGCTGCGCCATCTCAGCGTGGTGCATGTTCGCTATGCGCGCTGGGACTTTAGCCGGGTCGACCTGGTCGATGGGCGCACGGGCGTTGTGCTGTGCCCGATCAAGCCCCTGGACAAGGCCGCCAACGCCAACGGCCAGCGCCGACGGCTCGACCCCGTGGGACAGGACTTGTCGGCGCTGCCGCCCACGGGCATGGCGCCGCTGCTGCGCGAGTTGCTCGCCGAGTACGCCGCCACTGGCATGCCGCCGGCCT
>CAMCTC010000124.1 GCA_945878355.1 Bordetella parapertussis | reverse complement strand
ACCACCGCTGCACACACGCTGAGCATCACCTCAGGACTGATCAACACCGAGACTGTCGTCGCGACGGGCAGCGCCACCTTCGACAGCAAGGACGTGCTGACAGCCAATCTCGTGACCGTCAACAGCAGCGCGCTGGCCAACGGCAGCGGGCAGGCGAGCAACTACAGCCTGGCTACCGGCCAAACGGTGGCTGCGTCCGTCACGCCCAAGACCTTGACGGCCACGGTCGCTGCGCCGAGCAAGGTCTATGACGGCATCACCGCGGCGGCGCCCACACTGAGCATCACCAACGGCCTGGTCGACACCGAGACCGTCACCGCAACGGGCAGCGCCACCTTCAACGCCAAAGACGTGCTGGCGGCCCATCTGGTGACCGTCAATAGCAGCACGCTGGCCAACGGCATCAACGGCGGACTGGCCAGCAACTACGGCTTGTCTGCGGGTCAGACCGTCGCTGCGTCCATCACGCCCAGGGCCTTGACAGCCGCTGTCGCTGCGCCGACCAAGGTCTATGACGGCACTGCCACTGCGGCACCCACGCTGAGCATCACCAATGGCTTGGTCAACACCGAGACCGTCGTCGCAACAGGCAATGCAATCTTCAACAGCAAGGATGTTCTCAGCGCCAATCTCGTGACCATCAACAGCAGCGCACTGGCCAACGGCAGCGGACTGGCCAGCAATTACAGCTTGGCCACCAGCCAAACAGTGGCTGCGTCGATCACGCCCAAGGCCTTGACTGCTACCGTGGCTGCACCCAGCAAGGTCTACGACGGCAACACCATCGCGGCACCCGCTCTGACCATCACCAACGGCCTGATTGACTCCGAGACCGTCACCGCCACGGGCAGCGCCACCTTCAACAGCAAGGACGTGTTGACAGCCAACCTGGTGACCGTCAACAGCAACACGCTGGCCAACGGCAGCGGATTGGCGAGCAATTACAGCTTGACGACCGACCAAACGGTGGCTGCGTCCGTCACGCCCAAGGCCTTGACGGCCACGGTCGCTGCGCCGAGCAAGGTCTATGACGGCAGCACCGCGGCGGCGCCGACGCTGAGCATCACCAACGGCCTGGTCGACACCGAGACCATCACCGCCACGGCCAGCGCCACCTTCAGCGCCAAAGACGTGCTCGCGGCCCATCTGGTGACCATCAACAGCAGCACGCTGGCCAACGGCATCAACGGCGGACTGGCTAGCAACTACAGCTTGTCTGCTGGTCAAACCGTGGTGGCGTCCATCACGCCCAAGGCGCTGACGATCGGCGGCCTCACCGCTGCCAGCAAGGTCTACGACGGCAACATCAGTGCCGCCGTGAACACAGCGTCAGCGACCAAAACCGGATTGGTGGATGGGGACCTGGTGACGGTCGCCGCCACCGGCTTGTTCATCGACAAGAACGTCGCCAACGCCAAGGTGGTAACACTCGCCAGCAGCTACACCGGCGCCGATGTGGGCAACTACACGATCATCGATCAGGCCGGCACCGCAGCCAACATCACCATCCGATCGCTCACCGTCACAGGATCCGCCGTCACGATCAAGGTCTACGACGGCACCAATGCCGCGACCATTGGCGGTGGCATGCTGGTCGGCGTGCAAGGTTCGGATGTCGTCATTTTGAGCCAAGCCGGTACTTACAGTTCAGTCAACGCAGGTTCGGCCATCGCCATGTCCATGGCCGACAGCGTCAGCGGCAGCAACGTCGCCACAAACTATTCGCTGACCCAACCGACGCTGACCGGCTCGATCACGCCGCGCGCGTTGACAGCCACGGTCGCAGCGTCCAACAAGGTCTATGACGGCAGTACCACGACGGCGCCCGCGCTGAGCATCACCTCAGGACTGGTCAACAACGAGACTGTCAACGCAACGGGCAGCGCCACCTTCAACAGCAAGGATGTGCTGACAGCCCATCTTGTGACCGTCAACAGCAGCGCGCTGACCAACGGCAGCGGACTGGCCAGCAACTACAGCCTGGCCAGTGGTCAGACGGTGGCTGCGTCGATCACGCCCAAGGCCTTGACGGTCACGGTCGCTGCGCCGAGCAAGGTCTATGACGGCAGCACAGCGGCGGCAACAAGCTTGAGCATCGCGTCTGGACTGGTCGACACAGAGACCGTCACCGCCAAAGGCAACGCTACTTTCAACGCCAAGGACGTCATGACGGCCAATCTGGTGACGGTCGACAGCAGTTCGCTGGCCAACGGCATCAACGGCGGACTAGTCAGCAACTACAGCTTGGCCACCGGCCAAACGGTAGCCGCGTCGATCACGCCCAAGGCCTTGACGGTCACGGTCGCTGCGCCGAGCAAGGTCTATGACGGCAGCACTGCGGCGGCACCAAGCTTGAGCATCACGTCTGGACTGGTCGACACCGAGACCGTCACCGCCACAGGCAGCGCCACCTTCAACAGCAAGGACGTGCTGACAGCCAATATGGTGACCGTCAACAGCGGCACGCTGGCCAACGGCAGCGGACTGGCCAGCAATTACAGCTTGGCCGCCGGCCAAATAGTGGCTGCGTCGATCACGCCCAAAGTCTTGACTATCGCCGTCGCTGTGCCGAGCAAGATCTACGACGGCAGCACCGCGGCGGCACCAAGCTTGAGCATCACGTCTGGACTGGTCGATATCGAGACCGTCACCGCCACCGGCAGCGCCACCTTCAACAGCAAGGATGTGCTGACAGCCAATATGGTGACCGTCAACAGCGGCACGCTGGCCAACGGCAGCGGACTGGCCAGCAACTACAGCTTGGCCACCGGCCAAATAGTGGCTGCGTCGATCACGCCCGCGGCGCTGACGATCGACGGCCTCACCGCTGCCAACAAGGTCTACGACGGCAACAGCAGCGCAGCCGTGAACACTGCGGCAGCCACCAAAACCGGACTGGTGGCTGGGGACCTGATCACGGTCGCCGCCACCGGCTTGTTCAACGACAAGAACGTCGCCAACGCCAAGGTGGTCTCGCTCGCCAGCAGCTACAGCGGTGCCGATGTGGGCAACTACAGCATCATCGATCAGGCCAGCACCACGGCCATCATCACGCCCAAGGCGCTGACGATCGGCGGCCTCACTGCCGCCAGCAAAGTCTACGACGGCAACAGCAGCGCGGCCGTGAACACAACTTCAGCCACCAAAACCGGATTGCTCGCCGGAGACCTGGTGACGGTCGCCGCCACCGGCCTGTTCAACGACAAGAACGTCGCCAACGCCAAGGCGGTCATGCTCGCCAGCAGCTACAGCGGTGCCGATGTGGGCAACTACAGCATCATCGATCAGGCCAGCACCACGGCCAACATCACCACCCGATCGCTCACCGTCACAGGATCCGCCGTCACGACCAAGGTCTACGACGGCAGCAATGCCGCGAACATTGGCGGCGGCATGCTGGTCGGCGTGCAAGGTTCGGACCTCGTCACTTTGAGCCAAGCCGGTACTTACAGCGCGGTCAACGCAGGCTCGGCCATCGCCATGTCCATGGCCGACAGCGTCAGCGGCAGCAACGTCGCCACAAACTATTCGCTCACCCAACCGACGCTGACTGGCTCGATCACGCCGCGCGCGTTGACAGCGACGGTCGGAGCGTCCAGCAAGGTCTATGACGGCAGTACCACCGCTGCACCCACGCTGAGCATCACCTCAGGACTGGTCAACAACGAGACCCTCGTCGCAACGGGCAGCGCCACCTTCAACAGCAAGGATGTGCTGACGGCCCATCTTGTGACCGTCAACAGCAACGCGCTGGCCAACGGCAGCGGACTGGCCAGCAACTACAGCTTGGCCAGTGGTCAGACCGTGGCTGCGTCGATCACGCCCAAGGCCTTGACGGCCACCGTCGCTGCGCCGAACAAGGTCTATGACGGCAGCACCGCGGCGGCGCCGATGCTGAGCATCACCTCTGGCCTGGTCGGCCCCGAAACCGTCACAGCAACAGGCAGCGCCACTTTCAACAGCAAAGACGTTCTCAGCGCCAGTCTCGTGACCGTCAACAGCAGCGCGCTGACCAACGGCAGCGGACTGGCCAGCAACTACAGCTTGGGCATGGGCCAGACGGCGGCCGCAGCCATCACACCCAAGGCCTTGATGGCGACGGCAACAGTGCTGGACAAGGTCTACGACGGTGACGCCCTTGCCCTGCCTACGTTGACCATCGCCTCCGGTCTGGTCGGTAGCGAAACACTGGTCGCCAAAGGCACGGGAAGTTTCGACAACAAGAACGCAGGGGCTCGCAAGCTGGTGACTGTCAACAGCGTGACCCTGTCCGATGGCAGCGGCCTGCACGCTAACTACAGCTTGACGGCGGGCCAGCAGGCGACCGCGGACATCAACCCCAAACCTGTGAAGCTGATGGCTTCAACGGCGATGAAGGTCTACGACGGTGGCACAACCTACACCGCCAGTGCGGCCGATCTGGCTGTCTTGAGCAAGCAGTTGGGCGTCAACGGCGACACGGTAACGGCCATCGCGCAAACCTATGACGACAAAAACACTGGCGGCGCCAAAACTGTGACGCCTTCGGCCGCCATGGTCAGCGACGGCAACAACGGCCGCAACTACAGTCTTCGCTACACCGCCAGCAGCGCGAACACCATCACCAGACTGAGCACCGTGAGTTGGACCAGTGGGGCTGACGGCAACTGGTTCGATCCGGCGAACTGGGCCGGTGGCGCGGTACCCGATCTGTCCAACGTCGCCAAGGTCGTCGCACCGACAGGTGTCGAGATCAGCTTTGGAAACCCGGTGGTCGCGCCCGCCCAGGGTGGCGCGACGAACGTGGACAGCATCGTGTCAGGCGGCGGACTTCGCATGGCGGCTGGAACGCTCAATGTGGGCAGCGGTGGCCTGACGCTGGCGACCTTGGTTCAGACCGGTGGCAGCCTGAACAGTGTGGGTCAACTGACGGTCACCGAAACGTTTCTTCAGGGAAGTGCCGGGTCTGTGATGGTCGACGGTGCGATCAACCTCAACGCCAAGGCCGGCTCGATGACCGTGGGCAACCTGCGCACCAACAGCACCCTGAACGTCGCCGCGAACCTCGGCATCGTTCAGACGCCAGACACCCGTATCGAAGCGGGCGGGACCGCCAGGTTCTCAACCAACAGCGGGCTGATACAACTCGCAGCCTCCGGCAATGTGTTCAAGAGCGGTGTGACACCCGCGCAGGCCGACCCGACACGCTTCCCGCCAGTGGTCCAAGCAGCGGTGCAGGTGTCAAGCCTCGAGGCGCAGTGGCTGGATCGACCCAGCGCGGCCCCTGGGCTGATAGACGTCGCCATCAATGCCG
The DNA here is from genome assembly GCA_945878355.1 of Bordetella parapertussis. Classification (GTDB taxonomy): domain Bacteria; phylum Pseudomonadota; class Gammaproteobacteria; order Burkholderiales; family Burkholderiaceae_C; genus Pseudaquabacterium. The sequence goes on along the minus strand of CAMCTC010000124.1, from coordinate 8,144 downwards.
CAGCAGGCACCAGCAGCACGATAGTTGCCAGTGCGATGCCAGTAATCGGCAGCAGGCCAGAAGACAGCCTCACCATCGCTTCCGGCGTTGCCAGCCCAAGTCCTACGGTTACCACGGCCGTCAGCAGCGAGGCAGGAGTCGGCACGAACACCTCGACGCCGATGTTGGCACCGACGTCCGTTGAAGTCGCCGAAGCGGCAAGCAGCCATGCCGGGTCGAGCAAAGGGTTTGCCGCTGTGGTCGGTGCAAACGGGGTCAGCGTTTCGCTGGAAGGCTTGCCAAGTTCATCCCTGCAAGGACTGGTGACCGCGATCATTCCGGCAGGTGCGACGATCAGCGGACGAGCCCTGACGGTGCCGCTCCCGGTTGAGATAATGCCGTCGGCACCCGGCGCAGGCGGTCTAGTCAAGGTGACGCAAGCAGACGGCAGCCCCCTGCCCGCCTGGATACGCTACTCCATGGAAGAAAAATCCCTGGTCTTAGGTGCCGTGCCAGATGGCGCTTACCCTTTCCGTCTGATGGTCACGGTTGGTGACCATAAAACCTTGTTGCAGGTTTCCGAAGCTGGGGCGAAGTGATGGCAAGATCGGCGTGACTGCTAGGAACTGCGTGCAGTCCACCAAAATGAGAAAATTCTCGAAAATTCTTCAATCGCTGGAACAAGTCATGAGCACCACGAAAACAAGATTGCAGCCAGTGCTGCGAACCATCGCCATCGCGCTGAGCGCTGTATTGTTCGCCGGTCAGGTGCTTGCGCAGGCCAAAGCGCCTGTGCTGGCCACGGTCAATGGCGCGGCGCTGAGCGACGGACTGCTTGAGCTGCTCGTGAGCACCAACATCTCCCAGGGGGCCAAGGATTCGCCAGCGCTGCGCCAGATGATCAAGGACGAGCTGATTGGTCGCGAGGTGCTGGCACAGGAGGCGCAGCGACTCGGGCTCGACAAGCAGCCACAGGCGCAGTTGCAGATGACGCTGCTGCGACAGAACCATCTGGTCGAACTGCTGCTGAGAGACCGTTTGGCCAAAAACCCGATCACCGATGAGGCCCTGCGCGCTGACTACGATCGCCAGATCAAGTCGCTTGGCGATGTCTCGCAGTACAGGATCAGCCACATTGTGCTGTCGAGCGAAGCCGATGCCCGAGAGGTGTTGGCACGGGCCAAGAAAGGCGAGTCGTTCGACAAGCTGGCGCGCGAGAAGTCCATCGACGCCAGCAAGAGCGAGGGCGGCAGCCTGGGCTGGTTGCTGCCGAACCAGGTGATGGCAGCGATCTCCAACGTGATGGTCAACCTGGATCAAGGCGCAGTGGCCGCAGCGCCGATCCAGACCCCAGCAGGCTGGCACCTGCTCAAGGTCGATGAAAAGCGGCCCTTCAAAGCGCCCAGCCTGGAGCAAAGCAAAGACCAGATTCGTCAAGGCTTGCAACAGCAGCAAAACACTGAATTCGCCCGAAAACTGCGCGAAGCCGCCAAGATCGTTCCATGAAAAATCGTCTGGCGATGAGATTCAAGTCTGAATTCCGCAGCTTTTTGAGAGCTTTTGCCTGAAATTTCGCGGTCTCGTTACAAGCTAGCCTGTAGCCTCGATCCATACGCAAGCTCTAAGGCTGGCGATGTTCATTCGAGGACCATCACATGAGCGCGATGAGTGTAGGTGCAACGGCCACGCCGGCCCTGATGCAAACCGCAGGCACCCTGCCTGATCGCGGGTCTGCCGCGCTCAGGGTGACATCGCCGACCGCCACAACCGTGGCGCCGGCGCCCAGGCCTTCTCAGGTCGAGCAGAGCACTGCGCCCAGCCGGGAAGTCGTGGACCAAGCGGCTCGGCGCATCGAAGATTTTGTCAAATCGGTAGGCCGATCGTTGTCCTTCAGTGTCGAATCCGGCACCGGCCACAGCGTCTTGCGTGTGGTCAACCCGAACAGCGGCGAGGTGATTCGCCAACTGCCGGCCGAAGAAACCATGCGAATCGCACGTTCGATCGATTACCTTCAAAGCGTGCTGGTGAACCAGCGCGCCTGAGCGACACAGACCAGTCGACGTCGCTCGCGCCCCGTCGGCCAGGATCAGCTCAGCGGGTATTGCGGCACGCCGTCGTCGCCGACCCGGTGGCAAGCCACCCAATGACCTCCTGCCAGCTCACGCAATTCGGGCTCAAACTCTCTGCACTGCGCTTGTGCATGTGGACAGCGGCCAGCAAAGCGGCAACCTGCAGGCACATCCACCGGGCTGGGCGGCTCGCCTTGAAGCCGGATGCGGCGACCTCGGCCACGCTCGCGCGGGTCGAACGAAGGCGCGGCTGACCACAGCGCCAGCGTGTAGGGATGAAGTGGCCGTTCAAACAGCGCGTCGCGACCGGCGCGCTCGACGATCCTTCCGAGGTACATCACTGCGACCTCGTCACACATGTGGCGCACCACGCCCAGGTCGTGCGAGATGAACAGATAGGTCAGCCCGAACTCCTGCTGCAAGCGCAGCATCAGGTTGAGCATCTGGGCCTGGATCGCGACGTCCAGCGCTGAGACCGGCTCGTCGCAGACCACCAACTCGGGTCGCGCCGCCAGCGCCCGCGCCAGCACGATTCGCTGGCGCTGGCCACCTGAGAACTGGTGCGGGAACAGCATCAACTGCTCGGGCCGCAGCCCCGTCTGCAGGAACAACTCGCGCGCCCTATCGGGCCGGCCCGCCGGGTCGCCGACATCCATCAAATTGAGCGCATCGAGAATGGCGTCGCCGGCGCGCTTGCGCGGGTTCAGCGACGCGTAGGGGTCCTGGAACACCATCTGGAAACGTCGACGCTCACACCGCAGTGCGTCACCTTCCAGCGCGCTGATCTCGGTGTCACCCAAGCTCACCCGCCCGGCGCTGATCCTGACCAGTCGCATCACGGCCAGCGCGATGCTGCTCTTGCCCGAACCGCTCTCGCCGACGATGCCGAAAGTGCTGCCGCGTCTGACCTCGAAACTCACGCCGTCGACCGCCTTGACCGCGCCGCGAGCGCCGAACAGTCCGCCGCCGACGGCAAAGTGGACCTTCAGGTCCTGCACCGACAGCAGCACGTCTGTCCCGGTGCTCATGCCGGCCCTCCCTCAACATGCAGCCAGCACTGCACGCTGCGCGACGGCCCCAGCAGCGTTGGCGGCGGCAAGGCGCTGCTGCAGCGCGGCATCGCGCTGGCGCAGCGCTCGGCAAACATGCAGCCCGCGCCACGCTCGAGCAACGAGGGCACGGTGCCTGGAATCTCCTCGAGCGCTTGTCCCGGCACCGCTGTTCGCCGGCCCGGCGCGCAGGCGATCAGACCGCGGGTGTAAGGGTGTTGCGGCGACTCGAGGATCTCGACCACGCTGCCCGTCTCAACCACCCGTCCGGCGTACATCACGACCACCCGGTCGGCCATCTCGGCGACCGCGCCCATGTCATGGGTGATCAGCATCACCGCGGTGCCTTGCTTGGTGGCGGACGCTTCGCGCAGTTCGGCGATCAGGTCGAAGATCTGCGCCTGCACCGTGACATCGAGCGCCGTGGTCGGCTCGTCAGCGATCAGCAGGTCGGGCTGGCAGGCCAGTGCGAGCGCGATCATCACCCGCTGTCGCATGCCGCCCGAGAACTGGTGCGGGTACTCGTGAACCCGACGTCGAGGCGCGGCGATGTGCACCGCGTCCAGCATCTCGGCAGCGCGCTCCAGCGCCTGCTTGCGGTTCAGGCCCTGGTGCAGCCGCAAGCTCTCGGCAATCTGGTCGCCAACCGTGAAAGCCGGGTTCAACGAGGTCATCGGCTCCTGGAAAATCATCGCGATCCGGTTGCCACGTACCTGGCGCATCTCGGGTTCTGGCAGCGACAGCAGGTCACGGCCGTCGAACATCAGCCGACCCGAAGCGATGCGCCCCGGCGGCTGAGGGATCAAGCGCATGATCGCCAGAGCGGTAACGCTCTTGCCGCAGCCCGACTCACCGACCACGGCCAGCGTCTCGCCGCGCGCCAGCGTGAAACTCACCTCGTCGAGCACGCGGGCGACGCCGCTCCGGGTGCGGAACTCGACGCCCAGGCCTTCGACCGACAGCAGCGGCAATTCAGTCATCGCGGCATTCATCGCAGGCGCAGCTTGGGGTTGAAAGCGTCGTTCAGGCCGTCGCCGATCAGACTGACCGACAGCACCGTCAGGAAGATCGCCGCGCCGGGAAAGGTCACAGCCCACCAGCACTCCAGCACGTTTCGGCGATTGCCGCCGATCATCATGCCCCAGCTCATCACGTTGGCGTCCGACAGACCGAGAAAGCTCAGGCCCGCTTCGAACAGGATTGCTGAGCCGACGATCAACGAAGCTGAGACGATCAACGGCGGCAGCGCATTGGGCAGGATCTCGCGCAGCATCAGCCGCAGGTGGCCAGCGCCCATCGCCCGCGCCGCGTTGGCATATTCAAGGTGGCGCAGCCGCATGAACTCGGCGCGCGCCAGCCGCGCGGTGCCGGTCCAGGCGACGATGCCGATCGCGAACACCACCACCTGCAGTGAAGGTGTGAACAGCGTGACGAGCACCATCGCGAACAGCAGCGCCGGCAGCACCTGGAACAACTCGATCAATCGCGACAGCGCAGTGTCGACCGCGCCACCGAAGTAGCCCGCCAGCGCGCCGACCGTCACGCCGATGCTCACCGCCACAGTCGCCGCCGCCAGACCGACCAGCAGCGTCACGCGCCCGCCCACCAGCATGCCGGCCAGCACGTCGCGGCCCAGGTAGTCGGTGCCTAGCCAGACACTCGGCAGCATGAAGGGCTCGGTGAAGGGCGGCGCGACGATGTCGAAGGGCGCGACGCCATACAGCGTCGGCCCGAACAGCATCACCAGCACGATGGCAACGAGCAGGCCCAGCCCGAGAATCGCGGCCTTGTTGCTGCAGAAAACGCGCCAGGCCTCACGCCAGAGCGACATGGCCTCCAGCGCAGCGGGCTGTTGGGATTCGGTGGTCGTCATCGAGGACTTCGTCAAGAACCGCGCAATCGCGGGTCGATCCAGCGGTAGCTCAGGTCGGTCAGCAGGTTGGCCACGATCACCAGCAGCGCCGAGAAGGTCAGCACGCCGAGCAATGTGGGGTAGTCGCGACCGAGGATCGCGTCTAGCGCCAGCGTGCCCATGCCAGGCCAGGAGAACACCGTCTCGACCAGCACAGCGCCCGAGATCAGGTTGCCGAACTGCAGTCCGGCCACCGTGACGATGGGCATCAGCGCGTTGCGCAAGGCGTGCTTGAAAGTGACCACCGCGTCCGACAAACCCTTGGCGCGTGCAGTGCGGATGTAGTCCGAGCCCAGCACCTCGAGCATGCTGGTGCGCGCCAAGCGGCTGTACTGCGCCAAGTAGATGATGCCCAGCGTCAGCGCCGGCAACACCAGGTGGTGGGCGACGTCCAGCGCGTTGGCCCAGCCCGTCGCGCCGAGGCTGCGAACGTCGCGCATGCCGGCGATAGGCATGATCGGCCAGACCTTGCCGAACAGGATCACCAGCAAGATGCCGGTCCAGAATACAGGCATCGAGTAGCCCACCAGCGACAGCACGGTGACCGCAGCACTGCGCAGGCTGTCGGGCTTGCGCGATGCCAGCACCCCCAGCAAGGTGCCGAAAAAGATCGCACCCAGCAGCGCGGTCAGCACCAGCAGCACCGTGGGCCAGAGCCGGTCAAGGATCAGCTCGATGACCGGGCGGTTGTAGGTATAGCTCAAGCCCAGGTCGCCGCGAAGACTCCTGCCGATGTAGGTGAAGAATTGCTCGGGCAGCGGGCGGTCCAGCCCGTAGTTCTTGCGGATGCTGGCCATCGCCGCCTCGTCGGCACCGCCCATCTCGCCGGCGATCACCTGCGCCGGGTCGCCGGGCGCGGCGTGGATCAACGTGAAGTTGACCGCTAGCACGGCCAGCACCAACCCGAAGGCCAGTGCCAGACGGCGAAGGATCAGCGCCAAGCTTCGCATCGCGACGTCCGACCCGTGGCCCTCAGGCCTTGATGCTGACGTCGACCGCTGCGTCGGTCAGGCCCCAGATGCCGCGCGGCGGGTTTTTCACTTTGCCGTGGTAGCCCTCGACGACCACTGGCTCCACCAGAAAAGCGACCGGGCAGTCGTCGACGATCAACTTCTGTGCTTCCTTGTACTGTGACTTGCGCTTGGACGCATCCATCTCCTTGCCGGCGGCGGCAAGCAGTTCATCCACCTTGGGGTTGCTGTAGCTCTGGGTGTTGGACCAGATCACGCCCGGCTTGATGTTGCTCGACAGCCAGGTGCGATGCACACCAATCACAGGGTCGCCCCAGTTCCAGACCGAATCCATCGTCATCTCGAACTGCTGCGAAGCGACACGCCGAGCCCAGGTCGGGAAGTCGGGCGACGCCCGCACCGCGACCTCGATGCCGACCTTGGCCAGCGCGGGTTTGAGGTACTCCTGGATGGTCTTGAGCTCGCTAGACCCCGGGATGGTGTCGACCTCCAGAGACAGCCGGATGCCATTGGCGCCGGGTTTGAGGCCTGCGGCGTCTAGCAACTGCGTTGCCTTGGCGAGGTTGAGCGCGTATTTCTCGACATCGGCGCTGTACAGCGGGCTGCCCGAGGCGATCGGCCCCGTGCTGGCCTTGTGCAAGCCACCCAGCAGCGAATCAAGGATGAACTTGCGGTCGATCGCGTAGCTGATGGCCTGGCGCACCCGTTTGTCCGAGAGCTTGGGGTTCTTGGTGTTGAAGGCCAACCACAGCAGCGGACCGATCGCCGGGCCAGCGCTCTCGACCAATTGCACCCCTGGGATCTTGCGAGCCCGGGCCAGATCGCGCGGATCACCGATGCCCTGGTGCACGTCGATCTCACCGCGCTCGAAAGCCAGCAACAGGCTGGACGGGTCCTTGTACTCCTTGATGATGATGCGGTCCAAGCGCGGCAAGTCCTTCAAGAAGAATCGGTCAAAGCGCTCCATCACGATGTGCTCGCCGGGCTTGAACTCGACCAGTTTGAACGGTCCAGAGCCGACTGGGCTGGCGTTGCGTGGGTGGACCTTGGGGTCGGTGCCGTCGCCGAAGATGTGCTTGGGCAGGATCGGTGTCAGCGAGGTCGACAAGGCCAGCAGCAGCGCTGGGTGAGGCTCGGACAGACGAACCACCGCAGTGTGGGTGTCGCTGATCGTCACCGCATTGACTGGCGCATACATCGACTTGAACGGGTGGTTGTCACGCACCGTCTCGATCGAGAACTTGATGTCCTCGGCCGTGATCGGCTTGCCGTCGTGAAAGACCGCGTTCTTGCGCAACTGCAGCATCACGCTGCGATTGTCGGGCGACAGCTCCCAGCGCTCGGCCAGGAAAGGCTGCGGCTTCCAGTCAGCGCCCATTCGCAGCGGCGACGCGAAAAGCTGCGCCGCCGGGAACATCGTTGCGATGCCGCTCTGCACTGCTGAATTCAGATGGCGCGGCTTCTGGGTCGTGCCGATCACCAGCACGCCGCCCTTGGCGGCCTGGGCGGCAAGGTCAAACGGGATGCCGAACAAGCTGCCAGCGCCCAGCAGGCCGGCCTGGCTCAGAAAGTTGCGACGATTGGATGGGTGCATGAATTCTCCGGAGAAGCTGGTGCGTGGCAAACCCGAGATGCTAAGGCCTGCCATCCGGTCCGGCTATCGGGGTTGACCTCGTAGGCTGAAGAATGCGACCCGAAGCCTGGCAGCGCGGCGCTGTAGTCTCTGTCCTACAAGCGGACGCAGCATCGGCCGATGGCGCGAGGCGGCGCCATCGCGCACAGTGGCATCTTCGCGCGCTGCTCGATCTGAACAGACATTAGGCGCCGAGATCACAGTCCGCAGCACTGACCCAAACCACTATCCAGGGAGGAAACGCTGCCCATGCGCCAGCTCAAGACCTACATCGTCGAAGACAGCCTGGTCATCCGGGAGAACCTGATCGCCACGCTGGAAGAAATCAGTCCGGTCAAAGTCGTGGGCGTGGCCGACGAAGAGTCGACCGCTGTGCAATGGCTGACCCAGCCCGAGAATCCGGTCGACCTGGTGATCATCGACATCTTTCTCAAGACCGGATCAGGTCTTGGCGTGATCCGAGCCGGCGCCGCCTTGGCACCGCGACCCAAACTGGTGGTGCTGAGCAACTATGCGACCCAGGACATGCGC
>CAMCTC010000123.1 GCA_945878355.1 Bordetella parapertussis | reverse complement strand
GCGCGTTGCGGGTGCGGGCATAGGCGGCTGGTTGCACGGCCGCAATGCGGGCCCGGGCGGCAGCAAGGGTCGGTGCGCAGGCTTCAAGCATCTGGCACCCCGACTTCGCCCCGTCGAATGGCTGCAGCCCGGTCTTTGATAGCCAAGGTTTGCGCATCGGTCAACCGAGCCAGGTTTTTAACCTGTAACGCCATTCGGGGGTTGGCGGCGAGCATCGCCTGGTGGCGCATCAAGAAGTCCCAGTACAGCGTGGTGAACGGGCAGGCTTTGTCGCCCTCGCGCTGAGCCGGGTCGTAGCGGCACCCCTTGCAGTGCGGGCTCATGCGCTGGATGTACTTGCCGGTGGCGATGTAGGGCTTGCTGCCCATCACGCCGCCGTCGGCGTACTGGCTCATGCCCAGGGTGTTGGGCAGCTCCACCCACTCCACGGCATCGACATAAACCGCCAAGTACCAGGCGTGCACCTGCTTGGGGCTCACACCGAGCATCAAGGTGTACAGACCCGTGACCATCAGGCGCTGGATGTGGTTGGCATAGCCGTGCTCGAGCGTCTGCGCCAACGCGTCGCGCAGGCAGGCCATGTCGGTGGCGCCGGTCCAGAACCAGGCCGGCAAGTCCTGCTGCGCATCGAGGGCATTGCGTTCCAGATAACCCGGCATCTGCGTCCAGTAGATGCCGCGCACGTACTCGCGCCAGCCCAGGATCTGGCGAACAAAGCCTTCAACGCTGGGCAAAGAGGCATGCCCGTCGTGGTGCGCTGCAACGGCGGCAGCCACCACCTCGCGCGGGTTCAGCAGCTTCAGATTGAGCGCTGCCGACAGATGCGCGTGGTACAGCCACGGGTCGCCCGGCCACATCGCATCCTGAAATCGGCCGAACAGCGGCAGGCGATCCTTGATGAAGGCTTGCAGGGACAGCAGCGCTTGCGCTCTCGTCACGGGCCAGGCAAAGCTGTCCAATCGACCCGGGTGGTGGGCGAAGCGGGTGTTGACGATCGCGATGACCTCGAGCGTGACGGCATCAGGCTCGAAGCGGGCGCGCGGCGGCACGGCGCCCGGGCCGGCGGCGCCGAAGGCCTCGCGGTTGTCAGCGTCGAAGTTCCACTGGCCACCAATAGGCTCATCGCCCTGCATCAAGACGTGGTGCCGCTTGCGTTGCTCGCGATAGAAATACTCCATGCGCAAAGACTTGCGGCCTTTGACATGCGCCGCAAAGTCGGCAATGCTGCTGAAGAAATGGCGATCCTCTCGGACATCCAGCGGCAGGCCGCTGTTCTCGGCGACGGCCTTGATCGATTCCAACACGCGCCAGTCGCCCGGCGTGGTCATCACCAGGCGGGATGGCTTCAGGCGCATGATGTCGGCTTGCAACTGCGCAGCCAAGCTGCCGGCGCTGCCCGACGCATCCAGCCTGGTGTAGTGCAGCGGTCGGCCGACGGCTTGCAAATCCAGCGCGAAGTGGCGCATGGCCGCCAGGAACATCGCCGTGCGCGGTTTGCTCGACCACACATGGGTGGCCTCGTCGGCGACTTCGGCCATCCAAACGGCGTCGCCGCTCGCATCGAAACCGTCGAACGCCGCTGCATCGAGGTCAAGCTGGTCGCCCAGCACCACGATCAAAGAGCGCAGCTCAGCCATGCGCAGCCTTGTTGCGCCGGCAGGCGTCGGAGCAGTACTTCACGTCGGCCCAGTTCTTGGCCCATCGGCGCCGCCAACTCATGACCAGACTGCAGCCCGCGCAGGGCTTGCTGGGCAACGTGGCCTTGTTGCCGCGAAAGCCGGCGGTGCGCAGGGTCACCGCATCCGCCCGTGGCCGGCCCCGGCGTTCAAGCCTTCTTCGCCCAGGCGTTGCACCAGCCTGCACCGGCCACCTGCTTGCCGGCGAAAAGCGGGCAGCCGCCCGCCTTGTCGACAGGCTTGCCCTGGTAGAGCGCGCAGTTGGCGCAGTTCTGGCTGACGGCGAACTTGGTGTACTTCTTCGCGTCGACGCGCTTGGCGTCTGCCACGTAGCCCAGACCGACGGCCTGAGAGCTTTTTTCGTCGACCAGGACCTGGGCCTGCGCACCAGTGGCCAGCACTGCGCCGGAAGTGGCCAGCGTCATCAGAAAAACACGGCGGGGGACTGATTGATTCACTTGGGATTCCTTGAGGAGGGTGGTGAGAGACATTGACGAAAAGATCAGACTGCAAAGCGCCCGGGCGATTGAGAGGGTTCGGCATCAAGCGCTTCAGGCTAGTCGCATGTGGTGGACGCACCCGCCGGAATGGACCAGGACTGCAGCAGCGGCGAAGACAGCGTTTGAGCCTAAAGACCGAGTCTTTTGACACCGCAGCCACCGGGAAAGTCTCTACAGACAACGAAACGACATTTACAGGTCACGAACGACCAAAGTGTACGACATTAGCGAGTCATCAAGCGTTCATTTAGAAGTATTTTCAATAAAATTTCATATAATCGGCGTCAAATCAGAGTCAACCCAGAAGGCAGCATGAAAGAAATGAAGTCATCCATGCAAGCACCGCTGCCCGCGTCGGGCGCTTCGGATGCACCGCTCCATCGAAGCGGGGCCGTGGCGCACATGCTGCGCATGCCGGTGGCGACGCTGCGCGTGTGGGAGCGCCGCTACCGGTTGACCCAGCCAGAGCTGACGCCTAGCGGCCAGCGCCTGTACTCGGCCGACGACGTTCGGCGGCTGGCGTTGATCAAACAGCTCACAGACCTGGGTCACGCCATCGGAAGCCTGGCCCCGCTGGACATGCCGCAACTGCAACAAGTTGCCTCCACGCATGCACAGGCGTTGGCAGCCACCCAGCGAGACGAACGCTCGGATGTAACCGGCGCGCCGCCAGTGCGGGCCTGGCGGCTGGCAGTGGTCGGCGCGGCGCTGGGCAAGCGCTTGCAGCGACCCGCGCTGATGCGTCGGCTGGGCCGACCTGTGGTGTTGCTGGGGCCGTTCGACGATATCGCGCAGGCCGCCGCCGGGTTGCAAGGTTCGCCGCTCGACGCTGTGCTCTTCCATGAGCCGCAACTGCACCGGGGCTGGCTAGCTGCCGTCGAAGCGGCTGCCCCGGCTCTTGTGGGGGTGCCGAAAGCCGTTCTGTACAGCTTTGCTGCCGACCCCGTGTGCGAGGCATTGGCGACGTCTGGCACGGCCTTGCTGCGAGAACCGCAGCCCGATGCGGTGGTGGCGCAATGGCTGAACAGCCTGTCAGCCAAGGCGGCCGCGGTGCCGCAGTCCGCAGTCGACCTGCCCAAGCCTGGGGCCGATCCCGTGCCGCCGCGCCGCTGGAACGACGCAGCCCTCGCTGACTTCGTGAACCTGTCGTCGACGATCGCCTGCGAGTGCCCGCGCCATGTGGCCGAACTGCTGATGCAGCTCTCGCACTTCGAAACCTACAGCGCCGAGTGCGAGCACCTCAACGCGGCCGACGCCGAACTGCACGCCTACTTGCGCCAGGTTGCAACGGCCTCGCGTACTCGTTTCGAGGCTGCGCTCGAGCATGTGGCTCTGCACGAAGGTCTGCTACTGCCTTCATCAGCGAAAGCCGACGACCCCATGGTGGCACGGAATCCGCAACGCGCCAAGGCCGTCACTGCCGCAAGTCCAGGCCATCAAACATGAACTGAAGCTGGAACATCGGGCGCCGGCTCTCACGACCGGGCCCAAGCGCTCAGCCGATCCCCAATCCGCACAGCCCCAGCATCACCATCTGCAGGTACTTCGCCCGGTGGTGTGGGCCGGCTGACCCCCGCCCCCCGACGCAGGACCTGCGAATCGCGCACTCAGTCAGTCCACCGGCTGCGCCCAGGAAGGGATGGAGCGCCTGCAGTTCGGCATCCACCGCTCCATCCACAGCATCGCGGCCGGTTTGCGGAACACCGGTTGACGCGCGGGCCTCAGTCGTCGCTGTCGCCGTCGTCATCCGGGTCGGTGATGACGCGGAACTCGTCGAAGGTGGCGTGGGCGCCCTGGCCGAAAAGGCGATTCGCCAGGGGGATCGACACGGCCAGTTCCGGCGCTTCAGGATGCTGGAAGGGGAAGGCGTCGAGCAGGCTGAACAGCCCGTGGCCGATGGTGAAACCGCTGATCTTGTTGGCCAGCGGTTCACCCGGCCCCATCGATGGGTAGATGCCGGTGTAGGGCTTGTGCTGCACGTCCAGCGGTACGCCGACCTTGCGCACCTTGCTCACGCGCTTGCCATCGAGAAAGAATTCGACCGTACCCTGCCCGTCCTTGCGGGTGAACTTGATGGCCACCTTGTGCGGTCCAGGGCCGATGGAAACCTCGTCGACGATCTGGGTGTACATCTTGCTGCGGCCGACGTAGCTGGGATCGGTCGATGGCAATGTCGGGTTGGTGACGGCTGACGGCAAGCGCTCGACCAGCGTGAACGCCTTGCTGCCGGAGATGAACCAATCGAAGAGTTGCCCGGTGCTGAAGTCGATCATGTTCATCACGGCACCGGCCTGCTGGCCCTCGAGCGTGGCCTTCGCATAGGGCGCGCCGCTCAGCACGTAAGTGCCTTGGATCACGCGGCCCGGCTGCGTGCCCGGGGTCTGCGCCTGGATGACCGACGAGAAGGTGATCGAGCCCCGCACCGGGGCCGGAAAGGCCTGGTTGCTGACGGCGATGTACTTCAGGTGGTCGAAGACGCTGTAGTCGAAGCCGACCGTGAAGGGCACGGCCGAGACCGAGAACTTGCCGTCGGCGAAGCTGCGGGTGTCGATGGGCACCATCTCGCCGGGGCCGTAGATGTTGGACCACTTGCCGTAGTAGTCGCCGAGCGTGTAGGCCCCGCTCGGTTTGCTGAAGCTGTCGTACAGCACCTCCGTGCGGGAACCATCAGCATGTGCTGTGCCAATGGCCAGTACGGCGGCCAGGATCAGGGCCGGCCAGATTCGGAACTGAAGGGACATCTCTCACTCCTGTGGCGGTTCGTGTTGTCGACCTGAGGCACCGCTCGCTCTACAGGTCGGTGTGCCAACCGGTGGCTGGCGGAGCAATGTCAATTCTTAGGTTGAGGCTGTCAACGCCGAACGGCCCTGCATTCAGGGGGACGCGGCGCAGGCCGCAGGGGATAGGAAATTCAAACGCCCTGTTCCCGCCAATGCTCGCCCCTGTCGCGGCCTTGAGCGGCTTCCGACGGCCGATAGCGAAACATCAACTCGCCGTCTTGGCAGCCTGCCCAGCGCGGCGACCTAGCTGCCCAATGAAGTCTTCGAGCTGATCATCGGCATCATCCGCATACCGCCCTGCAGACACATCCGCCCAGCCCTGGCGGGCTGCTTGCATCAGGGCCTCGAGCTTGGCATCCTCGAGGCGCTCGCGCTCCGCGATGATGCGCAGCCCTTCTCGCAGCACCTCGCTGGCGTTCTGGTAGCGACCGGACTGCACCAGGGTTTCAAACAGTTGATGTTGATGTTCACTCAGAACGACGTTGCAGGTGGGCATGTTGCGGGACTCCAAATAGGGCGAGCAGCAAGCCCGCTTGGTCATCATTGGCATATCAAGCCAACATGGCCCGAAGCGCTGGAACGGCGAGCCTCCAACGACGGGTTGTGCCCAAGCAAAGCGACCGACCGCGGGTCAGCAACGGGTCGACCCGGGCCGGCGGTGACCTGAGGTAGCAGTCGTTCGGTTCGTCTCAACTTTCGGCGTCGGCTTACTGGTGCTGCCGCGAACTGGCAGTCCAGGCCGCTTGCCGACGGGCGTGACAGGCCGGTTTGAAGCGCCGCGCCGTGCAGGTTCGGAGCGCCGCGCCGCTCTCAGAGACCGCTGACACCTTGTGTCGGTCCCCAGCCAGGCGGAGGCGTCGCGAAAGACTGACCCACGGGGACGGTTCACAACTCGTGCACCCGCTCGAGCGCAATCGAAACGTCTCGCGGCGCATCGGCGGGGCCGTGGGCAGGGTGATGCGCAGGTTGCGGACGTCGAGCAGCGGCACAGGGCTTGGGCGGCTCGGTCAGAGGCTGGCCGCACGACACCGCGCAAGCGTGTCATGCCGGGCCCGCCGGCGGATCAACCCCGGCGCAGCGCCCAGACTCCGGCGGCCAACATCCAGACCGACAGCAGACTCACCGCGGCTGCCACGGGGACGACGCCCGCCGCGCCGAACACCGGCAACAGCAGGCCAGCGAGCAAGGCCGTACTCGCCAGGCCCAGGCCCGCCAGCCAGCGCGGCATGCCGCCGCTGCGCAGCGCAGCCACACACAGCGTGCCCAGGGCCAGCGCCATGAACAGGGCCACGCCCAGCACTTCACCGATGCCGCCGCCGTAGGCCGTTACCGCGGTAAAGACGAGTTCGATCTGGCCGCGCGTGGCCGGGTCGGCGGCCGCGTGGGCCGTGGCCAGCGCGGGCATCACCGTCAGCCAGCGCAGGATGCCGATGGCGCGCGCCAGCGCGGAGAGCGCGCCGAACGCCGCCACGGTGGCCGCCACCGGGCGCTGCAGGCCGCCGAAGACCTTGGCGGCCAGGCCGATCATCACCGGCGCCACCAGGATCGAGTACAGCAGGTACACGCCATAGCCCAGCGCCACCATCCCGGCGTTGGCGTGGATCGCCGCGAGCTGCTCGGCCGCGGGCCTGCCCAGCGAGGCTGGCCAGCCGATGGCTGGGCCCAGGATCGCCAGCGGGGCGAACGACAGCAGCGCATCGGCGATGAGCAGGGCGCCCAGGCCGCGCGTGGCGCCGTTAGTGCTGGCAGAGGTTTCGAGAGGGCGGCGCTCGGCCGCATGTACGAGGGTGGTCATGGCTGGACTCTGGTTGCGTTGACGAGGGGTTGAAGAGGTGGGGTGCAGGGTGCGGGCGTGGTGGCTCAGCGGGTGGCGGCGCCGACCGGTACCGTGGGCGCCGACGGCTGCAGCGCCACGAGTGCAGCGCGCAGCGCCAGGTCGATTGGGGTGGCTGCAGGCAACGCCAGGGCCTCCGGCGCACTGCCGGCCAGGGCATGCGGCACGGTCCACAGATAGGCCATCTCGGCCAGCTCGCGCCACATCGGCACCACCAGGCCGCCCAGGCGGATCACGCCCCACGGCATGCCACCATGCTTGAAGCCGCCGGTCGGGGCCAGGCCGAGACCGGCCGCGGCGAGTTCGATACCGGCGAGCAACTGCGCGCCGGTGAGCGTGTACCCGGCGAAGTGCATGGTGGCGAAAGCCGGCAGGTCCTGCGTCTGTGCGGCGGCGACGAAGGCTTGGGCGAAGTCGGGCAGGTAGGCCCAGGCATGCGGCACGTCCAGCGGGCCCGGGTAGGCCAGCTTACCCTTGGCCACCGACCTGGCGATGACCAGGTCGAACCAGCTGCCGGTACCGCCGCCGAAGAAATCGCCCGCGCGCAGCACGGTGGCGCGCAGAGTGCCGGCCGCACAGCGTCGCGCCATCTCGGCTTCGATGGCCACGCGGATGCGGCCCTTGCGCGTATCGGCACGTTGCGGCGTGTCTTCGCGCAGCAGCGCCGGCATCTGCTTGCCGAAGTTGTAGACGTTGCCCGGCAGCATGAAGCGCGCTCCCAGGCCCTGCGCCAGGTCCATGCCGGCGATGGCCATCGGCATCGCCTCCTGCGCCCAGCGGGTGTAGACCGGGTTCAGCGCGTAGACCACGACCTGCGCGCGCGCGGCCTGTGCGGCCAGGGCCTCGGGCTCGCTCAGCGGGGCTTGCACCAGCCGCACGCCGCCAGGCATGCCGGCCGCGGCGTCGCGCCGCACCTGCGCCAGCACTCGCCAGCCAGCGGCGTCGAAAGCCTGCGCGGCGGCCAGGCCGAGGCGGCCGTTGGCGCCGAGGATGAGGACGGTGGGGCGTTGCGAGGTGTTCATGGGGGTTCTCCGGTAAGTGGAGTCAATGGATGCAAGTCTGGGCGCCTCTGACTTATTCGACAATTGCTGAAGTCGGCAAGCCAGCTATACACTTTTGCATGACTGAACAGAACCGAGAAGATTTCGACTGGTCGCTGGCCAAGAGCTTCCTGGCGGTACTCGACGCGGGCAGCCTGATGGGTGCCGCACGCCGCCTGCAGGCGCAGCAGCCCACGCTGTCGCGGCACATCGCCGAACTTGAGACGCAGCTCGGCGTGCCGCTGTTCGAGCGCACCGGCCGTGGCGTCACGCCCACCGCTGCGGCGTTGGCCATCGCCGACGCCGCGCGGCAGATGCAGGACGGCGCAGGCGCGCTCGCCCGCAGCCTGGCCAAGAGCCGCGACGCGACCACGGGCACGGTGCGTGTCACCACCAGCCAGGTGGCCGCCACCTGGATGCTGCCGCCGCTCTTGGCGCAGCTGCAGCAGGCCGAGCCCGGCATCGACGTCGAGCTGGTGGCATCGAACCAGCTCACCAACCTGCTGCGCCGCGAAGCCGACATCGCCGTGCGCATGGTGCGGCCGCAGCAGGGCTCGCTGGTGGCGCGCAAGCTGGCGGACATCCCCATCGTCGCCGCCGCGCACGAGAGCTACCTGGCGCGCGCCGGCACGCCGCGCCGGCCCGAAGACCTGCTCGGACACCGCCTGATCGGCTACGACCGCGACGAGACCATCGTGCGCGGCTTCGCGGGCATTGGCCTGGTGCTGGCACGCGAGCGCTTTGCGTTGCGCACCGACGACCAGGTGGCCTATGGCCGGCTCGTCGCCGCCGGTGCAGGCATCGGCTTCGTGGCGCGCTACAACATCGACCAATGGCCCGGGGTGCAGGAGGTGCTGCCGCAACTGCAGATCCCGCCACTGCCCTGCTGGCTAGCTGTGCACCGAGAGATTCGCGGCAACCGGCTGGTGCGGCGGGTGTACGACTTTCTCGCCGAGGCAATCCCTGCGGCGGTGGCTGGCCCGACAGGCGGCTGAGAGCACAACCCCCATGCCGCGCCCGTGACGCCGCCCCGCAGACCGTGCGTGGTGCGTGCGGGATCACCGCGAAACGCTGGCTCCGAGCGTCTGCCCTCAGCCACGCTGCCGTGGTCGCCTCTATCGCCTCTAGACTGGCCTGCCGTTCCTGCAATGCAGCGGGCTCGCGCCACTGAGCGCCCCAAGGCCGGCCGAAGCCGGCCGCCCCCCGTGGGGATCAAGCAAAGTGGCAAAGCCACATTTGCTTGAGAGGTCGAGGCCGAACAAGAAAAATGATGGCTCGCCGTCGGGCCGCTTTGGAGCGCCCCGGCAGGCAGGTTTGGGTCGAGTTCACCCGTTGACGAAGGACTGCTCCCGAGCCGCTCGCCGTCAACGACTGCTGTGCGGCGCTGAACTCGGCAGAGTGTCGGACGTTGGACGAATGCCAACACTCACCTACCTCGCGGTCAGTGCCATCGAAAAGAATTGATGTGCGCGACGCCGAGAGCGCGAACGACCTCCGCATAGCTCGCCAGGAGTTGCGCAGCGTCCTAAAGGGGTCGGCGAGTAAGATTTCTGATCAATTCGGCGTGAACTTGCTTGCGACTTAATGAACCCGCAGCACCTCAAACTGCTGTCGTATTGGAGCGACCTGTATCGACACCTCGTCACCCTCGCATTTTCCCAGGATGGCTCTGCCCAAAGGGGCTTCGCAGCTGATGACCTGAACGAGCTGACCGCCGCTGATCAACTTCATGCTGCCTCCATCCGGGCCGAGAAAGAGCTGTTGCTGCTTGTCGTCGGAATCGACCAGGCAGACCAGCGCGCCGAGCTGTATACCTTTGCTGGCGTCGTAGGGCCGCGGGCGGAATTGGCGCCAATTGGCCATCGCCTGGCGGATGGCTTCGGCGCGACGTGCTTGGCCGGTGGCCAGGTACGCGGCTTCGAGACCCAATGTGTCGTATTTGTTTTCGGCGATGTTTTCTTCGTGAGTCGCCGTTTCATGGGCCGCCCGCATGGCCTGTTCGGCATGCAGCAGGTCTTCGGCGAGCCGTTCCAGCACCTGATGCTGCAGCAAGAATTTATCCATGATGAAAGGTTGGCATCTCGAACAAGCGCGGGTCAGGTTTTGATTATGAAGTGCGGCTCGAAGATCGGCATCGTGGCGCCGCGTCGTACTCACGCTGTCGGCCACTTCCAGACATCCGATCATGCAGAGATTGGCCTGGTGAACGGCCGGTCGAAGGGTGCTGCTGACGTACGCACGCGTCCGCCTCCGACGTCGCCAACTTCAGACCGGTCGTTCACCACCGGTTCATGTGGGCACGCGCCGGAGGATCACCCAAGGTCTGCCAAGGAAGCGAACTGGCGTTGCCGACCTGACCTGATGCCATCTGGCCGACAACAAGACGCCGCTAGATCGGTTCAGGTCAGGCTGGGGCGCGGTTTGCGTTTGCCGGGCGCGCGGCCAGCGTAGACCCAAGCAAGGATCCACACCAACATCGCCGGCAGCAACACCGCACGCGGCAGCCTGGGCAGCGCGAGCGCGGCGAGCAGCGCGCCGCCGGCGTAGGCCATCCAGGTGTTGACGAGCAAGCTCGAAGGCGTGCCGGGCGCACGCGGTGCGGACGACCAGGATGCGATGGCCATGTCGATCATCCAGTCAGCCAGACGAGCCATCGTGTTGGTGATCGCCACCGTGCTGACTGCTGCACCCTTGAACTTGACGATCGTGCTGGCCTGGATGCCCATGGCTGCGGCGATCGTCCACAACGCAACCACGCTCTTGGGGTCGACAAAGGCCGGCTGCGGCCCGGCGGCATCGGGCAGAATGTTGCCCGATGCCACTGCGTTGTCGCCCCGCTGTGCCCGAAGACGCCCCCGCCTGCGTGGCTTTGCGCGGGCGCACCCGAGAGAACGCGGTCTCGGTGCAGCGGCTGCAGGCGCTGGGCATCACCGCGCAAAGCTGGACCGACGACATCCGCAGCGGCGCACTGCCCGGCCAAGTGGCCCTGGATGCCAACGGTGCGCTGGCCGGTTATTGTTTCGGCGCCCGCGACAGCGGCGAGATCGTCGTGCTGGCCTTGCTGCCGGCATTTGAAGGCCTGGGCCTGGGCCGTCAGTTGCTGGCCCGCATGGTGCAACAGTTGGCCAGCCTTGGCTGGCAGCGGTTGTTCCTGGGCTGCTCGGCCGACCCAGCCACCCGATCACATGGTTTTTACCGCCACCTGGGCTGGCGCAGCACCGGGCAGCTTGACGCCAACGGCGACGAGATCCTGGAACTGCACCTGCCGCTGCCCGAACCATCCCCCGAAGACCCGTGAGATCGAGCCGAAGTGGCGGGCGCGGTCGGCAATTCCATGTTCGCCGACCTCACCAGCGTGGCGGGCAGCCTCTACAAGTTTGGCCGTTCTCGGAGGCATTCCCGCAGACGGCGTGGTTGGCGACATTACCCTGGGTGCGCTAGGAGACCGAAGTAAAGGCAAGTATGCAAGCCACTGCTTGGCTGCCTTCGCCTACCGGTTCAACCGCCGATTCGATCTGCGAACGCTGATAGCGCGACTCATCGTCGACGTCTCGCGATGCGGGTCGATCACGGAAAAGCTCATCAGAACGCGGGCTGAGACACATTTCTTGTCAGGTTCAGCCGATGCTTTAGCGGTGAGCATCATGGCCGGTTAGAGTCGCCATTTCAGGAGGACACCGAATGGCGAGACTTGATGACATACCGGAACCTACACGAACCACAGTCGCTAACCTGCCCTGCCCGACGTTCGAGACGACGCCCTTCGTCTCGGGACCAAAACTGTCCGAGCGCCGTGTGGCGATCGTCAGCAGCGCTGCTCTGATCCGTCGCGGCGACGCGCCGTTTCCCGTCGGCTCTGGCGAATACCGTGCCGTGCCAGCGAGTTGGAACAGCGCCGACATCCTGATGAGCCACGTCTCGATCAACTTCGATCGCGCCGGATTTCAGCGCGATATCAACGTGGTCCTGCCGGTCGATCGGCTGCGCGAACTCGTTGCCGAAGGCCGTATCGGCTCGGTCGCGGCAACGCATTTCACCGTGATGGGATCGACGGATCCCGCAGCGATGGCGGAAGCGGCCGACGGCATGGCTGCCTCGATGAAGGCCGACAACGTCAACGCCGTCGTTCTTACCCCTGTCTGACCGCTTTGCACCCGCGCCGTGAGCGCGATGGCACATATGCTGGAAGAACGCGGCCTGCCGACAACGGTTCTGGCGCTGGTACAGCTCCATGTCGAGAATATCCGCCCGCCGCGCGCGGTGATGACACCGTTCATGCTGGGGCGCCCGCTTGGCGAACCGAATGACGCGGCCTTTCAACGTCGCGTGCTCCTGCAGGCCCTGCGCCTGCTTGAGCGCTCCGATGGGCCGGTCATCCTCGAACACTTCCCCGACGACAACCCCAGTTGGTTTGACCGGCCGGGCTGGACCCCTTCGGTGGCGCTCCCGCCGCCGGGCGCTTACCAGGGGAGTGCTGCCTGGCAAAAGGCCTTCCACACGGAACTCGAAGCCGTTCTGCCTGCCTGGGAACGGTTCAAGGCGCGGTTCGGCCGCACCACGGTTGGCCTGGCCGGCCAGCCTCCGGAAGCCTGGTCCGCATTCGCCACGTCTTTCCTCGATGGAGCCCTGCCGAGCGTGCCGCATCTCGACACCCCGGCTTTGGCCCTGCGGTTTCTGGCCGACGATTTGAAGGCCCTCTATGGCGAGGCGGTGCAGGCTGACGGCGGTCCACCCTCGGCCCGTCAAATCGACTGGTGGTTCTGGCGACAAACCGTGGCCGGCCAGTTGCTCATCGCGTTGCGCGCCTTGGCAATGCAAAGCGACAACAATGCGCTGAAAACCGTCGGCGGTCGGTTCTTCGTACCAGTGCCGTTTGTGTCGGGCTGAAGCTTCTGCAACCGACCTGATAGACGCTCGGCTAGCGCACTAGGTCGCGTGGACAATGCGCTGGATGAGGATTCCGCCGACGCAGTGCGCCATGATTCGAAGCTGATGTTTTCTAGGGAATTCAGCTTTGGTCCGAGGATTGCGGAGCGCCGAGGAATAGCATTCTTCGCGCAGTTTGTCGTTGCGACCGGTGCTTTGTGTGGTCGTCCGCCACGCGACCACCGGCGCACTTTGGATGCGATTTTCTGGATCACCCACACTGGGACGCCCTGGCGTGACCTGCGGGTGAAATTCCGTCGCCCAATCGAGCGCGGCGCACAGCCGCCATCTGTCTGGGCTTGAAAGCTGAAAGTTGCAAGTCAGCCAACCCCATATCGTCCAATCGCTGTTCGATCGCTGATAGCCGATTGAAGTCCCACTTGCCACCATCGCGCTGCGGTGCAAGCTCACGCCGCCACCGATCAAGCAACTCGCGGACGCTGCAAGGCATGAACCCTCCGGCAACCATGGCCATGAACTCCTTGTCCTTGGCCGTGCCATGCGCCTGCGCCTCGGCCTTCCGCTTGGTGGCGAAGGTCGCGTTCCAACTGAGCGCCCCGAGGCAGGCCGCCCCCCATGCGGCCCCTCGGACGCCGACACTCCGCTGCGCCTGGTGTTGGCGCCGGTGTAAACCCGCCACTATTCGCCGGTGAGGTGTCGGATTTGCAATTGAGCCTGGCCTGACGAGGATTGATAGCGGCACCCCCAACGAGTCAGGGCCCGCGAGGGGCCCTGAAGTGATGGCGTCATCGTTGGCGGCAG
>CAMCTC010000122.1 GCA_945878355.1 Bordetella parapertussis | reverse complement strand
GCGGCGAAGATGAAGTCGGTGGTGCGTTCGGGGATGAACTCCAGGTGGGTCTGGGTGCCGCTCATGAAACCCTTGCCGGTGATGCCGCCCGAACCGATCGCGATCATGCCCTGGATGATGTGAAAACCCTTGCCCAGCGGATCGATGCTGGGATCGAGCAGCGTGCAGACGCGTTGCTTTTGGTAATTGCGCATCCCATGCCATTGCACATCAGGCTGGCACAGTGCATCGCCGCTGACCACCAGCGCGGCGATGGCCAGCGTGGCCAGCAGCGTGACCGGCACGATCAGGCGCCAGGACAGTCCGGCAAAGTAAATCACATACAGCCCGCTCGAGAGCACCAGCAGCGCTGTGCCCAGATCCGGCTGCCTGACCACCAGGCCCACCGGCACCAGCAACAGCAGGCCGGCCACCAGAAAATCGAACAAGCGCAGCTGGCCTTCGCGCTTCTGGAACCACCATGCCAGCATCAAAGGCATGGCCAGCTTGAGGATTTCGCTCGGTTGGATCACCACCCCGAGGTTGAGCCAGCGGGTGGCGCCCTTTTTGGTGACGCCGAACAGTGCGGTGGCCACCAGCAGCGCAACGCCCACCGTGTAGAGCGGAACGGCCAAGCTCAGCAGCCGATGTGGCGGCACCTGGGCGATCAGGAACATCAGGGTTGCGGCCAGCAACATGTTGCGGCCATGGTCGACGAAGCGGCTGCCGTGGTCGTAGCCCACCGAGTACATCGTCACCAGCCCCAGACTGGCCAGCATCAGCACCACGGCCAGCAGCGGCAGGTCGAAGCCCGACAGGATGGGTCGCAATCGAAGCAGCGGGCGCTTGAACGGGCTGTTCACGGCAAGCTCCTGGCCTGTGGCCGGCCGCTGGCGGCTGGCTTGGTCAAAGTGGACGAGGCTGCGCTGGACCCGGCGTTGGGCGGCGTGGGCGTGCCGCTCTGCGCGGACGGTGCCAGCGAGGACAGGCCGATGTCGGCCAGGCTCAGGCCGGCGGTCTGGCGCGACGCGCCGATGGGCGCCACGCTGCGGCCTTCGCGGGTCGCGGCCATGTCCTCCTCGCTGGGCCAATGCCCTGCCAACAGGTAATCGAAGACGCGGCGGGCGATCGGCGCGGCCGCTGCCGCACCGAAACCGGCGTTCTCGACGATCACGGCCAATGCGATCGTCGGTGACTCGAGCGGCGCAAACGCGGTGTAGAGCGAGTGGTCGCGTTGGTACTCCGATAACTTGGCGGCGTTGTACTTCTCGTTGGCGCGGATGCCCACGGCCTGCGCGGTGCCGGTCTTGCCGCCAGTCTTGTACGGCGCACCGGCAAACACCCGCATCGAAGTGCCTTCCTGCGTGACGCCGTGCAGCGCGCTGTTGATCAGCGCGACATGCTCAGGCTTGAAAGCCAGCGGGCTCAAAGCCTGGCCGGCCACCTTGGTCACGGCATGGCTGACCACATCGCGCACCTCGCGAACCAGCCGAGGCTCGAAGCGCAAGCCCCCCGAGGCCAGGGTGGCGGTGGCGGTGGCCATCTGCAGCATCGTGAAGCTGTTGTAGCCCTGGCCGATGCCCAGCGAAATGGTCTCACCGGCGTACCATTTCTGCTGCTCGGGTTTCTTGTAAGCGTGCTTCTTCCAATCGGTCGAGGGTAGCAGCCCGGTGAGCTCGCCGTCCAGGTCGATGCCGGTTTTTCGTCCCAGGCCCATCGGGTCGAGCTGATCGTGCATCAGGTCGACCCCCAGCTCGTTGGCCAATGAGTAGAAATAGACGTTGCTCGACTGCACGATGGCGCGCCGCATGTCCACCCCACCGAGACCGACATCCCCGTGGCTGCGGAACTCATGCCCGCCGAACATATAGCTGCCGCTGTCCTGGATGATCGCGCTGGGGCTGCGCTTGCCGGTTGTCAGCGCGGCCATCGCCAGAAAGGGCTTGAAGGTGCTGCCTGGCGGGTAGGTGCCTCGCAGCGCCCGGTTGAGCAGCGGCTTGTCCAGGCTTTCGTTGAGGCCACGCCAGCTCTCGAGGTCGATGCCGTCGACAAAGAGGTTGGGATCGAATGCGGGTTTGCTGACGAAGGCCAGCACCTCGCCCGAGCGCGGGTCGATGGCCACCAGCGCGCCACGCCGATCGCCAAACATCTGCTCGACCAGCGCCTGCAGCTTGATGTCGATCGACAGCACCAGGGTATTGCCAGGTGTGGCCGAGTGGCTTTTCAAGCGCCGGACGGCGCGGCCCCCGGCCGAGGTCTCCATCTCCTCGAAGCCCGTGATGCCGTGCAGCTCGCGCTCGTAGCGCTGCTCCAGGCCCAGTTTGCCGATGACATCGGTGCCTCGGTAATTGGCCAGCACCTCGTCATCCCAGTCTTCCATCAGCTTTTTCTCGGCGCTGTTGATGCGGCCGATGTAGCCGAGCAGGTGGCTCCCCACCTCACCCGCCGGGTAGCTGCGGAACAGTCTTGCGCGCACGTCCACGCCCGGAAAACGGAAGCGCTGGGCGATGAAGCGCGCGACCTCCTCGTCATTGAGCTTGGTGCGGATCGGCAGCGATTCGAAGCTCTTGCTCTCCTCTTGCAAGCGCTTGAAGCGGCGGCGGTCGCGCGGCGAGATCTCGACCACCAGGTTCAGGCTGTCGATCACCGCGTCGAGCTCACCGATCACTTTGGCCGGCGTGAGCTCCAGCGTGTAAGCCGAGTAGTTGGTGGCCAGCACCACGCCATTGCGGTCGACGATCAAACCACGGTTGGGCACCACCGGCACCACGGCAACACGGTTGGCTTCGGCCTGCAGCGCGAGTTCCTCATGGCGAAAGACCTGCAGCCAGACCAGTCTGCTCACCAGCAGGCCGAAACAGAGCAGCACAAACAGCGCCGCGGTGATCAGCCGGGTGTTGAACCGTTCCAGTTCGCGCTCGAGGTCCTTCAACTCAGTCATGTCGAGACCTAGAGCGGACGGTTCTGGTCAGGGTTCGGTGCCCGGCGCTGTGGCGCGAGCAGCAGCTTGACCACCACCGGCCACAGCGCGGCCTCGAGCAAGGGCGCAGCGAGCAACCACCAGCCCGGGAACATGCCGCCGGCGATCAAACGCGCGAACAAGGATGCGGCATGGCCGGCGACAAATATTGGCAACACATGCAGCGCCTGCGCGCGCAGTGAAAACCACAGCACCCGCCGGTGTGCGGTGATGGCCAGGAAGCTGAGAATAGTGTAGGCCAACGCGTGCTGGCCCAGCACTGCCGCCTGGTGTACGTCCATCACCAGACCCACGAAAAAGGCCAATCCGACGCTGACACGCCGAGGTTGGTGAACGTTCCAAAAAACCAGCACCAGCGCCAGCAAGTCCGGTGCCGCCGGGTGGCGGCCCAGCGGCAGCATCTCCATCAGCATCGCGGCGACCAGGGTCAGCGCGATGAACCAAGGGTTGACCGGCAGCAGCAGCTGGTCGGACCCGCGCGGCATGATCATGACCTACCCCCGCAGCTGTCGTGCCGCGTCATCGGGATGCGCCTTCAGCGCTGCGGGCCGCAGGCCGTCCGGGCAAGCCGGACCGCGGGCCAGCCCGGGTCGCAGACTTGTCGAGCGGCGGCGGATCGGGCCGCGCAGGCATCTGCGCTGCCATGGGCTCGAGCACCAGCAGGTGACGCACACCGTCCATACCTGAGGCTGGCGTCAACAGGATGCGCGCGAAGCCGGCGTCGGACCGGCGGTCGACCCGCAACACCGTGGCCACTGGCAGCCCTGGTGGATAGACGCCATCGACGCCGCTGGTGGTCAGCGTGTCGCCGACCAGCACATCGGCGTTGCCTGCCATGAAGCGCAGCTCCATCGCGCTGCCGCCCTCGGCCCCGCCGAAAGCAGCACCGCGCTGCCGGCTGCGCGTGTTGAGCACCGGTATCGCTGCATCGCGGTCGGTCAGCAAAGTGACCACCGCGCTCAAGGGGTAGACCTCGGTGACCTGGCCCAGCACGCCGGCCTCATTGACCACCGGAGCGCCGGGCATCACACCATCGCTGCTGCCTCGGCTGATGAACAGCTTGCGCGAGTACGGATCGCCCGCTTCGTACAGCATTTCAGCGGCGATCGACCGGACTTTCAGCGCCGGCTTCAGATCCAGCAGCGCGCGCAGGCGGTCGTTCTCGGCCATCAACTGGTCCATCCGACTCGCGCGCTCGGACTGGCGTGCGAGCTGGGTGCGTGCGGCGATCTCGGCGGTCTGCGCGGTCCTGATGCCTTGCAGATAGCTCAAGGCGTTGGTACCCAGTTCGACCGGCGTCTTCAAAGTCTGCTGCATGGGCAGCAGCGCCGTGGCCAGCGCAGCGCGCAGCGGCTGGGTGATTCGCCAGCGGCTGTCTGCAGCCATCAGGAACACCGCCAGGGCTGAAAACAGCATCAGCTTGGTCAGTGCGGACGGCCCTTGGCGGAAGAATGCCGGCGGGTTGCGGTCCATCGAGCCTAGCGACATCGTCAGTCAGCCGCCAGCCGGCTCAGCCGGTCACTTGCCCAGTTTGCCCGGTCTGCCCTGACCAGCGCGCTGCCGTCGCTGGTGGCGCGCCCGGGCCGAGAGAAGGCGCCTGGCCGCACCGGGCTTACTCCGACGTGAAGATCGACCCCAGCCGCTCCATGCGCTCGAGAGCCATGCCGCAGCCTCGCACGACGCAGGTCAGCGGGTCTTCGGCAACCAGCACCGGCAGGCCAGTTTCCTCGGCCAGCAAGCGGTCGAGGTCACGCAGCAGCGCACCGCCGCCGGTGAGCATCATGCCGCGCTCGGCGATGTCGGCACCGAGCTCTGGCGGGGTCTGTTCGAGCGCGTTCTTGACTGCCGAGACAATCTGGTTGAGCGGGTCGGTCAGTGCCTCAAGGATTTCATTCGACGAAATCGTGAAGCTGCGTGGCACGCCTTCGGAAAGGTTGCGGCCCTTGACCTCGATCTCCTTGACCTCGCTGCCGGGGAAGGCCGAACCGATGCTCTTCTTGATCAGCTCGGCTGTGGGCTCACCGATCAACATGCCGTAGTTGCGACGGATGTAGTTGATGATGGCCTCGTCGAACTTGTCGCCACCGACCCGGACGCTGCCCTTGTAGACCATGCCGCCGAGCGAAATCACGCCCACTTCTGTGGTGCCGCCGCCGATGTCCACAACCATCGAGCCCGAGGCCTCGGACACCGGCAGTCCGGCGCCAATCGCCGCTGCCATCGGTTCTTCGATCAGGAACACGTCGCTGGCACCGGCGCCCAGCGCCGATTCACGGATCGCGCGGCGCTCGACCTGGGTCGAGCCGCAGGGCACGCAGATGATGATGCGCGGACTCGGTCTGAGCAGCGAGCGCGGGTGGACCATCTTGATGAACTGCTTGAGCATCTGCTCGGTGACGGTGAAGTCGGCGATCACGCCGTCCTTCATCGGCCGGATCGCCTCTATATTGCCGGGCACCTTGCCGAGCATGGCCTTGGCTTCTTTGCCGACGGCCTGGATGGTCTTCTTGCCCTGAGGGCCGCCTTCATGGCGGATCGAGACCACCGAGGGTTCGTCGAGCACGATGCCTTTGCCACGCACATAGATCAGCGTGTTGGCGGTACCGAGGTCGATGGCCAGGTCGGTGGAGAAGTAGCTGCGCAGGAAACCGTACATGGGACTGTCAGGCGATCAGGTCAACCAACAGGGTGTGGCCGCTCGAAACTTGCGGCCGCCTGTCGGCTGGTGGTGTTCTGGAACGGGCCCGGCTGGCGCGACAACGCAGTGCAGCGGGCAACAAGTAGGAACGAAGGCTCGAGTGGGCCAAGTTGGGAAGGCGTGAGTCAGCAATGCTCTCGTCAAGGCTGGCGGATAACCATAGATAATAACCCATCATCCTGACGTTTCCTCGGCAGGAAACTCGTTCCTGGACACCCTGCCCCCATGGCCTTGACCCCGCAAGACGTCAGCCGCATCGCCCAGCTGGCCCGGCTTGAACTATCCCCTGACGAAGCGCCGGATATGCTGGCCAAGCTCAATGGTTTTTTTCGAATCGTCGAGCAGATGAGCGCCGTCGACACCAGCGGTGTCGAGCCGCTGTACACGCCGCTGTCGGCGGTGCAGGCGGTGAGCCTGCGCTTGCGAGAGGACCGGGTCACGGAAATCGACCAACGCGAAGCCAACCAGCGCAGCGCACCGATGGTCGAGGACGGGTTGTTCCTGGTACCCAGGGTGATCGAATGACACTGCATCAAATGGGCGTGGCCGAGCTGGCCCGCGCGCTGGCCGGCAAGTCGGTCTCGAGTGAAGAGCTGACCCGGCACCTGCTGGCACGCATCGAGGCGCATCGCTCGCTCGGCGCTTTTCTGCAAGTCGATGCCGAGGGTGGACTCGCTGCGGCGCGCGCCGCCGACGTTCGGCGCGCAGCCGGCGACCTTGCACCGCTGCTGGGCATTCCGATCGCGCACAAGGACATCTTCGTCACCACCGCGCATGTCACCACCGCCGGATCGAAGATGCTGGCTGGCTATCGCAGCCCCTTCGACGCCACCGTGGTGGCGCGGCTGGGCGACGGCGAGCCCGGCGGCCTGCCGGGCGCCGGCGCGATCAGCCTGGGCAAGCTCAACTGCGACGAGTTCGCGATGGGCTCGGCCAACGAGAATTCAGCTTATGGTGCTGCGCACAACCCCTGGGACCTGAGCCGTGTGCCGGGTGGCTCGTCGGGCGGGTCGGCCGCGGCGGTGGCCGCGCGACTGCTGCCTGCGGCGACCGGTACCGACACCGGCGGCTCGATCCGCCAGCCGGCCAGTTTTACCGGCATCACCGGCATCAAGCCGACCTACGGCGTGTGCAGCCGCTACGGCATGATCGCGTTCGCCTCCAGCCTGGACCAGGCGGGTCCGCTGGCCCGATCAGCCGAGGACTGCGCGCTGCTGTTGTCGGCGATGAGCGGATTCGATGCGCGCGACGCCACCAGCGCCGAGCGCCCGCCTCAGGACTTTCATGCCCAGATGCTGCAAGCTCGGGTCGGTGCGAGCGCGGCGCGACCGCTGGCGGGGCTGCGCATCGGCCTGCCCGAGGAGTTCTTCCCGGCCAGCCTGTCGTCTGACGTGGCCGCTGCGGTTCGGGCTGCGCTGGCCGAGCTTGAAAAACTCGGCGCCACGCTGGTGGGGCTGAGCCTGCCGCGAACCGAGCTGTCGATTCCCGTCTACTACATCATCGCGCCGGCCGAGGCCAGTTCCAACCTGGGCCGATTCGACGGTGTGAAGTTCGGCCACCGCGCGGCGCACCATGGTGACCTGACCGACATGTATCGCAAGACCCGCGCCGAGGGTTTCGGCCCCGAGGTCAAGCGCCGCATCATGATCGGCACCTATGTGCTGTCGCACGGCTACTACGACGCCTACTACCTGCAGGCGCAAAAGCTGCGGCGCATGATCGCCGAAGATTTCCAGCACTGTTTCACGCAGTGCGACCTGATCGCGGGCCCGGTCGCACCGAGCGTGGCCTGGCCGCTCGGGCGCATGGCGGACGACCCGGTCCAGACCTACCTGGCCGACATCTTCACGCTGCCGGCGAGCTTAGCGGGGCTGCCGGGCATGAGCGTGCCGGCCGGATTCGGTGCCCATGGCATGCCGGTGGGCTTGCAGCTGATCGGCAACTACTTTGCCGAAGGCCAGCTGCTGCACGCCGCGCACGCGCTGCAACAGGCCACCGATTGGCATCTTCAGGCACCACCTTCGACATGAACAGCGCCCCATTGATCCGTGGTTACGAGGTCGTCATCGGCCTGGAGACCCATGCGCAGCTGTCGACCCGCAGCAAGATTTTCTCCGGCGCATCGACGGCATTCGGTGCCGAGCCCAACACCCAGGCCTGTGCGGTCGATCTGGCCTTGCCTGGCACGCTGCCGGTGATGAACCGCGCTGCCGTCGAACTCGCGATCCGGCTCGGGCTGGCGGTGGGTGCGAAAGTGGCACCGGTTTCGATCTTCGCGCGCAAGAACTACTTCTACCCCGACCTGCCCAAGGGCTACCAGATCAGCCAGTACGAGACGCCGGTGGTCCAGGGTGGCAGCGTCAGCTTCGTGCTGGCCGGCCAGCCCAGGACGGTTCGGCTGACCCGGGCCCACCTTGAAGAGGACGCCGGCAAGAGCTTGCATGACGACTACCACGGCGACGATGGTCGTCCGTGCAGCGGCATCGATTTGAACCGCGCCGGCACGCCGCTGCTCGAGATCGTCACCGAGCCTGACATGCGATCGTCGGCAGAGGCTGTGGAGTACGCCCGCGCCTTGCATGTGCTGGTGATGTGGCTGGGGATCTGCGACGGCAACATGCAGGAAGGCAGCTTCCGATGCGACGCCAACGTTTCGGTGCGGCGCCCCGGCGCGGCGCTGGGCACCCGGCGCGAGATCAAGAACCTGAACTCTTTCCGCAACATGGCGCAGGCGATCGACTTCGAGATCAACTGGCAGATCGACCAGATCGAAGACGGCCTGGCGATCGGCCAGGCCACCGTGTTGTTCAACCCGGACACCGGCGAGACAAGGGCGATGCGCAGCAAGGAAGACGCGCACGACTACCGCTACTTCCCCGACCCCGACCTGCCGCCGCTGGTGATCGCACCCGACTGGATCGAAGCGGTTCGCGCCACCCTGCCCGAGTTGCCGGCGGCGATGGCGCTGCGCTTCCAGCAGCAGGATGGCTTGGCCGTAGACGACGCTGCGGTGATGACGCAGAGCCTGGCTTTCGCGCGCTTCTACGAAGCAGCACGTGACGGCTGCGGCGCGCCAAAGCTGGTCGCGAACTGGTTGATGGGCGAGTTCTCGCGCCGGCTCAACACCGAGGGCAAGGCGATCGCCCAAAGCCCTGTCGGCGCGGGCACGCTGGCCGCGCTGATCCGCCGCATAGGCGACGGCACGCTCAGCCACAACGCCGCGCGCCAGGTCTTGGACGCGCTGTGGACTGCGGCGGACCCGCAGGCGGACCCGCAGGCAGACGCCTCGCGGATCGACGGCCTGATCGACTCGATGGGCCTGCGCCAGATCAGCGACACCGGCGCGCTGGCGGCGATCGTCGACGAGGTCGTCGCGGCGAATCCGAAATCGGTCGAGGAATTCCGCGCCGGCAAGGACAAGGCATTCAACGCGTTGGTCGGCCAGGTGATGAAAGCGTCCCGAGGCAAGGCGAACCCAGCCCAGGTCAACGATTTGCTCAGGCAGCGCCTGGCCTGAGATCTTCAGGCCGGCAGGGCCGGAGGCGGCCCGCGCCGCTAGCCAGCGTGCCTCAGACGCCGTAGCGCTCGCGGTAAGCCGTCACCCGTTGCAGGTGCGGCGCCAGTTCGTCTGAGGCGGTCGACTGCAGGTAATGCAGCAGGTCTTGCAAGGTCGCGATTGCCGCAACCGGCAGCTGCAACTGGCCCCGCACATATTGCACCGCCGACCACTGCATGTCGACGCCTGCCTCGCTGGCTTTTTCTTGCCGGTCGAGCGCGATCGCGACGCCGGCAGGCGTCGCGCCGGCTGCGGCGATCATCGCGATCGATTCGCGCACCGAGGTGCCTGCCGACATCACGTCGTCGATGATCAGCACCCGACCGCGAACCGGCGCGCCGACCAGCGTGCCGCCTTCGCCGTGGTCCTTGGCCTCTTTGCGGTTGTAGGCAAACGGGACATTGCGGCCCAGCCGCGCCAGCTCGATCGCCACTGCTGCGGCCAGCGGGATGCCTTTGTAGGCCGGGCCGAACAGCATGTCGAACTCGATGCCCGACTCGATCAGCCTGCGTGCATAGAATCCCGCCAGCCGTCCGAGCTTGGCGCCGTCGTCGAACAGACCGGCGTTGAAGAAGTACGGCGACAGCCGCCCGGCCTTGGTCTTGAACTCGCCGAATCGCAGCACCCCCGCTTCCAGTGCAAACCTGACGAAGTCCTGCGCCAGCGGGCTGGTTTGGGCATTGGCGGCGTTCATGTTCATGGAGATCTCTTGGCTTTCAGACTTGTCACACTCAATTTGAACGGTATCCGCTCAGCCGCCAGCAAGGGCTTCGTGGAATGGGTGGCGCAGGCGGGCGCGGATTGTATGGGGGTGCAGGAGGTCAAGGCCCAGCATGACGATGTGGTCGGCCGCTTCGACCAGGTGGCCGGGATGCAAGGGCATTTTCACTTCGCGCAGAAGAAGGGCTATTCGGGCGTCGGCGTCTACACCCGCAAGCAGCCCAGCGAGGTGGTGGTCGGACTGGGCCATGCCGACTTCGACGCCGAAGGTCGCTATGTCGAGACCCGGTTCGACAGCGCGGACCGCAAGCTCAGCATCATCAGTTGTTATTTTCCTAGCGGCTCATCCGGCGAGGATAGACAGGCGGTGAAGTATCGCTTTCTGGACCATCTCTACCCGCACCTGCTCGCACTCAAGCGCGAGCGCGAGTTCATCCTGGTCGGCGACATCAACATCGCGCACCAGGCGATCGATCTGAAGAACTGGAAAGGCAACCAGAAGAACTCTGGTTTCCTGCCTGACGAGCGCGCCTGGATGACCCGCTTGCTCGACGAGGCCGGCCTGGTCGACGTGTTCCGCCGCCTCAACCCGGCGCCAGAGCAATACACCTGGTGGAGCAACCGCGGCCAGGCTTGGGCCAAGAACGTGGGCTGGCGCCTCGACTACCACCTGGCGACGCCAGGACTTGCCGCGCTCGCCAGGCGTGAGTCGATCTACCTGGATCAGCGATTCAGCGACCATGCGCCGCTGACGATCGATTACGACTTCGAGCTGTGACTTTGCGCGCAGCGGCCGCCCGGTGCAGTCATGGAGTCATCGTCTGTCGGATGCCGATGCGGCCGACGACCTGGAAGGCCAAGTGCCTCGTTTGGGGTCCGATGGCAGCGTCTCCAGTCACGTGCCCGGGCTGACCATCGTTTGATCTGGCTCAGG
Organism: Bordetella parapertussis; assembly: GCA_945878355.1. Classification (GTDB taxonomy): domain Bacteria; phylum Pseudomonadota; class Gammaproteobacteria; order Burkholderiales; family Burkholderiaceae_C; genus Pseudaquabacterium. The sequence continues at coordinate 2,783 of CAMCTC010000122.1, read as the reverse complement.
CTGAGCGCCCTGTAAGCGCTCATCCTTTGCTGGCTGTCTTCGAACGTATCGCGGAGATTCCTGCGCATGGGCACGCTGACCTGTTGTTCAAGCCATGGCAGCCGATCAACCAGCGGGATGTCGATGACTTCAAGAAACGAGGCATCGAGATGGAAATCAAAGTTCTGGGCTTGGGCTGCAGCAAATGTCGCAGCACCATCGGCATCATTGAACGGGCCGCGCAGGCGGCGGGCATCGACATTGAGATCGTCAAGATAGAGAACCGCGACGACATCAAGCGATCAGGTGTCAGCGCCACCCCGGCTGTGATGATTGACGGCATGATCGTGCACAGCGGCGGCATTCCCTCGCACGAGGCAGTGCAAACCTGGTTCAAGCCTGGCGCCATCGGGTTTCTGAACCATCCGACGCGACACCTGTTCTTCACAGGCAAAGGCGGGGTAGGCAAGACTTCGCTGTCGGCCGCTGCCGCGCTGACGCTCGCGGACGCGGGCAAGAAAGTGTTGCTGGTCAGCACCGACGCCGCATCGAACCTGGACGAGATGCTGGGCATAGAGCTCCGCAACACAGCCGTTCCCGTGCCTGGTGCGCCCGGCCTGTCGGTGCTCAACATCGACCCCGACAACGCGGCCGAGTCCTATCGCCAGCGCGTTCTGGCGCAGATGGACGCCGGCGCCAGCGCTGCAGAAGTCTCGACCGTCCGTGAGCAGTTGTCCGGCGCCTGCACCACGGAGATCGCATCCTTCGACGAGTTTTCGTCTCTCTTGTCCGACGGCGCCGAAAGCTACGACCACATCGTCTTCGACACCGCACCGACAGGGCACACGCTGCGCTTGCTCAGCCTGCCCAAAGCTTGGACCGGGTTTCTCGACGGCAACGATCGCGGCGCCTCGTGTCTCGGGCCGCATTCGGGCCTGAAGATGCAGGAACTGCGCTTCAAGGCCGCGCTCAAGGCCTTGGGCGACCCGGCGAAGACCACGGTGATCCTGGTGACCCGGCCCGACCAGGGCGCGATCCATGAAGCGGCGCACACTTCGGACGAGTTGCATCAGCTGGGTTTGAGCCACCAGCGGCTGGTGATCAACGGCGTGTTCCACGCCAGCGAGCGCACCGACGCGGTCGCCTGCGCCATCGAGGATCTGGGGCAGCAGGCGCTGGCCGCGATGCCGCCGTCTCTGCGTGCGTTGCCGCAAGACCGGGTGCCCATGCGGGCCTTTGACACGGTCGGCCTGCCCGCCTTGCGCGCATTGCTCTCAAGCAAATGTGGCTTTGCCACTTTGCTTGATCCCCCCGGGGGGCGGCCGGCTTCGGCCGGCCTTGGGGCGCTCAACAGTGCCTGCCTGATCACACCGCGCAGCACTTCGGTTGTAGAACCTCACGAGCAGCATCAAGGCCTTGACGCGCTGGCCGACGAACTGGCCGCCGCTGGGCATGGGCTGATCATGGTGATGGGCAAGGGGGGTGTCGGCAAGACGACGGTGGCCGCCGCCCTGGCTTTGGGGCTGATCCAGCGCGGCAAGACCGTGCACTTGAGCACCACCGACCCCGCAGCCCATCTCGTGGGAACACTGAACGGCGACGTGCCGGGTTTGACAGTGAGCCGCATTGACCCGAAGGTCGAGACGCAGCGCTACATCGACAAGATCATGGCGGCCAAGTCGCCTCAGCTCGGCGCGGCAGAACAGGCGCTGCTGCTGGAAGACCTGCAATCGCCTTGTACCGAAGAGGTCGCGGTCTTCCATGCCTTCTCGCGCATCGTCAGCGAGGGCCGCAGTGCCTTCGTCTTGCTCGACACGGCGCCCACCGGGCATTCGATGCTGCTGATGGACGCGACGGGTGCTTACCACCGGCAGATCACGCGCGAGTTCGAAGGGCGCGGTACTGCCCGCATCGTCACGCCCTTGATGCGGCTGCAGGATGCCGCCTACACCAAGATCATTCTGGTGACGCTGCCCGAGGTGACGCCCGTGTCGCAAGCGGCTGCGCTGCAGGAGGACCTCCGTCGCGCGAGCATCGAGCCCTATGCCTGGGTGCTCAACAAGAGCCTGCTGGCCGCGGGCACGCGCGATCGCTTGTTGGCCGTGCGGTTGGCCGGCGAACGCCAGCAGCTGGCGCGCCTGGCCTCTGGCCTGGCCAAACGCCTGTTCACGCTCGCCTGGCTGAGCGTGCCGCCGATCGGCCTTGCCGAGTTGTCCAAGCTGGCCAGCAAACCGTCGACCGCGGCACAGGCTCAGCCCTGAAGGACAGGCTTCAGAGCCCGTAGATCCCGAACTGCGTCAGGTTCAGCCCGGTCGTCGCGGCCAGGTCCTGGAAATAGGTGTCGGCCAGCGACGGCCCAGGGTTGGCCGCCGCAAAGCTGCCGTCGACATCGCCGCGCAGCACGCCGACCAGGCCGACGTGGTGCAGGCCGAAGCCTGAGAGATCGGTCTCCAGAGCTGGCACGCTGCCCGGGTTCAACCGGTCCCGCGCCGCCAGGCTGCTGTCGGTCTCGTCGAAGAACAACCACTGCGGCGCCGGCGCGTCCAGGCCGACCACATGCTTGAGCACCGCGATCGCATCGCTCAATTCGACCCGGCCGTTGCCATCGACATCGGCGGCAAACGACTGGTACGGCGACAGGCCATGGCCCGCACCGTTGAGCTCCAGGCCGACGATCAGCTTCAGGATGGCGATGGCATCCCGCAGGTCCACCGCAGCGGCTGTGTTGGCCGAGTCTGCGGGTGCGACCGCACGGGTCGCTGTCACCGGCAGCGAGACAGCGCTCAGGCCCGCGATCTGGGTCG
>CAMCTC010000121.1 GCA_945878355.1 Bordetella parapertussis | reverse complement strand
ACCATCAGCACCGTGATGCCGAGCTCGTGCTGGATGTCCTGAATCCACCAGACCATGTCCTCGGTCTCTTCGACGTTCAGGCCAGACGAGGGCTCGTCTAGCAGCAGCAGCTTCGGACTGGTGCACAGCGCGCGCGCCAGCTCAACCACCTTGCGTTTACCGGAGGGCAGTCCAGCGACAAAAGTGTCACGCAGCGGCTGCAAACCGAGCAGGTCTCTCACTGTTTCGGCCGCTAGCCGAGCGGCCAACTCGGCCTCTCGGGTAGCTTTGGTGAAGAACAGGTTGCTCCAGAAGCCGGCGCCGCGGTGGATGTGGTGGCCGATCAGCAGGTTCTGCAGCACGGTGGCGTTCTCGAACAGCTCAATGTTCTGGAAGGTGCGCGCGATGCCCAACGCGGCGATGTCGTGCGGCGGCTTGTCACTGAGCAGTTGGCCCTCGAAGTGCAAGGTGCCGGTGGTCGGTGTGTAGATGCGCGAGATCAGGTTGAAGACGGTGGTCTTGCCTGCGCCGTTGGGCCCGATCAGTGTGAAGACCTCACCGCGCCGCACCTCGAAGCTGACCCGGTTGACCGCCAGCACGCCGCCGAAGCTAACGCTCAGGTCGCGTGCCGCCAACAAGGATGTATCTGCCGCAACGTTCATGACAACTGTTCCATGGCAACCGATCCAGCATGACTACGTCCAAGCCAAGCAAACGCCGCGGAACCGGCTTCGCCGGGCCGCTGGCGTGCCTTGCAGGCCGCGCCGGGCCGATCGGCCCGGCCCCTCGCCAGGCACCGAAGGTCCACTGGACCTTCGGTGTCCGGGCTCGGCCCCCCTGGGGGGGAGGCGCCGAAGGCGCATCGGGGGGGGGTCATTTCAAGCGCTCCGATTTGGCATAGCTTTTCTGGCGCTTGAACAAGCCACGCCGGTAAAACGGGAACAGCTGCAGCCAGGTGCGCACCTTGAGCCAGCGACCATACAGCCCCATGGGCTCGAACAACACGAAAGCCATCAGCACCACGCCATAGACCACCGACTGCAGGCCGGCGGCCTGGCCGATCGCCGGCGGCAGCCAGTCCTTGCCCAGCGAGATCAGCTGCGGCATCGTGATCAGAAAAATCGCACCCAGAAATGCGCCGTGGATCGACCCCAGACCGCCGACCACGACCAGTAGCAGCAAGTCCACCGACTGAGCGATGCCAAACTGGTCCGGTGAGATGAACCGCAGCTTGTGGGCGTAGAGCGCGCCAGCGAGTCCGACGATCGCCGCCGACAGCGCGAAGGCCAGCGTCTTGTAGCCTGCCAGATGAATGCCCATGCTCTGCGCTGAGACCTCGGAATCGCGGATCGCGATGAAGGCGCGGCCGGTGGCCGAGCGCAGCAGGTTGAGCACCGCCAGTGTCACGACCACACAAGTGGCCAGCGCGATGTAGAAGAAGGCTTCGGACGACCCCAGGCCGATGCCGAAGAATGCGGGCGCCCCCACTGCGATGCCGGCGTTGCCATTGGTCACGCTCTCCCAGCGTGCCAGCACCTCTTCGACGATGAAGCCGAAGGACAGCGTGGCGATCGCCAGGTAAATGCCCTTGACCCGCAGCGCTGGCAACCCGACGACCACGCCCACCGCCGCTGACAGCCCGCCCGCCACCGCGAAGCTCAACGGAAACGGCCAGCCCTTGGCCGTGAGAACTGTCTCGACATAAGCGCCAACACCCAGGAACGCGGCATGGCCTATCGAGGCCAGACCCGTGAAGCCAGCCAACACCATCAGGCCCAGCCCCGCCACCGCGTAGATCAGCACGAAGCTGATCTGCGACAGCCAATATTCGCCCGCCCACAGTGGCGCAGTCATCATCGCCAGCATCAGCAGGCCATACCAAAAGGCCTGGCCGCCGTGCTTGACGAGCGCGATGTCCTGCGCGTAATCGGTCTTGAAGATGAAACGCATTGGTGCTGGAACCCCTCAGACTTTCTTGCGCAGATTGCCGCCGAACAGACCGTTCGGCTTGACCACCAGCATCACCAGCACCACCACGTAGGCGGCGATGTCCTTGAAACCCTCGGGCAGGTAGAAGCCCGCAAAAGCTTCGACCAGTCCGATCACCAAGCCGCCGACGATGGCCCCGGGCAGGCTGCCAAAACCACCGACCACGGCCGCTGGAAAGGCCTTCAGGCCGATGAAACCCATGTTGGCGTGGACGAAGGTGATCGGCGCAAGCAGCAGTCCGGCCAGCGCCGCAACCGCTGCCGACAAGCCCCAGACCAGACCATTGATGCGCCGCACCGGGATCCCCATGTAGTACGCAGCGAGTTGATTTTGCGACGTCGCCTGCATCGCGATGCCGAGCTTGCTGTAGCGAAACATCAGGTACAGCCCGCTGCACAGCAAAGAGGTGACGATGATGATGGCCACCTGCTCGACGCTGATCACCGCACCGGCCAGGTCGATCACCTGCCCTTTGTAGGGCACGTCGAGCGAGCTGGTCTCGGTGCCGATCTCCGGGATCATCGAGATCAGTCCGCGGGCGGTGTAGCCCATGCCAATCGTCAGCATCACGATCGTGAACTGCGGCTGTCCCATGATCGGCCGGATCACCAATCGCTCCAGCGCCGTGCCAAGCATGAACATCGCGACCACCGCCGCCGGTGCGGCAAACCAGAACGACCAGCCTTGTGCCTTCATCAGCACCAACCCACCAAAAGCGCCCAGCATCATCAGCTCGCCCTGGGCGAAGTTGACGGTCTCGGTGGCCTTGTAGATCAGCACGAAACCGAGCGCGATCAGCGCATAGATGCAGCCCAGCGAGATGCCAGAGATCAGCAGTTGCACAAAGGCCAAGCGGGTCTCCTGCGATGGCCTGTGGCCAGGTGGGTGGTATCGACTGGGTGCAGGCTATGCCGGCGACCGTGTTGCCGTCTTGTGTCTAGATGCTGCCGTGCCGCGCCAGATCGTCAGGCCGGGGAAAGCACTGACCAGCGAAGTACGCTGCCCGAGCTAAACCGGCTCGACTGTCACCGCCACCTCTGGCGGCGCATTGCCACCGCCACGGATCACACCGCGCAGCGGGGCCACGTCGGCATAGTCGCGGCCCCAGGCCAGCGTGACATGGTCCTGGCCTGTGGCGACATCGTTGGTCGGGTCCAGCGCGACCCAGCCGTGAAGAGGACACCAGACCGCGACCCATGCGTGGCTGGCATCGGCCCCGATCAGCCGCGGTTGGCCGGGTGGCGGATGGGTCAGCAAGTAACCGCTGACATAGCGTGCAGCCAAGCCCATCGATCGCATCACGCCGATCATCAGGTGGGCAAAGTCCTGGCAAACGCCCTGCCCTTTGGCCAGTGCCTGCAGCGCATCGGTGGCCACATCGGTGGTCTCGGGTGCGTATTCCATGCGGTCGTGGATACGGCTCATCAGCGCCTGGGCCGCGGGCAGCAGCGGTCTGCCGGGCTTGAACAAGTCGCAAGCGAAGGCCGCCAGTCGGGCGTCGCGGGGCGCAAAGTGACTGGGCAACGCAAATTCCACCGCGTCGGGCTGTTGAACGCCCGCTTGATAACGCAGTGCCAGAACAGCCTCTTCCCAAGGTGGACTGTGTTCGGCATCGATGGCCGGTGGAGCGGCCAGCAACACCTGGAAACGACTGGTCACGGTCAGCCTGTCGTGAACCCTGGAATGGCTGAACCCATGGCGCCAGTTGCCGAAAGCGTCACGGCTTTCCTGTACCGCGCTGTCAGGCTGCGGATCGATCTGCAAGCCCCATCGCTGCACTTGTTGCAACTCGGTATCGCGCGGCCGCAGCCAGGCGCTGTGATGAGCCACCTCGACCGGTGTGTCGTAGTCGTAGCGGGTTTCGTGACAGACCGCCAGTGATCGCGACCCGAGCGGCGACTGCGACTGCGACTGCGACTGCGTTGCGCTCATTGCCAGACCCTGCGGTCGGGTGAGGCGACGTGGGTGAACAGCTGTCGGCCGATTTCGTCTGAGAGCCCCCGCGTGGCAGCACTGCACTGTTGCAGCGCGCCGATCAACGCGCTGTGGCAGCCGTCGGCATCGGTGCTGGCCAATTCGGTGAGCAGCCATTGGTCGGGCATGCTCAGCCCGGCGGTGAGATCGTGGGCCCAGGAGCTGTCGCGTCGGGTCAGCTTGCGCAACCGGTCGCGCAGCGTGCGCGCGACCCAAGCCAGCGAGCGCGGATTGTCGGTGTCGAGCACCAGCAGGTGTAGCAGCGGCATCACCTCGCGCCGGCCCTGGAACTGAGCCCGGTAGGTGATCACACTGTCGAACAGGCCCAGCAGCAGTTCGAAGCCGTCGTCAGCCTCGTGCACCCTGGCCTCGAAACCCCGCGCCAGCGCATGCGACAACATGTGCAGTCGCTCGACCTGCCGACCCACGCTGAGCAATCGCCAGCCATCGTCGCGCGTCATGCGGTCGGTCTGCGCACCGGTGATCGCTGCCAGATGCGTGGTGGCGCGGGCCAGCAAGACCAGCACATCGGGTACCAGCGAAGAGCCCGGGCTCTCGGCCAACACGGCATCCAGACGCTGCTCGAACTCGTCGTCGAGCTCGTGAATCAGCTGCCAGTGTTCGGGCGACAGGCGCTCGCGCAATGCTTGAGCGCAAGCGCGCAAGCTGCGCAAGCTGTGCGCCACGCTGGTGACGCGACGATGGTTGTCCTGATCGGTTCGCAATCCCTGCACCAGCGCACGTTCGAACAGTCGCGGCGCTTTCAAAGGACTTGGCGCCTCGGCTGCCAGCAAGCCGTGAAATTGCAGCAGCTCAGTGAGCAGCCGCAAAACTGGCGCACTGGCCTCGTGCAGAGACAGCAGCGTCAACCGCACCAGACGAATCGCGTTTTCGGCCCGTTCGGTGTAGCGACCGAGCCAGAAAAGATTTTCGGCCGACCGGCTGCTCACGCTGCGGTGCCAGCCGGTCAGCTCGGCAGCGGTCAAAGGCTTGGGCAGCAGCGAACTGGGGTCGACCGCGCCGCTGGCGATCACCCAGGTGTCGACGCTGGCACTGCCGTGCTGCATGCTCAGCCAGGGGTCGTGGGTGTTGGCAGCGGGGTCGGGATCACTGTCGCGGCCCGCGACGCGTGTCAATGCGCCGGGCAGTACGCGCCAGCCCCCGGCGCCGTCGGCCAACGCAAAGACCCGAATCACTGCGCTTCGCGGCTGTAGCCGCCCTTTGGCCCAGACCGGTATTTCACCCAGCCGCACTCTTGCTTGCAAGGTGTAGGCCGCCGGGTCGGCATCGATGCGCTCGGCCAGCGCCGAGCGCTGCGCTTCGCTGAGGTAAGCCGCCACCAGTGGACCAAAACCGCTGTCAGGAAATGTCGGCGCAACGACGAAATCTGCCAGCTTGCTGCGCTGTGCTGCCCACACCGCCGACTCGCCACACCACCAGCTGGTGCTCGCCGGCAGGCGCAATGGCTCGCCCAGCAATCGCTGGGCCACAGCGGGCCAGAAGGCGGCCATGCCTGGACTTTCGAGAAAGCCAGCGCCAGGCGGGTTGGCCATGACCAGTTCACCGGCGCGCAACGCTTGCAACAGCCCGGGCACACCCAGCGCCGAGTCAGGACGCAGTTCCAGAGGGTCGAGAAACTCCTCGTCGACCCGGCGCAGCAACACATGGATTTGCTCTAGTCCGCGCAAGGTCTTGAGGAACAGCTTGTTGGCGCGCACGGTCAGATCCGAGCCCTCGACCAGTGTCACGCCCAAGTAGCGCGCGAGAAAGACCTGCTCGAAGTAGGTCTCGTTGCGTGGTCCAGGGGTCAGCATCGCGATGCGGCTTCGCTCACCGGCCGGGCTGGCGCGCATCAGGCCGGCCAGCAGCGAGCGAAAACTTGCGGCCAGCCGCTGCACCCTCAACGCGGTGAACTGCTCCTGGAACATCGGGCCGATGATCAACCGGTTCTGCAGCAGATAACCCAGGCCGGATGGGGCTTGCACTCGCTGCGCCAGCACACTGAAGCCGCCGCCAGGTCGGCGCTTGAGGTCGAAGGCCGCGATGTGCAGCTTGGCCTGTCCGGCCTGCCACAGGCCGTGCGCGGCACGCAGGTATTGCGGGTGCGCAAACACCATCGACGCTGGCAGCAGCGCGTCGCGCAGCAGCGTTTGCGGACCGTAGATGTCGGCCAGCACCTGGTCCATCAGCCGTGCGCGCTGCACGACACCGGTCTCGATGCGCGCCCAGTCGTCGGCGCTGATCAGCGCTGGCAGCAATTCCAGCGGCCATGGCCTGTCGCCATGCTCACGGTCGGCGTAAACGTTGTAGGTGACGCCGTCCTCACGCACGCGCTGCTGGACCCGCCGGTGGCGCGATCGCAGGTCGATCCAGCCTTCGTCGCCCAGGCTGCCGAAGAAGGTCCGCCACAGCGGCGACACGCCGGCGCTGCCCTGCGCTGCTGACAAAACGACACGCAACTCATCCCAATGCCCTGCCGAGCCCCGATCGGCCGAGGCAGCGACTCGCTCGACGGCCTTGGTGCCATCGTCGACCACGAAACTTCTTTGCATCACCCAATCATGCCAAGTGCGCGGCGATCCTGTCACCCGAACCGGGCGATTTGATCGCAGGACCGAGCTTTGAGCTGCGCAAGTCGAGCGTGAACGGGAACTCCTGACTGCGGTGCGGCGCGCCGACTTCCATCCGCCCTGGCGTGTGTCCGATCGTGACGAAGCGCGTCAGGCGCCGGCTCTCGGCTTCGAAAGCGTTGACGGGGAAGCTGGCGTAGCTCAGGCCACCCGGGTGGGCGACGTGGTACTGGCAACCACCCAACGAGCGCTGCATCCAGCGATCGACCAGGTCGAAGGTCAGCGGCGCGTCGGTGCCAATGCTCGGGTGCAGCGCGGTAGGTGGCAGCCAAGCCCGGTAGCGCACACCACAGACGAACTCCCCCACCCGGCCGGTGGGTTGCAGCGGCACGGGCACGCCGTTGCAGGTGATCACATGGCGCGAGTTGACCAGCCCGCTGACCTTCAGCTCGATGCGCTCGACCGACGAATCGACATAACGCACCGTGCCGGCCGACGAACCTTCTTCGCCCATCACATGCCAAGGCTCGAGCGCGCTGCGCAGTTGCAGCAGCACGCCCTCGGCGCTCAGTTCGCCGACCTTGGGGAAGCGGAACTCGAAGTGAGGCGCAAACCATTCAGGCTTGAAGCCGAAACCCGCGCCGTCGGCGGGTGTGCTCGAATACCCGCGCATCTCCTCGATCACATGCTCGAAGTCCTGCCAGACGAAGGTCGGCAGCAGGAAGCGGTCGTGCAGCTCGGTGCCCCAGCGCACCAACTCGGCCCGGTAAGGCTGCTGCCAGAAGCGCGCAACGAGTGCGCGCAGCAGCAACTGCTGGACGATGCTCATCCGGGCATGCGGCGGCATCTCGAAGGCGCGCAGCTCAAGCAGGCCGAGCCGGCCGGTGCTTGAGTCGGGCGAGTACAGCTTGTCGATGCAGAACTCGCTGCGATGGGTGTTGCCGGTCAGGTCGACCAGGATGTTGCGCAGCGTGCGGTCGACCAGCCAGGGCGGCATCTGCTGGCCGTAGACCAGTCTGTTCTTCTCGATCTCTCCGAGCGCGATCTCGAGCTCATAGAGCTGGTCGTTGCGCGCTTCGTCGATGCGCGGCGCCTGGCTGGTCGGGCCGATGAACAGGCCCGAGAACAGGTAGCTCAAAGACGGGTGGTTGTGCCAGTAGGCCAACAGGCTGCCCAGCACGTCGGGCCGGCGCAGAAACGGTGAGTCGGCCGGTCGCGCGCCGCCCATCACGAAGTGGTTGCCGCCGCCGGTGCCGGTATGCCGCCCGTCGAGCATGAACTTCTCGCTCGACAGACGCGACAGCCACGCCGCGTCGTAGAGGAACTCGGTGTGCTCGACCAGCTCAGCCCAGTTGGCCGCCGGGTGGATGTTGACCTCGATCACACCGGGGTCGGGCGTGACCGCCAGGATCTTGAGCCGCGGGTCGCGCGGTGGCGGATAACCTTCGAGCACGACCTTGACGCCTTGCTGGGCCGCTGTGGCCTCGACCGCGGCCAGCAGTTCGAGGTAGTCCTCCAGTTGCTGCATCGGCGGCATGAAGACATAGAGATGGCCGCGCGGCTTGGCGTCGGCGTCCTTGAGCTCACTCTTGGCGCCTGCCTTGGGCGCGTTCGACCGCGCCGGGTCGCGCACCTCGACCACCAGCGCGCTGCGCGTGATCCAGTGCGCCGACTCGCCGCGCTCGGGCGCACGGTCGGTGTCGACCACCGGGACCGGGTTGTCCGCAGATCGGTTGGTGCCTGTCGCGTGCCCGGCCAAGCCATCGGCGACCCGATGCTCAGCCCGATGTTCGGCTCGATGCTCAGCTCGATGCTCAGCTCGGTTGGCGGCCAGGATGTCGCCCATCGGCCGGCCGCTGCCCGGTTCGATCCGCTCGGACCGCTTGCCCTGAAGCGCGACGACGCCGCCTTCGGCAAAGCCGCCGCCGATGACATGGGCAGCATATTGGCTGCGGATGGTGGCTGCAGGCGGCAGTGCGTCGCGCGGCGCGAACGGATCGGCCTCGATGTGGTACGGAAACTCGGTGCTCTTGACCCAAGGCAGCGAGTCGAGCGGCAGGCGGTAGCCCATCGGCGAGTCGCCCGGGAACAGATACATGCGCTCGTCACGGAAGAACCAGCCACCGGTCTGCCAGCGGCCGTCGGTCGACAGCGGATGCGCCGGATTCAGCGGCTCGGCGCCGTCACGCTTCTTGATCGGCAGCGCGTAGCCCACCTCATGCGCCAGACCCTGGGTGAAGACGCGGCGTAGCCGGCTGCGCTCCATCTCGTCGTCGAGCTTGGTATCAAACGGGTCGACGTTGACCGGCAGACGGCGCTCACGCCAGAGGTAGTACCAGGTGTCCTCGTAGCCCGGCTGCACATGTGCGTCGGTCAGTCCCAGGCGCCGGGTCAGCCCACCCATGAAGGCCTTGGCATCGGTCGAGTCGTAGTAAAGCAGTTCGCGCTCGTCGGCGAGCAGCGCCGTGTCGTGCCAGCAGGGCTGGCCATCGGCGCGCCAGCAAATCGACAGCGCCCAGCGAGGCAACTGCTCGCCCGGGTACCACTTGCCCTGGCCGTAGTGCAGGAAGCCACCCTGGCTGTAATGTGCGCTCAACCGGCCCACCAGGTCTTGCGCCACCAGCCGCTTGGTCGGGCCCAGCGCGTCGGTATTCCACTCGGCGCCATCACGGTCCTCGACGCTGACGAAGGTGGGCTCGCCGCCCATCGTCAGCCTCACATCGCTCGCCACCAACTGCGCGTCCACCGACTCGCCCAGTGCCAGCACCTCGGCCCACTGGTCCTCGGTGTAAGGCTTGGTGACGCGCGGCGACTCGAAGATGCGGGTGACCGTCATCTTGTGGTCGAACTCGACCTCGCACTCGTCCATCGCACCGCTGATCGGCGCCGCGCTGCCCGGCGTCGGCGTGCAAGCCACCGGAATATGGCCTTCGCCGGCCATCAGGCCCGAGGTCGGGTCGAGGCCGACCCAGCCAGCGCCGGGCAGGAAGACCTCGCACCAGGCGTGCAGGTCGGTGAAATCGATCTCGGTGCCGCTGGGGCCATCGAGCGCCTTGACGTCGGATTTGAGCTGGATCAGGTAGCCCGAGACGAAGCGCGCGGCCAGCCCGAGGTGGCGCAGCGCCTGCACCAGCAGCCAACCGGTGTCGCGGCAACTTCCAGAACCCAGCGTCAGCGTTTCCTCGGGCGTCTGCACGCCAGGCTCCATCCGGATCAGGTAGCGGATGTCGCCCTGCAGGCGCTGGTTGATGCCAACCAGGAAGTCGATGGTGCGTCGCTCGGTCAGGTCGATGCTGGCGACAAATTTGGCCAGTTCGGGCGTCGCGGGCTCGGTGACCAGGTAGGGCTGAAGCTCAAGCTTGAGCGCCTCGTCATAGCTGAAGGGGTAGGTCTCGGCGTCGGGTTCGAGGAAGAAATCGAAGGGGTTGTAGACCGACATCTCGGCCACCAGGTCGACGGTGACCTTGAACTCGGTGGTCGGCTCCGGAAACACCAGCCGCGCCAGGTAGTTGGCGAACGCGTCCTGCTGCCAGTTGATGAAATGGTCCTTGGGCTCGATCGTCAGCGAGTAACTCAGGATCTTGGTGCGGCAATGCGGCGCCGGACGCAGACGCACGATATGCGGCCCCATGGCCACAGACCGGTCATATTGGTAGTGGGTGACGTGGTTCAGCGCGACGTGAATGGACACGGGGTTCCTTCTGGGTCTGGGTGATGCTGCGGTGCCGCATTTTCTCGCGGAATGGCGGCGTGGCGGCGACGGATCAAGCCGGGATCAGGAAGTCGCGGCTGATCCCTGCCCCGATGTCGTTGACGCGGTCGAGAAACTGGGTCAGGAATGCGTGCAGGCCCGTGGCCAGGATCTCGTCGATGCGGCCGAACTGCAGGTCGCTGCGCAGTCGGCCGGCGCGGCGCCGGGTTTCACTGCTCGGCTCATTGGCCACCAGGTCGAGGTTGGCCACCAGTTCGTTCATGCAGGCCGCCAGCGAGCGCGGCATGTCAGGCCGCAGCATCAGCAACTCGGCCACCTTGTCGGGTCGGATCACGTTGCGGTAGACCTTGCGGTAGATCTCGAACGCGCTGACCGAGCGCAGGATCGCGCTCCAATGGTAGAAATCGACTTCAGGCGCATCGTCGTCGGCCCAAGCGCCGAAATAGTCGCCTGCCAGCGCGTGGAACTTCACATCCAGCAGTCTGGCGGTGTTGTCGGCGCGCTCGAGAAAAGTGCCTATGCGTATGAAATGCAGCGATTCGTCCTGCAGCATCGTGCCCACCGACACGCCGCGGCTCAGATGCGACCTGAACTTGACCCACTCGAACAACGCAGCCGGGTCGCGCTCGAAACTGTCGTCGACAAGCATGCGGTTGAACTCCAGCCAGGTCTGGTTGGTGGTCTCCCAGAGCTCGGTGGTGAGCTTGCCACGCACCGCGCGTGCGTTCTCGCGCGCCGCGCCCAGGCAGGACAGGATCGACGAGGGATTGCTGGCGTCGCGCACCATGAATCGCATCACATTGCCGGCGTTGACCGCGTCGTGGGTCTTGCCGAAAGCCTGGGTGAGTTCTGAGATGCCCAGCACGCCAGCCCAGCCTTGCTCGGCGCGATCGACCGACTGCGGCAGCAGCGAGGTCTGGTGGTTGACGTCGAGCATCCTGGCGGTGTTTTCGGCCCGTTCCATGTAACGGGACATCCAAAAAAGGTGGTCGGCGGTTCTAGAGAGCATGCTTCGGCTCCAGCGGGACGCCTGCCGGCTTGCAAGCCGGCAGGCCTTCGTCAGGCGAGCGCCCCTGCGCGGGCAGGGACGCCCGTCCGGACTCAGTCCAAAAGAGGTGGTCGGCGGTTCTAGAGAGCATGTTTTAGATTCCGTCCATGGCGGTTCAGGCTTCCAACACCCAGGTGTCCTTGGTGCCCCCGCCCTGCGACGAGTTGACCACCAGCGAGCCCTCTTTCAACGCGACGCGGGTCAACCCGCCGGGCACCGTCTGCACGCTCTTGCCCGACAACACGAAGGGGCGCAGGTCGATGTGGCGCGGTGCGATGCCAGCATCGACGAAGGTCGGCGTGGTCGACAAGGCCAGTGTCGGCTGGGCGATGTAGTTGCTGGGCCTGGCCAGCAACTGCAGGCGGAATGCCTCGATCTCGGCCTGGGTCGAAGCCGGCCCGACCAGCATGCCGTAGCCGCCCGCGCCATGCACCTCCTTGACCACCAACTCGCCCAGGTTGGCCAGCACATACTTCAGGTCGTCAGCCTCGCGGCACAGGTAGGTCGGCACGTTCTCGAGTATGGGCCTCTCACCAAGATAGAACTCGATCATCTTGGGCACATAAGGGTAGATAGACTTGTCGTCGGCCACGCCGGTACCGATCGCGTTGCAAAGGCTGATATTGCCCTTGCGGTAGACATCCAGCAGTCCGGCGCAACCCAAGGTGCTGTCGGGCCGGAAAGCCTTGGGGTCGAGAAAATCGTCGTCGACCCGTCGGTACACCACATCGACCCGCCGCGGGCCTTGCGTGGTTCGCATGTAGACGAGTTGATCCTTGACGAACAAGTCCTGGCCTTCGACCAACTCGATACCCATCTGCTGCGCTAGAAACGCGTGCTCAAAATATGCGCTGTTGTGCATGCCTGGGGTGAGCACCACGACCGTGGGCTCGTTGACCGAGGGTGGTGCCATCGCGCGCAGGGTCTCGAGCAGCAGGTCGGGGTAATGCGCAACAGGCGCCACTTGGTGCTGGGCGAACAGCTCCGGAAACAGCCGCATCATCATCTTGCGATTCTCGAGCATGTAGCTCACACCGCTGGGTACGCGCAGGTTGTCCTCCAGCACGTAATAGGTGCCGCTGCCATCGGCCTGCGCTGCGCGCACGATGTCGATGCCAGAGATGTGCGAATAAATCTGGCCCGGCAGATCCACACCCATCATCTCGGGTCGGAACTGTGTGTTGTGCAGCACCTGCTCGGCCGGCACGATGCCGGCTTTGAGGATGTCCTGGCTGTGGTAGACATCGTGCAAGAAACGGTTCAGCGCCGTGACACGTTGGGCCAGGCCTTGCTGCATCGTCAGCCACTCATCACTTGGAATGATGCGCGGGATCAGGTCGAAGGGGATCAAGCGCTCAGTGCCGGCGCCGTCCTCATCCTTGGCGCCGTAGACCGCAAACGTGATACCGACGCGGCGAAAAATCATCTCGGCTTCGTCGCGGCGCGCTGCCATCAAGGCCGGTGCTTGGCCCTGCAGCCAGCGGTCGAAGCCGCTGTAATGCGCTCTCACACTGCCGGCACTGGCCTGCATTTCGTCAAACCTGGGTTTCATGGGGAACAGGCTCCTGGCGTCGGCTTATCCGATGGCACTCTATTTAGCAACTTTCGCACCCGCTGCAGCTTGCGCGACACCAGACTCGGTCCAGTGCCAGTAGCGACGACGCAGATCGCGGGTGCAATGACCGACCCCATCCCGCCACAGCCAGGCACCGCAGCGGTCGCTGCGCACCACTTCGATGCCTCGCACCGAATACCGCACCAAAACATCGGGCGCCGGGTGGCCGTAGCGGTTTCGGTACCCGGATTGCACCACGGCGGTGCTTGGATGAACGGCATCGATGAATTCGCTGCTCGATGAGGTGCGGCTGCCATGGTGCGGCACCAACAGCACCGTGCTGCTCAGCGCGGCGCCTTGGCGCAACACCAGCGCAGCCTCTTGTGGCGCTTCGATGTCGCCTGCTAGCAACGCGCTGCGGCCCTGGGCGTCGATCACCCGCAGCACGCAGCTCAGCGCGTTGGGCTTGGTCGCTGTTCGATGCTCTGCCGGCGTCGGGTGCAACACCTCGAAGCGGACACCGTCCCAAGACCAATGCTGGCCGGCATCGCAACGCTGCTGCGCCACGCCCAGCTGAGCCGCCTTGTCCAGCAGTGAATGGCCGGTCTCGAGAGAACTGCTCAACGCCGAGATTGAGATGCCAGCGAGCAGGCTGGCGGCGCCGCCGACATGGTCGATGTCGCGGTGGCTGAGCACCAGCAAGTCGATCCGCCGCTCACCCAAGGCCTGCAGCATGGGCAGCAACACCCGCTGACCGGCGTCGACATCGACCGTGTACTGTGGTCCGGCGTCGTAGACCAGTAAATGGCTGCGGGTTCGCACCAGCAGCGCGTTGCCCTGGCCGATGTCGGCCGCCAACAGTTCGAACTGTCCCTGCGGCGGCCTCGCCACCACAGGCCACAGCAAGGGCAAGGCCAGCGGCAACGCGAGCCAACGCAGGGCCAAGGGCACTTGCAGCACCGCCAGCAACGCGCCAGCCAAGCCACAGGCCAACGCCCATGCCGGTGCTGCCGCCGCGCTGTAGACCGCCCAGGGGAAGCTGGCCAACCAACCCAGACCCCAAACCAAGGCTGTTGGCGCCGGTGTAAACCCGCCACTATTCGCCGGTGAGGTGTCGGATTTGCAATTGAGCCTGGCCTGACGAGGATTGATAGCGGCACCCCCAACGAGTCAGGGCCCGCGAGGGGCCCTGAAGTGATGGCGTCATCGTTGGCGGCAGA
>CAMCTC010000120.1 GCA_945878355.1 Bordetella parapertussis | reverse complement strand
TGTCCAGCGCCGTGTCGCCGCCGAAGCGCGGTTCGTCGGCCAATGTCAAGGCCAGCGCGGTCTCGCCGTCACGCGCGCCGGCGACCAGGTTGCCTTCGACGCTGACGCCGGGCAGGTCGTCCATCAACAGCAGCACGCGGTCTATGGCCAGGGCGCTGAGCGGCGCGCCCGTGGCTTGCGCTGCGTCGACCATTGCCAGCAGGCGCTCGGTCTTGACACGCTGTGCCGGCCGGCCTTCGATGCGCGCGCCGCCAAAGCGAGCTTCGACGATGTCTATCGTGACGCTGCCTTCGGCGATCTCCTGGCGCCGCAGCGACGCGCTGGCGATCCAGCCCTCGTCGCGGTAGGCCGCTGCCACGGCCTCGGCGGCCTGCTGCAAGCCGGCGAAGTCCAGCGGCCGCATCAGCCAGGGGGCGACCGCGGCCCGCAGCCGGTCGACGTCGAGCAGGCTGTTGCCTGCAAACTGGAAGCTGCGCACCGTGACCGTCACCGCACCGGGCTTGGGCGACACGATCTGCGGGGTGGCGGCGCGGGGCGACAGCGACGGTAGGGTCTGCCGCTCTAGGTTGCGCTCGAGCTGGCGCTGGATTGTTCCCGCATCGGGCGGCGCGGCTTGCGCCATCACCGCCAGTGGCGAGCCCAGCAGCAGGCTGGTTGAGGCCAGCGTCGCCATGTTGCCTCGGTGCCTCGGTACTGGGGTGGGGGACATCGTCGCGTACGGTCCATGGATAGCGTGCCGCATTGAACCACCGAAACTACTAAAAAATTAATTAAATCACTTAAATCGCGATAAATTTCTGCGGCTGCAAAACTGTTTTGACACGAAATAGAAAGATTGAAATACGAATTCCGCATTCCGCGCAGTTGGCGAAAGCTGCAAAGCTGGCACTCGGCGCCAAGTCAGAGAGCCCAAGGGATTGCGTGTTCGGCCTCGCTCTCAGGCTCTCAGCATCTCCAAGTCGTCGGCAATAGGCTGGACAAACACATCAGCTCTCAAGCAAATGTGACTTTGCCACTTTGCTTGATCCCCACGGGGGGCGGCCAGCGTCGGCCGGCCTTGGGGCGCTCAATAGCCCGAGTCGTTTGCTTTGGCCTGTGTATCAGCGCGAGCCCATCCGGCCAGGGCCAGCTGCGGATCGCACGGTCGCGCGGAGCCGATGGCCGCGCGGTTTCCGTCTTGATGTTGCTCAAGACCATTCGACCGCAAGCCCGTTAGCATTCGCCCGTTGTTTCCAATCCCCTGGTGCCCTGCCCAAGCAGGGACTGTCGAAGATGAGCGTTGATCCGATCCCTCCCGTCCGCCCGCCCCAGCTGATCGAGCTTGGCACCTTGGGTGCACGCCAGTTGGGCTGTCGTCGCGGCCGCCGGTTGCTGTTCCGCGGTCTGGCACTGCAGCTGGACGCTGGCAGCATCACCTGGTTGCGCGGCACCAATGGCAGTGGCAAGACCAGCTTGATGCGAATCCTGGCGGGGCTGTCGGCACCCGCCGAGGGAGAGGTGACCTGGAACGACCGACCGATGGCCGGCAGCGCTGCGCGGCAGGCCATCGTCTACATCGGCCACGCCAACGCGCTCAAGGACGACCTGACCCTAGCCGAGGCCGTCGCCTTCCTGGCCCGGTTACAAGGTGTCGAGGATGCACCGCGGCGCGCACTCAACGCGCTGGACCGGCTCGGTCTGGCTTCGCGTCGCGATGCACCGGTACGCACCTTGTCGCAGGGGCAGCGACGGCGCGGCGCGCTGGCCAGGCTCGCGCTCGACGAACAAGCGCGAACCTGGATCCTGGACGAACCTTATGACGCGCTCGACCAAGCCAGTGTGGCGCTGCTGTCGGACCTGGTACAGGCCCATGCCAAGCGGGGTGGTGCGGTGCTGCTGACCAGCCACCAATCGGTGGTGCTATCCGGCGCCGCCGAGCTCGACCTCGAACCCTGGCGCGCCCATTGATCGCGCTGCTGTGGGCGGTGACGCACCGCGACTTGCTGCTGGCACGCCGGCGCCGCATCGAAGCACTCTTGCCCTTGGGCTTTTTTGTCGTCGCAGCGAGCTTGTTTCCGATCGGTGTCGGCCCAGAGTTGCAGACCCTGCGCCAGATCGCACCCGGCGTGGTCTGGGTCTGCGCCTTGCTCGCGGCGATGTTGTCGGTGACGCAGATGTTTGCCAGCGATCACCAGGACGGCTCGCTCGAGCAGATGCTGCTGACCGCCGAGTCGCTGGTGGCCATCGTTCTTGGCAAAGTGCTGGCGCATTGGTTGAGCTCGGGTCTGCCGCTGGTGCTGGCGTCGCCGCTGATCGGACTGCTGTTCGGCATGCAGAGTCCGGCGATCGCCACATTGGCGCTGACGCTGCTGCTGGGCACGCCCGTCCTGAGCCTGCTGGGCGCAGTGGGTGCTGCATTGACGCTGGGTTTGCGCAGCGGCGCGGCCTTGGTCTTTCTGTTGGTGCTGCCGCTGACGGTGCCGGCGCTGATTTTCGGCACGGGTGCCGTGGTTGCGGTCGACAGCGGGCTGTCGGCGCAGGCCCACTTTTCGCTACTGGGTGCGTTGCTGATTTTCACGCTGCTGGGCGCGCCGCTGGCCGCCGCCTTGGCCTTGCGAATTTCCCTGGATTGAAACTGCCTGAGAATTCCTGACCTTGACCATGAACCTTCGATTGACCACATTCGCCGCGCCGTCTCGTTTCTACACGGCCTCGGGCGCACTCGTGCCTTGGTTCTGGGCCGCCACGCTGGCGCTCGGTTTGGCTGGGCTGTATGTCGGTTTTGCAATCGCGCCGACCGATTTCCAGCAAGGTGACGCTTACCGCATCATCTTCATCCATGTGCCCGCGGCCTGGATGTCGATGCTGATCTATCTGGTGATGGCGTTCTGGGCCGCACTGGGTTGGATGCTCAACGCAAGGATGGCGTCGATGTTCGCCCGCGCGCTGGCGCCAACCGGCGCCTTGTTCACCTTCATTGCGTTGTGGACCGGCGCACTGTGGGGCAAGCCGACCTGGGGTACTTGGTGGGTCTGGGACGCGCGACTGACCTCGGAGTTCATCCTGCTGTTGATGTACCTGGGCTATATCGCGCTGACCGAGGCGATCGACGACCCGCGGCGCGCTGCCAACGCCGGCGCACTGCTGGCATTGGTGGGCGTCGTCAACGTCCCCATCATCTATTTTTCGGTGCGTTGGTGGAACACGCTGCACCAGGGCTCGTCGATCAGCATGAGTGCGGCACCGAAAATGGTCAGCACGATGTTGACGTCCATGCTGTTGATGACACTTTGCTTCTGGGCCTACAGCTTTGCGGTGGTGTTCACCCGAGCCCGCGCGATCGTGCTCGAGCAGGAGTCCGACACCGAGTGGGTCAGGGCGCTGGCTCGCGCTGAAGGGTCAAGATGAACTGGCAGTCTTTCGAGCATTTTGTCCACATGGGCGGATACGGTCTGTATGTCTGGGGCTCGTATGGCATGACCTTGCTGGTGCTCTTTGCTGAGGCATTGGCAGTCAGGCACCGCCGCCGCCAAGCGTTCGAGGCGGCCCGCAACGAGTCTGAATTGGAGAATCACCGATGAAACCCCGTTACAAACGTGCGGCAATCGTGTTGGCCGTGCTCAGCGCCGTGGGTGTGGCGGTCGCCTTGGTGCTCAACGCCTTCAACAGCAACCTGGTGTTTTTCTACACCCCGGTACAGGTCGCTGCCAAGGAAGCACCGCAGGGCCGTACTTTCCGCGTCGGTGGTCTGGTCGAGGCTGGCAGCGTGGTGCGCGAGGGCGTGACGGTGCGATTCGTTGTCACCGACACCCTCAAGACGGTGCCGGTGCGCTACGAAGGCGTTCTGCCTGACCTGTTCAAAGAGGGCAAGGGCGTGGTGGCCCAGGGCCAGCTCGGGGCCGACGGCGTGTTCGCTGCGCGCGAAGTGCTGGCCAAACACGACGAGAACTACATGCCGCCCGAGGCCGCTGACGCACTGCAGCGCGCCGACAAGATGCGGGCCAAGATGGCCGGCACGCTGACCAATCCCGACACTTTGGCGCCCGCTGGAGCCCGCAAATGATCCCCGAACTCGGTCAACTGATCCTCATCCTGGCGCTGGCCGTCGCGCTGGTCCAAGGTGTCGTGCCGCTGCTGGGCGCCCAGCGCGACCGGGCTGACTGGATGGCACTGGCCCGACCTGGTGCCTACCTGCAGTTCACGCTGGTCGCGCTGTCGTTTGTCTGCCTGACGGTGTCGTTCATACAGCACGATTTCTCGGTGCTGTACGTGGCGACGAACTCCAACTCGGCATTGCCGCTGCTCTACCGCATCGCTGCAGTCTGGGGCGGTCACGAGGGCTCGCTGCTGTTGTGGGTGCTGATGCTCACGGTCTGGACGGTCGCGGTGGCGCGCTTCTCGCGCAGTCTGCCGCTGGTCTTTGTCGCCCGAATCTTGGCCGTGTTGGG
This sequence comes from Bordetella parapertussis, assembly GCA_945878355.1. Classification (GTDB taxonomy): domain Bacteria; phylum Pseudomonadota; class Gammaproteobacteria; order Burkholderiales; family Burkholderiaceae_C; genus Pseudaquabacterium. The sequence continues at coordinate 9,842 of CAMCTC010000120.1, read as the reverse complement.
GCTGGTCTCGGCCGGCTTTCTGCTGTTCACGCTGATCACCTCCAACCCCTTCGAGCGGCTGATCCCGGCGGCACAGGACGGACGCGACCTCAACCCCTTGTTGCAGGACCCCGGCATGGTGATCCATCCGCCGATGCTCTACATGGGCTATGTCGGCTTCTCGGTGGCCTTCGCATTCGCCATCGCTGCGTTGATTGGCGGCAACCTCGACGCCACTTGGGCTCGCTGGACCCGACCCTGGACCTCGGCCGCCTGGATCTTCCTGACCTTCGGCATCGGCCTGGGCAGCTGGTGGGCTTACAACGAGCTGGGCTGGGGCGGCTGGTGGTTTTGGGATCCGGTGGAAAACGCCTCGTTCATGCCTTGGTTGATCGGCACGGCGCTGATCCATTCGCTGGCGGTGACCGAAAAGCGTGGCAGCTTCAAGGCCTGGACCGTGCTGCTGGCGATCTCGGCCTTCTCACTCTCTTTGCTGGGAACTTTTCTGGTGCGCTCTGGCGTCCTGTCGTCGGTCCATGCCTTCGCCACCGACCCGAAGCGCGGCCTGTTCATCCTGGCTTTTTTGGTGGTCGTGATCGGTGCCTCGCTGCTGCTCTACGCTTGGCGGGCGCCCAGCGTCGGACTGGGCCAGCGGTTCGGCCTGCTGTCCAAGGAAAGCATGCTGCTGGTCAACAACATGTTGCTGGTGGTGGCTTGCGGCGGCGTGCTGCTGGGCACGCTGTACCCCTTGTTTCTCGACGCGTTGGGCCTGGGCAAAATCTCGGTCGGTCCGCCCTATTTCGACACCGTGTTCGTGTTGATGATGGCGCCGCTGCTGTTGCTGATGGGTGTGGGTCCGCTGATGCGCTGGAAGCATGACGAGGCCTCCAGCCTGGCGCGCCGCTTGCGCTGGGCTTTCGTCGTGGCCTTGCTCGCTGCGCTGGCCACCGGCTGGGCTGCCGGTCACATCGCGCCGGCCACCACCGGTGGCTTGTTGCTGGCGTACTGGATCGTCGCGTCGATCGGCGTCGACCTGGTCGAGCGACTGAGACCCCATGCAGCGCAGGCCAAGGGCCAAGGCGCCAGCGTGATCGGCCGGGCCCGAATGCTGCCGCGTGCGATGGTGGGCATGCTGGTGGCCCACCTGGGCGTGGCGATGTTTGCGTTCGGTGTGTCCATGGTCAGGACCTACGGCACCGAGCGTGACGTCAAGATGGGCCCCGACGCCAGCACCGAGGTCGCGGGTTTTCGCTTCAAGATGGTGTCGATTCAGCAGATCGCGGGTGTCAATTACAACGCGATGCAGGGCTTGATCGAGGTCAGCAAGGGCGGCACGGTGCTCGCGACGCTACAGCCCGAAAAGCGCATCTACCGCGTCCAGACCAATCCGATGACCGAGGCCGCGGTCGACAGCAACCTGCTGCGCGACCTCTACATCTCGATGGGCGAGCAGTTGCCCGGAGGCGAGTGGATCGTGCGGGTGCAGCACAAGCCCTTCATTGCATGGATCTGGATCGGCTGCCTGGTGATGATGCTGGGCGGTGGATTGGCGGCCAGTGACCGGCGCTATCGCTCGCGCCAGACGCGCACGGCGACGCTGCCAACGAGCGCGAGCGCCACCGGGGCGGCGTGATGAAACGCTTCTTGTTGCCATTGGGCTTGTTTCTGGTGCTCGCCTTCTTCCTGGCGCTTGGACTCAAGCTCGACCCGCGCGAAGTGCCGTCGCCGCTGGTCGGCAAGCCAGCACCAGGGTTTCAGGCGCCGGCGCTGGGTCGGCCCGAGATCACGGTCAAACGCGACGACTTGCTCGGCAAGGTCTGGCTGCTCAATGTCTGGGCCTCTTGGTGCGGCGCTTGTCGCGACGAGCACCCGGTGTTGGTCGAGTTCGCGCGCCGCAAACTGGTGCCGATTTACGGCCTGAATTACAAAGACAAGCGCGAGGACGGACTCGGCTGGTTAACACAGTTCGGCAACCCTTACACCGAATCGGTGTTTGACCCCGAGGGCCGTATCGGCATCGACTACGGCGTCTACGGTGTGCCTGAGACTTTTGTGATCGATCGCGAAGGCGTGATCCGCTACAAGCACATCGGACCGATCACACCCGAGGTGTTGCGCGACAAGCTCGAACCGCTGCTGAGGAAGCTCAATGCCTGAACTGCTGATCCGCTTGCTGCGTTTGATCCGATGGGTCAGCCTGTCTTGTTGGCTTGCGGCGCTGGGCATGTCGCCGGGCTGGGCCAGCGAAGCGCCTTCGGCGGCTGCCAACCCCGAGATCGAGTCGAGGATGATGGCCTTGTCGGCTGAGCTTCGTTGCCTGGTCTGCCAGAACCAGACCATCGCAGACTCGCACGCTGGCCTGGCCGAGGACCTGCGTAAGCAGATCCGCGAGATGCTGGTCAAGGGCATGAACGAACGCCAGATCCTCGACTACATGACCGAACGCTATGGCGATTTCGTGCTCTATCGCCCGCCGTTCAAAGCCAGCACCGTGTTGCTGTGGGTGGGGCCGGCGCTGCTGATGGCTGGCGCGCTGGGTGCCTTGCTGGTCGTGTTGCGCCGGCGCCAGCGCATGGCCGCATCGGCTTTTGATCCCGACACCCCTGACGAAGACGCCCCCCGATGACGCGTACCGAAGAACTCAAGTCTCAACTCGCCAAGCTTGACGAACTGATACAAGCTGGCAGCCTGACTGGCAAGCCCGCCCGCCAGGCCAGAGACAAGATCGAGGCCGAACTGCTGGCCGCGGTGCTGCAGCCCGACACCTTGGCGCTCACCGAGGTCGCCGCGACCAAGCCCTCAGCGCGGCTGATGCTCGGGCTGGCGGTATTCGTGCTGCTGTTCGGTGCTGCGGGTTACGGCTGGCTGGGCAACCGCGAGGGCCTGGCGTTGGCGCCTGGCGAGGCTGCGCCGCCGCAGGCTGGGGCTGGCCAGCACGAAATCGGCGCGCCGCAGATCGAGGCGATGGCCCAGCGCCTGGCCGACCGGCTCAAGACCCAGCCCGATGACGCCGAGGGTTGGGCCATGCTGGGGCGCTCTTACGGTGCGCTGGAGCGCTACCCGCAAGCACTGGCGGCCTACCAGCGGGTGCTGGACTTGCGGCCTCAGGATGCGCAGGGCTATGCCGACTATGCCGATGCGCTGGGCATGTCCCAGGGACGCAAGCTCGACGGCGAGCCCGAGAAGATGATCGCGCGGGCTTTGCAACTCGACCCCGACAACATGAAGGCCTTGTCCCTGGCCGGCACCATCGCTTTCGACCGTGGCGACCACAAGCTCGCAGTCCAGCAATGGGAGCGTGCGCAGCGCAAGCTCGAGCCCGGTGGTGAGATGGCGCGCCAGCTCCAAGGCGGCATAGATGAGGCGCGTCAGCGTGCCGGCATGCCGGCCGTGGCCTTGGCCGTGCCGGCCGCACCTGCAGTCATCGCGGCAGCCAGCGCGGCAGGGACGGTGGCGCCGGCCGGTGCGTCGGTGCAGGCGCGTATCTCGCTGGCGCCTGCATTGGCCGCCAAGGCCGCGCCAGAGGACACGGTGTTCATCTTTGCGCGTGCGCTTCAAGGTTCGAAAGCGCCGCTGGCAATCCTGCGACGCCAAGTCAAGGATTTGCCGCTCGAGGTCACGCTCGACGATTCGACCGCAATGAGCCCAGCGCTGCGGCTGTCGACGCAAACCCAGGTGGTGGTTGGCGCGCGCGTCAGCAAGAGTGGCAATGCAATGCCTCAGCCGGGTGATCTGCAAGGTCTGTCGCCCACAGTGGTGGTCGGCGCGCGCGGCGTGCAGTTGGTGATCGCAGACGTCGTTCGCTGAGAACTGGCGCAAGGGCCCCAGTGGCTTGGCTGGACAACAAGACCGGGCCGCGACGCTATCATTTCCGCCTGTCAACACCAGGGGAATTGCTTGAACATCGAATCGACTTGCGACCTGTGCGATGTCCACAAGAGCGACAGCAGTGGGGACTTCCGGGTGCTGCCCCCGGTCTTCAAGGCTTTCGGTGGGTTGCCAGGGTTTGCCGGCCCGGCCAGCACGGTCAAGTGTCACGAAGACAACAGCTCCGTCAAGGCTGCGGTCGAATCGCCAGGTCAGGGCAGGGTGCTGGTGGTGGACGGTGGGGGGTCACTGCGACACGCGCTGGTTGGCGGCAATCTGGCCGCTGCGGCCGCGCGCAATGGTTGGGCTGGCCTGTTGGTGGACGGCTGTGTGCGCGACGTCGCCGAACTGTCCGCCACCGCGATTGGCATCCGTGCGCTGGCGCTGATGCCACTGTCCACCGAGCGCCGCCATGTCGGCCAGGTCGACCTGCCGGTGCAGGTGCAAGGTGTCTGCGTGCGGCCGGGCGACTGGGTCGTGGCCGATGCCGACGGCATCGTGGTGATGAAGTCTGCACCCACGGCGTGAGACCGCTGGCACGACCCGCGGCAACCTGGCCGCAGCGATGAAAGCGGCGATGCCTGACGCGCTGACCCAGACCGCCGCGCGCTGCCGCAAGCGAGTGACACAGCGCGCCTTGTTGGCAGCTGGTGTGGCGATGCTGCCCTTGCCCGGCGTGGACTGGGTGACCGATATCGGCTTGTTGGTCAAACTGCTGCCTGAGATCACAGCAGCCTTCGGCCTGAGCCCGGCGCAGATCGAACAGCTGGCGCCCGAGCGCCAGGTGGTGGTCTTCAAGGCGATCTCGGCCGGCAGCAGCCTGTTGCTGGGCCGCTTGGTCACGCGCGACCTGGTGCTGGTCTTGCTCAAGACCGTCGGGCTTCGCCTGAGCACACAGCAGGCGGCCAAGTACCTGCCGATCGCCGGCCAGCTGTTGTCGGCCACGCTGACTTTTTCGGCATTGAAGTACGTCTGCGAACAGCACATTCGCCAGTGCGAGCAGGTGGCCAGACAACTGCTCTTGCCTGCGCCTTCGGCGGCGCCTGTCTAGATCGGGTTAGAATGCTGGATAGTCGGGGCGTAGCGCAGCCTGGTAGCGCATCTGGTTTGGGACCAGAGGGTCGAAGGTTCGAATCCTTTCGCCCCGACCAATAGTTATTTTGAAATCAACGGGTTAGTTCTCAACAGAGGCTGACCCGTTTGACTTTGTGGGTGGCTTGTGATCGAACGGGCTCAGTCCGAAGGTTCAGCGAGGTCCTGCCGATGGGTGTGATCGCATCGTGGTCTTGCCCTCTTGCCTACACTGTCGCTGATGGACGAAACCACTTTCCGCGCGCTGCTCGCGCAACAGGGTTACGGCGAGGTGCTGGTGCGCGAATTGTCGGCCGACGCCACGCTGGCAGAGCATCACCACGATTGGGATGCCCGACTGTTGGTGCTCAGCGGCGAACTGCGCTTGAACCGGGACGGAGAGTCCGTGCTGTTCCAACAGGGCGACAGCTTCGAGGTGCCGCTGGGTCAGCGTCATGCAGAGCATTACGGACCCCACGGTGCCACGCTGCTGACTGGGCGGCGTTACCGCTGATCGCCCCAGACCCGAGGCGCTGCTGCCCGAGGTTTTTTGGAGGCGGCTCAGACCGCCAGCGCGTATGGACCACCGCGCTTGAGCGCGCGCTGGTAGGCTGGGCGGGCCTGCATGCGACGGACCCAGGCATCCATGGCCGGGTAGCTCGCGCGCAGCCCGCGCGCCGCCTCGCCGACGAAGCTCATCTGGATATCGGCGCCGCTCAGCTCACTGCCCATCAGCCAGTCCCGGCCTTGCAATGATCGGTCGACATGGCCAAGGTGGTTGGCGAGTTCACTGTCGATGCGCGGGGCCAGCGGCGCACCAGCCTCACCCAAGCGCGAGACATAGAGCTTGAGCATCAGCGGCAGCATTGCCGAGCCCTCGGCATAGTGCAGCCACTGCTGGTAGACGTCGTAGTCGCGGCTGTGCAATGCAGGCTGCAAGCGACCGCCGCCATGGCGCCGAATGATGTAGTCAATGATCGCGCCTGATTCGATCACCGTCAGGCCGTCGTCCTGGATCACCGGCGACTTGCCCAGCGGATGCACCGCCGTCAGCTCGGGCGGTGCAAGACGCGTTGTTGCGTCGCGCGCGTGGTGTGCGATCTCGTAGGGCAAGTCCAGCTCCTCGAGCAGCCAGAGCACGCGCTGCGAGCGCGAATCGTTGAGGTGGTGGACGACGATCATCGGGGAGGTCTTTGGATGAAGTGGGGATGGCGCGCATTGTGGTCGGGCGCGCAGCGCGGCGCACTGGGGGCAGGCTTGAATCCCGCCAAGAGGTCGGGATATCGCTCATTTGCGCGCAACCGATCTGCCCCTAGACTGGCTGTGCGCCCAAGTCCGGGCGCGATTGCCGGAGAAACCGAATGGCTTTGAGCGTCACCGTCCAACCCGCGCCCTGTGGTGCTCTGGTACAGGGGCTGGACTTGTCCCAGCCCTTGACTGGAGACCAGATCGCCGACCTGCGTGCTGCCTGGCTGGCTCATCAGGTGCTGGCGTTCCCGGACCAGGCCATGACAGTGACCGACCTCGAGCGCTTCGCGACGACTGTTGGGCCCTTCAGCCCTGACCCCTATTTCCATTCAATTCCCGGCCATCCGCATGTGGCCCAGGTTCGGCGCGAGGCTGACGAGACCAGCGCGCTGTTTGCCGACAACTGGCATTCTGATTGGAGCTTTCTGGCCAGCCCGCCGGCCGCCACCTTGCTTTACGGCAACGTGATCCCGCCGGTCGGCGGCGACACGCTGTTCGCCAACCAGTACGAGGCCTGGGACGCGCTGCCCGAGGCCATGAGGACGCTGTTGCACGACAAGCAGGGCGTGCATTCGGCGCGCCTGGGCTACTCGCGCAAGGGCCGCTACGGCGAGCGCGATGCCGGGCGCTCGATGGCCATACGCTACGACGACTCGGCCATGAGCACCCAGCTGCAACCCGTGGCCCGTCGCCATCCCGAGACCGGACGCACCGCATTGTTCGTCAGCCCTGGCTACACGATCGCGATCGATGGCATGCCTGCCGACGAGTCGACCGCGCTGCTGGCCGAGTTGTTCGCGCACCAAGGCAAGCCGGAGTTTGTCTACCAGCATCGTTGGCAGCAGGGCATGCTGGTGATGTGGGACAACCGCTGCCTGGTGCATTCGGCCACCGGCGGCTATGCCGGCCACCAGCGGCTGCTGCACCGCATCACCGTGGGCGAGAGATTGGCGGCCTGAATCCGGGCCGGTGACTGCGCGCTTCAGCGCGGCTGCAGTGTCACGCGCAGCGCGGCCAGCGCAAGCAGCGCGAACAGCGTCAGGCTCCAGAATTCATAGGGCACGCCGGCCAGGCTGGCCTTGGCTTCGGCGCAAGAGGCATAGGCCGCAAAGACCTCGGGCCAGCGACTGTCCAGCCCGGTAAAACCCATCACACGGTCGGCAAAACTCATGTTGCAGGATGTCGATGCCGAGGCGACGAAGTGCTGCCACAGTGCGGTGGCCATGCCGCATCCGGCCAACAGCCCGGCCAGAGCGGCCCCGACACGCTGGCCAGCGCCGGCGCTGCGCACGTGCATCGATCCGAGCAGCAAGGCCAGCAAGGAACTCGCTGCGATCGCGACGAAGATCAAGCGCTGCATCACGCACCAGGCGCAGGGCATCATGCCCCCGACATGCTGGGTCAGCAAAGCGCCGCCCAGTGCCAGCAGCGGCGCGACCGCCATCCCGGCCAGCAGTACCGGTGACCGCGGGATCACTGGATCTCGGCGATCAACTCGATCTCGACACAAGCGCCCATCGGGATCTGGGCCACGCCGAATGCGCTGCGCGCATGCGAACCTGAGGCGCCGAAAACCTCGGCGAACAGCTCGGACGCGCCGTTGGTCACCAGGTGCTGCTCGGTGAAGGTGGACGTGCTGTTGACCAGGCTCATCAGCTTGACGATGCGGGTGACCTTGTTCAAGTCGCCGACGGCGGCATGCAGCGTGCCCATCAGGTCGATTGCTATCGCGCGCGCCGCGGCCTTGCCTTGCGCCGTGTCCATCGTCAGGCCGAGTTGGCCGACCCAAGGCTTGCCGCCTTGTTTGGCGATATGGCCCGAGACGAACACCAGGTTGCCGGTGCGAACAAAGGGCAAGTAGGCTGCGGCGGGCGTTGCCACCGGGGGCAGGCTGATGCCGAGTTGCGAGAGCTTGGCGTAGACGGTCATGATGGGGGGGCAAGCAGAGCGATGAAGCTGTGAATCCTACACTGCAGCGATGCCGGGAAGCGCCAGAGGGAATGGCAGGGATTGGGGACCAGATCCTGGCTGGCATGCGGCCCTCTGCGCCCTGGCCTGGTTGCTGGGGCTGGCCTGGCAGATGCAGCTTGCCTGGCTGTGGTCACCGGCAACCCATGTCGCGCTGGCAGCGCTGGGCGGGCTCGCGGCGATTGCGGCCTGGCTGCTGGCCGGGCGGGTGTCCGGCTGCAACTCGCGCTGGACCGCCTGGTGGCAGCTCGGTTTGGCGATGCTCGCCGCCGCTGCGCTGGCGGCCGCGATGGCTGGCATGCGGGCGCAGTGGCGCTTGGCCGAGCGGCTGGCGCCCGAACTCGAAGGGCTGGACCTGATCGTCACAGGCGTGGTCGCCGGCCTGCCGCAGCGCGGTGCGTCGGGGCTGCGCTTCCAGTTTGAGGTCGAGCGTGCGCGCTGGTCAGCCCATGACGACAGCGGCCGTCCGCCGCCCAGGCTGCCACCAGTGCTGGCGCTGGGCTGGTACCAGAACTATGCAGACGATGCCGCGCTGGCCGACCCTGGCGCCGAGTTGCGTGCCGGCCAGCGCTGGCGATTGCCGCTGCGGCTCAAGCGGCCGCACGGCACGCTCAACCCTGGGGGCTTCGACGTCGAGCTGTTGTGGTTCGAGCAAGGCCTGGGCGCCACCGGCTATGTGCGGGTGTTGCGCGGCAGTCGAAACAGCCCAGGCGATGCCGGCGCTGAGATGCTGGCCGAGGCGGTCGCCCATCCAGTGGATCGTCTGCGCGAGACGATTCGCCGCGCGATCTGGCGCCAGGTTGCGGACCCTCCCAGTGCCGGGGTGCTGGCCGCGCTGGCGGTGGGGGATCAGGCTGCCATAGAGCGCGAAGACTGGGACCTTTTCCGCCGCACCGGCATCGCGCACTTGGTGTCGATCAGCGGCGTCCACATCACGATGTTCGCTTGGGCCGCCGCAGCATTGGCCGGCCGACTGTGGCGTCGAAGCACTCATTTGATGCTGTGGCTGCCGGCGCCCACGGCCGGGCGTTGGGTCGGTCTGGCACTGGCCACCAGCTATGCGATGCTGGCGGGTTGGGGCGTGCCGGCTCAACGAACGCTGATCATGCTCGGGGTCACGGGTCTGCTGCGCAGCCAGGGGCAGCGTTGGCCCTGGCTGCTGGTGCTGCTGGCTGCCGCGGTGACGGTCACGCTGCTCGACCCTTGGGCGTTGTTGCAGGCGGGATTCTGGCTGTCGTTTGCCGCGGTGGGCTTGCTGCTGTTGTCTGAGCCCGTCAGCGGGCGAGCCGTGGCGGTTCAGATCCCGGGGCAGGGCGCGTGGCTTAAGCGCTTGCGCGCCAAAACCACTGGACATCTGCGTGATCACCTGCGCGGCCAAGTGGTGGCCACGCTGGGGCTGGCACCGCTGTCTTTGGTGTTCTTCCAGCAGCTCAGCGTGGTCGGCTTTGCCGCCAATCTGGTGGCGATACCGCTGGTCACGCTGTTGATCACGCCGCTGGCTCTGTTCGGTGTGCTGCTGCCGGGTGCTTGGCAGCTGGCTGCCGCGTTGGTGCAGGCCTTGTGTGAACGCCGGTCAAGACCCGCGTCTATTCGCCGGTGAGGTGTCGGATTTGATTTTGGGCTGATCTTTCTGTGAGGCAGTTACCGGGCTGATCGGCTGTTGTGTGCCCTGCCATGCAGGCCGCCCTGCAGGGCGGCCTGCATGGCGC
>CAMCTC010000119.1 GCA_945878355.1 Bordetella parapertussis | reverse complement strand
GCCCGCATCCGCGACCTGTTGCGGCGCTACCTGACGCAAGAAGGCTTCGAGGTCGTACTGGCCGAGGACGGCAAGACGCTCACCCGATTGCTGACGCGCGAGAACATCGATTTGATCGTGCTCGACCTGATGCTGCCGGGCGAAGACGGCCTGTCGATCTGTCGCCGACTGCGTGCGGCCAAGGACATGACACCGATCATCATGCTCACCGCCAAGGTCGAGGATGTGGACCGCATCGTCGGCCTCGAGGTGGGCGCCGACGATTACCTGACCAAGCCCTTCAATCCGCGAGAGTTGTTGGCCCGAATCCACGCGGTGCTGCGCCGCAGGCCCACGCTGGAAGCGCCCGGCGCGCCGAGCCAGGCCACCCAAACCGTGAGCTTCGGGCCTTTCGAATTCGATCTCTCGCTGCGCCGCCTGACCAAGGCCGGCGAGGCGCTGGCGATGACCACTGGCGAGTTCTCGATGCTCAAGGCCTTGGTACGCCACCCGCGCCAGCCGCTGTCACGCGACAAGCTCGCGCACTTGGCGCGCGGGCGCGAGTTCGAGCCTTTCGACCGCAGCCTGGACGTGCAGGTCTCTCGCCTGCGCAAGCTGATCGAGCCCGATGCCACCCAGCCCCGCTACATCCAGACCGTCTGGGGTGTGGGCTATGTGTTCGTGCCGGACGGTGCGGCCTGAGGCCCGGCGCAAGCCATGAGGCGAGGCCGTCCCCGGCTGGCGCTCAGCCTGTTCTGGCGAACTTTTGCATTGCTGCTGCTGCTGGTGGCCGGTGTCTTCGCCTGGGTCCAGGTGATCCGTGCGCCGGACTTCGACCAGCGGCCGGCCTGGCTGGCGGCGATGCTGGCGATCAGCTTGGGGCTGTTGTTGTGGATCGTGCGGCGCATCAACCGGCCGTTGCGCGAGCTGTCGTTTGCCGCCAGCCGGATCCGCGGCGGCGAGTACGACTCACGGCTCGATGAGACCCACCTGACGAGCGAGATCCGCGAGGTCAACATCGGCTTCAACCGGATGGCACGCGAGTTGGCCAAAGTCGACGCAGACCGTGCGGTGATGCTCGCGGGCATCAGCCACGACTTGCGAACACCGTTGGCGCGCTTGCGGCTGGAGACCGAGATGAGCGTGGCCGACGAAGAGGCCAGGCAGAACATGGCGTCGGACATCGCCCAGCTCGACGCGATCATCGACAAGTTCATGGATTACGCCCGCCCAGGGCCTGCCCGCCTGCAGCCGGTGCAGCTGTCCAGGCTGATCGACAAGGAAGCGGCGAACATGCGCGATCCCAGCGAAATTCGCATCAGCTCGCGCGTGGCGATCGACCTGGAGGTGATGGCCGACGAGGTTGAACTCGGCCGGGTCTTCGCCAACCTGTTCGAGAACGCCAGGCGTTATGGCCGAAGCGCCGACACCGGCATCGCGATGGTCACCGTGCGCTGCGTGACTGCAGGCGATTCGGTGGTCTGCAGCGTGCTCGACCAGGGCCCGGGCGCGGCACCCGAGAAATTAGGACAGCTGACGACCCCGTTTTTCCGCGGCGACGCGGCGCGAACCGCCGCCACAGGTGCGGGCCTGGGCTTGGCCATCGTCGACAAGGCGATGCAGCGAATGGGTGGCCAGGTCGAGATCGCCAACGCACCCGAGGGCGGCTTGCTGGTCACGCTTCGCCTGCCCAGGTCGGCAAGAAAATAACCAAATAAGAGCGCGTCTTTTTCAGGCGCCTCTCAAGCAAATGTGGCTTTGCCACTTTGCTTGATCCCCACGGGGGGCGGCCGGCTAAGGCCGGCCTTGGGGCGCTCAACGTTCAGCCGCGCGACAGCAGGCACACCGCCCGCGCCTCTATCGCCAGGCCCTCGCCCACCGGACCCATCTTCTCCGCCGTCTTGGCCTTGACGTTGACCTGGGCCGGGGCTAGCCCGAGCAACGTGGCGATTCGCGCTGTCATCGCCGGCATGTGCGGCGCCAGCCTCGGCGCCTGGGCAATCACGGTCGCGTCGACATTGACGATCTGCCAGCCGGCCGCACGCACCCGGCGCGCGCACTCGGCCAGCAGCGCGCCTGAATCGGCGCCTTTGAACGCAGCGTCGGTGTCTGGAAAGTGCCTGCCGATGTCGCCCAGCGCTGCCGCGCCGAACAGCGCGTCGGTGATCGCGTGCAGCAGCGCATCGGCGTCGGAATGTCCGAGCAGTCCATGGCTGTGCGGGATGTGCACGCCGCCCAGCATCAGCGGCCGGCCGGTGACCAGCGCGTGGGTGTCCCAGCCTTCGCCGATGCGAAGCTGGGGCGGCTGGTTGTTCAGTCCTGTCATGGCTTGTTCCCGGTCTTGGGCTTGATCGCCTGCGCGGCCTGCCAGCAGCCGCTCGGCCAGCGCGAAATCGCCCGGCCAGGTGACCTTGAGGTTCTCGAGGTCGCCCGGCACCAGCTTCGGCGCTTGGCCCAGCGCCTCCACCGCGCTGGCCTCATCGGTGATGGCCCTACCCGACGCCATGGCCGCCTGCAACGCCGGGCCCAGCAAGCCGAGCCGGAACATCTGCGGCGTCTGCGCTGCCCATTTGCCCTGGCGGTCGACGGTGGCCTGCACCCGCCCGTGCGCCTCGCTCTTGAGCGTGTCGGCCAGCGGCAGCGCCAGCAGGCCACCGACCTCGTCGTCTAGGCAGGCGTCGATCAGCCGGTCGACCCATGCCGCGCGCAGCAGGCAGCGGGCGGCGTCGTGCACCAGCACCCAGTCCTGCGGCTGGGCGCCGCGCGCGCGCAACTCGGCCAGGCCATTGGCCACGGTCTCGGCCCGGCTGGCACCACCGACGCGGGCGACCCAGCGCTTATCGCCGGCAAAGCCGGGCAGTTCGCGGTTGAAATCGCTGTCCTCGGGCGACAACACCACCAGCGTGGCGGCGAGCCTGCCGACCTGGGCCAGCGCGGCCAGCGTGTGCGCCACCAGCGGCCGACCAGCGACGGCGGCGTACTGCTTGGGCGCGGCTGTGCCGGCGCGACTGCCTGTTCCGGCGCAGGGCACCAGGGCGAAACAGCGGGGTTCAAGCCCGTGGTCGGGAGGGATCATCGGGTCCGATTCTAGAATCCAGCGATCCCACGCCCCCGAGCCCCAAGCTCCGGGGCGTGTTGCCGTTTCTTGCCGAGCCCGCCCCATGCAATTGCCAGTCATCCAATCGGGAAAACGCTTCACGCTGCCCCGCCCCACCGGCTCGGCCGATGCGTTGCTGTTGGCCAGGCTGGCGCAAGCGCGGATGGCGGAAAAGCGCTTGCTGGTGATCATCACGGCCGAGCCTGCCGATGCGCAGCGACTGGCCGACGAGTTGCCGTTCTTTGCGCCAGACATCAAGACCACGCTGTTCCCGGACTGGGAAACACTGCCTTACGACACCTTCAGCCCGCACCAGGACCTGATCTCAGAGCGGCTGGCCACGCTGTGGCGCATCCACAGCGGAGAGGCCAACGTGGTGCTGCTGCCCGCCACCACCGCGCTGACGCGGCTGGCACCGCCCAGCTTCCTGGCCGCCACCACCTTCCAGTTCAAGCAAAAGACAAAGCTGGACGAGGCAGGCCTGAAGGCACAGCTCACATTGGCCGGCTACAACCATGTCAGCCAGGTGGTGTCGCCGGGCGAATATGCCGTGCGCGGAGGGCTGATCGACCTGTTCCCGATGGGCTCGCCGGTGCCTTACCGGGTCGACCTGTTCGATGACGAGGTCGATTCGATCCGCACCTTCGACCCCGACACCCAGCGCAGCCTGTACCCGGTGCCCGAAGTGCGCTTGCTGCCAGGGCGCGAGTTTCCGATGGACGAAGCCGCGCGCACCACTTTCCGCAACCGCTGGCGCGAAAAGCTCGAAGGCGACCCGACCAAGAGCCGGATCTACAAGGACATCGCGCAAGGCATCGCCACCGCCGGCATCGAGTACTACCTGCCGCTGTTCTTCGAGCAGACCGGCACGATCTTCAGCTACCTCGGCGAGGACGAGAAGCGCGCTCAACTGGTGCTGCACGGCGAGGTCGACGTGGCGCTGGAGCGCTTCTGGACCGACACCCGCGAGCGCCACCGCTTCATCGCCGCCGACCCGCAGCGCACGGTGCTGGCGCCCGAGGAGATCTTCCAGCGCAGCGACGAGTTCTACGCCAACGCGAACCGCCATGCGGTGCTGGTGCTGCGCGGCCATGAAGCAACGGACTGGGCGCGCCCGCTGCCGGATGTCTCGGCTGACCGCAGCGCCACCGAGCCGCTGGCCGCGCTGGGACGCCACCTGGAGACCACGCCGCACCGGGTGCTGATCGTCGCCGAAAGCCTGGGCCGGCGTGAGAGCCTGCTCGAGATGCTGCGCGACCACAAGATCGAGCCACCGAGCGTGGCCACGTTGGCCGAGTTCGAGGCTGGCGGCGAGAAGTTCGCGATCACCGCCGCGCCGCTGGCGACCGGGTTCTTCTGGCACGAGCCGGCCGCCGAGCCTGGGATCGCGATCCAGTTCATCACCGAGACCGAGCTGTTCGCCAGCTCGCCGCAGGGCCGGCGCCGGCGCAAGCAAGAGCAGGTCAGCAACGTCGAGGCGCTGATCAAGGACTTGTCGGAGCTGAAAGTCGGCGACCCGGTGGTGCACGGCAACCACGGCATCGGGCGCTATGTCGGGCTGATCAACATCGACCTCGGTGACGGTGCCAGCGAGTTCCTGCACCTCGAGTACGCCGACGCCGCCACGCTCTACGTGCCGGTGGCCCAGCTGCACCTGATCAGCCGCTACACCGGTGTCAGCGCCGACGAGGCGCCGCTGCACCGGCTCGGCTCGGGCCAGTGGGACAAGGCCAAGAGGAAGGCCGCCGAGCAGGTGCGCGACGCCGCAGCCGAGTTGCTCAACCTGTACGCGCGACGGGCTTCGCGTGAGGGCCATGCGCACCGCTACTCGGCACACGACTACGAGGCCTTTGCATCGAGTTTCGGTTTCGAGGAGACCCCCGACCAGCGCGCCGCGATCCACGCCGTGATCCAGGACATGGTCAGCCCGCAACCCATGGACCGGCTGGTCTGCGGCGACGTCGGTTTCGGCAAGACCGAGGTCGCGCTGCGCGCAGCCTTCATCGCGGTGATCGGCGGCAAGCAGGTCGCGATCCTGGCGCCCACGACGCTGCTGGCCGAGCAGCATTACCAGACCCTGGTCGACCGCTTCGGCAAATGGCCGGTGCGCATCGCCGAGATGTCGCGCTTTCGCTCGCCCAAGGAGATCAAGGCCGCGCTGGCCGGGCTCGAAGAGGGCACGATCGACATCGTCGTCGGCACCCACAAGCTGATTCAGCCCGACGTCAAGTACAAGCGGCTCGGGCTGCTGGTGATCGACGAAGAGCACCGTTTCGGCGTGCGCCACAAGGAGGCGATCAAGGCGATGCGCGCCGAGGTCGATGTGCTCACGCTGACCGCCACGCCGATCCCGCGCACGCTGGGCATGGCGCTGGAAGGCCTGCGGGATCTCTCCGTGATCGCCACCGCGCCGCAGCGTCGGCTGGCGATCAAGACCTTTGTTCGCAGCGAGGGCAACTCGGTGATTCGCGAGGCGATTCTTCGGGAGCTGAAGCGCGGCGGTCAGATCTACTTCTTGCACAACGACGTGGCAACGATCCAGGCCCGGCGCGAGCGCTTGACCGAGTTGGTGCCCGAGGCTCGCATCGCGGTGGCGCATGGCCAGATGCCTGAGCGCGAGCTGGAATCGGTGATGCGCGACTTCGTCGCCCAGCGCCACAACGTGCTGCTGTGCTCGACCATCATCGAGACCGGCATCGACGTGCCGAGCGCCAACACCATCGTGATTTCACGCGCCGACAAGTTCGGCCTGGCCCAGCTGCACCAGTTGCGCGGGCGCGTCGGCCGAAGCCACCACCAGGCCTATGCCTACCTGCTGGTGCCCGACACCGAGACGCTGACCAAGCAGGCGCAACAGCGGCTCGACGCGATCCAGAGCATGGAGGAGCTGGGCTCAGGCTTCTACCTGGCGATGCACGACCTGGAGATCCGCGGCGCCGGCGAGGTGCTGGGCGAGAACCAGAGCGGCAACATGATGGAGGTCGGCTTCCAGCTCTACAACGAGATGCTGGCCGAGGCGGTGCGGGCGCTCAAAGCCGGCCAGGAGCCCGACCTGCTGAGCCCCACCGGCGTGTTTGGCGGCGCCACCGAGATCAACCTGCACGCCCCGGCGCTGCTGCCCGACAGCTATTGCGGCGATGTGCATGTGCGGCTGAACCTGTACAAGCGCCTGGCCACGGCGTCAGAGCCCAAGCAGCTAGACCTGCTGCTCGAAGAGGTGACCGACCGCTTTGGCCGGCTGCCGGCCCAAGGCCAGACCTTGTTCGACACCCACCGCCTGCGCGTGCTGGCCAGGCCCTACGGCGTGATGAAGATAGACGCCAACCCCAAGCTGATGAGCATCACCTTCAGACCCAAGCCGCCGATAGACGCGCTGCGCATCATCGAACTGGTGCAAAAGAACAAGAACGTCAAACTGGCCGGCAACGACAAGCTGCGAATCGAACGTGAATTTGCCGACCCTAAAGACCGGGCCCAGTACATCCGAGACGTGTTGCGGGCACTGGGCCAGCCCACCGGGCCGATCCGGTAGGCCTGATTCGGGGGGGTCATCAGTCGATGTTGTCGTCGCCGAGTTGTTCGTCGAGCCGGTTCATCGCCCAGGCGTAGTACCAGACGATCAGGCAGAAGACGATCAGCGCACCCTGCGAGGTGGCCCAGAAGCCGAAGGGCCAACCAAAGAAGTCGAAATCCAGCGACCGGCCGAACAAGCACACACCTACCGTGAGCACCAGCCATATCCCCAACAGCACGCGCGACAGCCGCAGCGTCTGGCGCCAATAAGGGCTGGTGGCGGGTTTGTCAGGCTTTGTCACGAGGGCATGCTAGCCCAAGCAACGCGACCCGGGAATTCAACGCCAGGGGTCGAGGCCAAGCCAGCTTCGTCTGATGACCGCGCACCAGCCCCCATGCGAGAATCAACGACCGCCCGACATACGATTGAATCAGAACATCCATGGACATCGAACAAGTCAACGCCATCGGCACGCTGCTCGCCGATCTGAGCGCCCGCACCGAGCAGCTCCGGGGGTATCTTTGACTACGATCGCAAATCACTGCGATTGAACGAAGTCGTTGCCGCGCTGGAGAATCCCAGCGTTTGGAACGAACCCAAGCGGGCCCAGGAACTGGGCCGCGAGAAGAAGCTGCTCGAGGACGTGGTCAGCACAATCGATCACCTCAACAGCAACCTGGCCGACAACCAGGAGCTCTACGAGATGTCCAAGGCCGAAGAGGCTTTCGACGACCTGGCGGCGATCGAAGACGATGCCGCCAAGCTGCGTGACATCGTCGAAGGTCTCGAGTTCCGCCGCATGTTCAACAACCCGGCCGACCCGAGCAACTGTTTCATCGACATCCAGGCTGGCGCCGGTGGCACAGAAGCCTGCGACTGGGCCGGCATGCTGCTGCGCCAGTACCTGAAGTACTGCGAACGCAAAGGCTTCACGGCGACGATGGAAGACGAGACGCCGGGCGAGATCGCCGGTATCAAGAACGCGACGATCAAGGTCGAGGGCGACTACGCCTTCGGCCACCTGCGCACCGAGACCGGCGTGCACCGGCTTGTTCGCAAGAGCCCGTTCGACTCGGCGGGCGGGCGCCACACCAGCTTTGCCAGCCTGTTCGTATACCCCGAGGTCGACGACTCGATCGAGATCGACATCAACCCGTCCGACGTGCGGGTCGACACCTTCCGTGCCTCGGGCGCTGGCGGCCAGCACATCAACAAGACCGACTCTGCGGTGCGTTTGACCCACATCCCCACCGGTATCGTGGTGCAATGTCAAGATGGCCGCAGCCAGCACAGCAACCGTGACGTGGCGTGGAAGCGGCTGCGATCGCGGCTCTACGACTTCGAGATGCGCAAGCGAATGGAAGAGCAGCAAAAGCTCGAGGACACCAAAACCGACGTCGGCTGGGGCCACCAGATCCGCAGCTATGTGCTGGACAACAGCCGGATCAAGGACTTGCGCACCAACGTCGAGACCTCCAATACGCAGAAGGTGCTGGACGGCGACCTGGACCAGTTCATCCAGGCCAGCCTGAAACAAGGCTTGTAGTCCAGGTTGCGGGTCAGGCCTGCGGCTTGGCTGGCAGCCTATACTGCCTGTGTCACAAATTTAAAGTATGTGTCACATGAAAACCATCAATGTCCGTGAGCTGCGCAACGCGATGCCGCACCTGCGTGAGACCTTGGCCCAAGAGCAAGAACTGCTGCTGGTCAGCCACGGCGAGCCGGTGGCACGCATACTGCCCGTGCCCCGCAAGCGAGAGGTTGCTTCGCTGGCGTCTCACCGGGCGGGCATGAAGCCGCTGACGCCAGGCACGCTGGAGGGCCTGATCCGCCAAGAGCGCGAGCAGGGCTGAAGCCTTGGCCACCTATTTCGACACCAGTGCGCTGGCCAAGCGCTACATCGCTGAACAGGGCTCGGACACGGTGGATGCGTTCTTGGCACAGCACCCTGACGATTGCGTGATTTCGCCCTTGGTCGCCGCCGAGTTCGAATCGATTCTGCAACGCCTGTTGCGGCAGGGCTTGATAGACGCTGACTTCGCGGCCCAGTCGCGCAGCCAGTTTGCCGCTGACCTGACTGGCGCGCTGTGGGCGATGCGGCCGTTCGAGGTGGCCAGCTTCGGGCGGGCAACCAGCCTGCTGCGCGACTCGGGGGCGCCGCTGGCCACGCTGGATGCGCTGCACCTGGCCTGCGCCATTGAAATGAACTGTAAGGCGCTTGCCACGGGCGATCGCCAACTTGTCCGAGCCGCTGAAGCCAGCGGCTTGCTTGTCCATTCTTTCGTGAACTGAGACCCACCATGCTTGAAGGATCCACCACCCTGATCCGCCGCGAGGACTACCAAGCCCCGGCCTTCTGGATTCGCAGCGTCGAGCTGATTTTTGACCTCGACCCGGTCAAAACCATTGTCGCCAGCAAGCTCAGCATCGAACGCAACCCCGACGCCGAACCCGGTCAGCCGCTCACGCTGCACGGCGACGACCTGGTGCTGCTGCGCTGCCTGGCTGACGGCGAAAGCGTGTCGTTTCGCCATGAGCCCGGCCTGCTGGTGATCGACAACCCGCCGGACAGACCGGTGTTCACGCTCGAGATCCGCAACACCTGCGGGCCCGACAAGAACACCCAACTGTCGGGGCTGTACACCAGCGGCGGCGGTTTCTTCACCCAGTGCGAGGCCGAAGGTTTCAGGCGCATCACCTATTTCCTGGACCGGCCAGACGTGATGGCGGTGTTCACCGTCACATTGCGCGCCGACAAGGCCAAGTATCCGGTGCTGCTGAGCAACGGCAACCTGGTCGAGCAGCTGACGCTGGACAACGGGCGCCACCTCGCCAAATGGCACGACCCCTTCCCCAAGCCCAGTTATCTGTTCGCACTGGTCGCGGCCAATCTGGTGTGCCGCGAGCAACGCATACGCTCACGCACGGGCAAGGACCACCTGCTGCAGATCTATGTGCGCCAGGGGGACATGGACAAGACCGAGCATGCGATGAACTCGCTGATCGCATCGGTGGCATGGGACGAAGCCCGCTTTGGCCTAGCACTTGACCTCGAGCGCTTCATGATCGTCGCCGTGGGCGACTTCAACATGGGCGCGATGGAGAACAAGGGCCTGAACATCTTCAACACCAAGTACGTGCTGGCCAGCCCTGCCACGGCCACCGATGCCGACTTCGCGGGTATCGAGAGCGTGGTCGGCCATGAGTACTTCCACAACTGGACCGGCAACCGCATCACCTGCCGCGATTGGTTCCAGCTCTCGCTCAAGGAAGGACTGACGGTCTACCGCGACCAGGAGTTCTCGATGGACATGGCCGGCGCTGCGTCGGCCCGCGCCGTCAAGCGCATCGAGGATGTTCGCGGTCTGCGCGCTGTGCAGTTCCCGGAAGATGCCGGTCCGATGGCGCACCCGGTGCGGCCCGACAGCTATGTCGAGATCAACAATTTCTACACCGCGACGATCTACGACAAGGGCGCCGAGTTGGTGCGGATGATGGCCACACTGGTTGGGCGCGAGGGATTTCGCCTTGGCATGGCCTTGTACTTCAGCCGCCACGACGGCCAGGCCGTCACCTGCGACGATTTTGCACAGGCCATCGCCGACGCCAACCCGGACAGCGCGCTGGCCAGCCATCTCGACGCTTTCAAGCGCTGGTATGGCCAGGCCGGCACGCCCACGCTGCAAGCCCGTGGCGTGTACGACCCGGTCAGCCTGCACTACAAGCTCACGCTGACGCAGAGCGCAGCGCCCTCACCCGGCCAGGACCTCAAGCTGCCCAGCGTGTTGCCGGTGCTGATGGGACTGCTCAGGGCCGACAACGGCCAGGCCTTGCCGCTGCGACTTCTCGATGAAGCGCAGGCGGCGGGTAACGAGCGGGTGCTGGTGCTCTCGGCGCAGGAACAAACCTTCACCTTTGTCAATGTCGCCTCGGCACCTGTGCCTTCGCTGCTGCGTGGCCTGTCGGCACCGGTGTACCTGGACGATGGCCTCGATGACGGCGCACTGCTGGTGCTGCTGCAACACGACAGCGATGCCTTCAAGCGCTGGGAGGCCGGCCAGCGCCTGGGCTTGAGCCGCATGATGGCCGCGCTGCCCGACGCTGGCGACCTGCCCGCACTCGACAGCGCGTATGTCGAGGCCATGCGCCAGACCTTGCGCGACCCCGCGCTGGACCCCGCTTTCAAAGAGCTGGCACTCACGCTGCCCAGTGAAAACTACGTGGCCGAACAATGCGTTGTGGTCGACCCGCAGCGCATCCATGTGCTGCGCGAGCAGATGCGGCGGCAACTGGCAGCGCGCTTGCGCGACGATTGGGTCTGGGCCTTCGAATCACACCAAGTGCTCGAGGGTTACCGGCCAGACACAGCGCAATCGGGCAAACGCGCTTTGGCCAACCTGGCGCTGCAGATGCTGGTGCTCGATGCGATGCAGACCGGCGACACGGTCTGGCCGGGTCGCGCGTACCAGCGCTTCAAGGACGCAGGCCAAATGACCGATCGCTACGGCGCGCTGGCAGCGCTGGTCGACGGCCAATCGCCGCTGGCAGCACCTGCGCTGGAGCGGTTCCATGCGATGTTTGCTGGCGACGACTTGGTGATCGACAAGTGGTTCAACCTGCAAGCGCGCGCTGCCGAGCCGCTCACGGCCGGCCCGGGCATCGTGTTGCAACGGGTCAAGGCGCTGATGCAGCACCCAGACTTCTCGCTCAAGAACCCGAACCGGGCGCGCAGCCTGGTCGCCGGTTACTGCCGCGAGAACCCTGCAGCATTCCACCGCACCGATGCCGCGGGCTATGTGTTCTGGGCCGACCGGGTGCTCGAGCTAGACGCCATCAACCCACAGCTCGCTGCGCGCCTGGCGCGGACGATGGACCGCTGGAGCGTGCTGGCCGAACCGTGGCGCAGCGCGGCACGACAAGCTGTGTCGCGCGTGGCAGCGAGCACGAGACTCAGCGAGGACGTGCGCGAGATCGTGACCAAGGCCTTGGCGGCGAGCGATTGAAGCGGCGCTATCGGCCTGCCGGCGGCTTGGCAGTCGGCAACAGCATCAGCGCGATGAAAGCAAGAAGCCCCAGCGCCGCCGACAAACCCAGCGCGGCCGAGCCCCAGCGGTCTAGCACCCAGCCGAACAGGAACGGCGCCATCGCCTGCGCCACCCGCGCAGGCATGGTCAGCCAGCCCTGACGGGCGCCATAGCCTTGGGGGCCAAACAGCACCAGCGGCAAGGTGCCTTTGGCGATCGTCAGGATGCCATTGCCCGCACCATGCACCAGCGCGAACAACACCGCCGCAGAGGGGCCGGCCACCAACAGCGCGAACGCGGCCAGCGAGTGAGACAGCGCAGCGATCCGGGCCGAGATCAGCGGATGCACCCGGCGCAGCACACCGAATTCGAGCAAGCGGCCCGCCACCTGCGCCGGCCCGATCAATGCGCCCACGGCGACCGCCACCGCCAATGTTGCACCGCAAGCCTGCAGCAAGCGCGGCAGATGCGCCGCCATCGCCGTGCTGGTGAACGCGGTGACCGCGAACATGAAGGCCAGCACCATGCTGATTCGGCCACTGCTGGCGGACTGGAACGGCAAGTCCGCATCAGCGGGCGCAGTGTTGACGCCGGCCGTCATCGGCGCCGGTGCGCCAACACGAGGCAGCGACAGGTTCAACGGCAGACCCAACACCAGATGCAGCGCAGCCCAGGCGAAACAGGCACCGCGCCAACCGAACTGCTGCTCGAGCAAGGCTGTCAGCGGCCAGCCCACCGTGCTGGCAAAACCGGCAATCAGCGTGATGCCAGTGATCGGGTTGCGAGCCTCCTGACCATAGAGCTTGACCAGCGTGGCGAACGCCGCCTCGTACAGGCCGCTGCCCATCGCCAAGCCGATCAAGGCCCAGGCGGCGAAGAGCGACAGCGGACCTTGCGCCAACCCCAAAGCCACAAGGCCTAGCGCAAACAGCGGGTTGGTGCCGATCAGCACCGGACGCCCGCCCCAGCGGTCGATCGCCCTGCCCGTCCAAGGCCCGACCAAGGCAGAAACCACCAGCGACAGCGAGAAAGCCGCGAACACCAGCGGCGGCGCCAGCGCAAGATCGGATGCAATCGGCGTTGCAAGCATCGCCGGGAGGTAATAAGACGATGCCCAGGCCAGTGTCTGCGCGCTGCCGAGCGCAGCGATGGTGCCAAACCGACCCGTCACGACGTGCCTGCGGCGATGGTCAGTCGCAGCCTCGCGTCTATGCGGCCTGCAAGCCAGGCATGGCTCGCGGCTTTACGTGGGGGGTGGCACAGATCTCGCCGATTGCCAGATGCGCAAAGACCGCTCGGGATAGGTTGCATGGTGACGCTCTTTTTATAGCTTATCGATCGACAAAAAATCTGCATGACTGCGCATCGTGGGCTGCGCGCTGCGGCCTGTCATCAACGACAGTTGACGCCGAGCGAGCAAGTTGAACCGACTGACAACATGCCGACTTACCGACTCTGCAAGCCTGCACTGCGCACGGTTGCGGTCGTCCTGAACCCGGTGCCGACAGGGACCGCTCCGCAGCCAAAGAACAGCACTGCAATCAGCGCAATATTACCGGCGCACGCCAGGCATATCGCCCAGCGCAGCGCCGGCGGCTGAATTCAGGGGCAACAGTGACCAGAACCGGGTTAGAATACGAGGCTGAACGCCGGTGTAGCTCAGTTGGTAGAGCAGCGCATTCGTAATGCGAAGGTCGGGAGTTCGACTCTTCTCTCCGGCACCAATAGAATCAAGCACTTAGCCCCGTTCACAAGACGGGGCTTTGTTGTTTTTGGGGCTCTTACAGACTTTTTACAGACTGCGGTACGGGGTTTCGGAGCGTCTCCACCCTGTTGCCAGCCCGGCAGGAACTACGAACCCTGCCAGCGCCACCGGGCTTGGGGTGGCGGTCGCCGGTCGGCCCCTCGGCCACTTGCGGATAGAAGCCAGCGGCGCTCAAGACTCGACAGCTTTCCTCGCCCCAAGCCTGCGGTGCGGTGCGATGCTATCGGCGGCGACCACAGGTACGGCCTTGATCGCAGCCCTCAGCTCATCCAACCCACCGGGCCAGTTCCTGATCATCCCGGAACCTCTGGCGCAACCAATGTGGAGCACCAGGATGCGCGTGAACCTCGGCCAGGGCTTCGCCGACGACCTATAAGTCTAGGTGCTTGCCTGCTGGATGCACAACGCCGGGATGCGGCACGTCAGGAAAGCGTGGGTTTTCATACGCTTCAATTTGGTAATGAGTGGCAAGATGGCGCTGAATTTCCTAACCTATTTGGTGATTGAATTGGTGTGCATCTAAGGCCACCTACGGTGTTTGGTTAGACTCAGCCACACCTAAATTTCGTTTCTGAGGCGGACCACATCAAAGCGTTGGGATATGGAAGAAGACGTATCTTTAACTGGCTTGGGGGCAATAAATGTCATTAGAGTCTGAACCCAACGACTCCATCGCGACGGCGGATGTGCTGGCCTTGGGCACGCCCATCACCGGGCAGCTCTCGTCTTCCACAGATCAAGACGTCTACAAGCTCACGGTATCAGCGGCGGGCACCTTCAGTCTGATCTTTGATGTACCCACCAGTGATGCCTACAGCAACTACTTCAGGCTGGGTCTGTATGACTCGGCGGGGGTGTTGCTGAGTCTGTTCTCGACGGGCGCTGACAAGACCTATACAGCTTCTGCTCCTGCTGCTGGCACTTACTACTTGGCCGTTGACGTACCCAGCTACAGCTACAGCGGCGGGTCCTACAACCTCACGGCCAACCACACACCGGG